>NZ_JAPZLB010000015.1:0-166685 GCF_033804635.1 Mycobacterium sp. RTGN4 | reverse complement strand
AAGTGATGGTGTCAGCCATAGGTCACAGCGTACTACAAATTGTAAGACAGTGGCGGCGTTGTCGGGTATCGCTGGAATACGACTGAATCGAATACGGCGGGTTACCGGTACGGACATATCTCCTGAAAGACCCTTGCAGGCGAACGAAGCTGAGAAGATTCGACTGCAGACGAGGCAAAACAGCTACCCGCTATCTGCGCGCTCCTGCGGGACCTTGACTGGTGCCCAAGCGTGGCAGGGCGATTCGATCATGAGCTCCAGGAGTGGACATCCCCCACCGAGCACAGGAAGGCAGCAACATGTCAGCAACGATTGAAAGAACCGCCACCGCACGAACACACCGACCGGCGATCGGAACCCTGCGATTGCGTTGAAACCCGCACACCAGGCCTGCGGATTTGTGCAAGGAGCATCGTGGCCACGATTAACGCTGCTCACCGCCGAACTGCCATCGCTGCTCACGGCGATCTCGTTGCGGTTCAGCAGGATTCACCGGGTGCAGTATCACGCAAGCGATTAGCCTCACTTCTCTGGAACGGGGAACGATGATTGAGTTCTCCGGCAAGCGGCAGAAGCGGTTCGTCGAAAAGCCCGACGGATCGACGGTCATCGTGCGGCCCGCTTACCATCCGAGCGACTTCATGTTCCCCGTTGGCGATCTGGAGAACTTCGACCACATCCGCAGCCGCAATCACGGCGGTTCCGAGGACGTCCTCGACGAATGCGATGGCGTGCTGAGCTACTACCGCCAGGCCCGCCGCTTCGAGTGCGGCGGCGAACCGCTGACCTGACGGCGCTGGTCTCATGCGGAGTCATCGAACCAAGAGTCCGTTGGCGATGACATCGGTTGCGGTGTGCAGTAACCCGCGAAGCTCGGATTCGCTGCGACGCAGGCTGTCCGGGCGCCACCCGAGGCTGATCACACCGTTCCATGCTGCCCACAGGATGGTGGCGACGTCCTCGGGGGCCAGCGCGCGGACTACACCGGCCTCGACCCCGAGCCGAAGTGCCTCGACCATGCGCTGATTCTGCGTGTCGACGGCCCTCGCGAGCTGTTCGGAGAGTTCGTGCCCCGCGGTGTAGTGCCCGGGATCACCCGGGTAGGCCAGCATTCGAAAGTAGTCCGGGTGGGCGAGGTAGAACTCCAGATACTCTTCGGAGGCGGCATAGAGCTGCTCGATCGCCGTGCGATCGGCCGTGTACGCGCGGTCCATGTACGTGCGGTCCGCTGCCAGCGCACGCTGCAGGACCGCTGCGCGCAACCCGGCCTTGGACCCGAAGTGGTTGTAGATCGACCCAACCGCGACGCCGGCGTGGTCCGCTATCTCTTCGACGGTCACGTCGTCTATCGGTCGCTCGTTGAAGATCTCCTCCGCGGCCTGCAGCAGTGCATCGATCGTGCGTTGCGTTCGAGGATTCATTCCACCCGTTCTTGTAATCATTGCAGGAATACGATTCCGCTGCTAACCTCCGGTGATCCGTTCATGCAATCATTACATGGAAATCGACTGGAGCATTGATGACGACCTGCCAGACCGATCTGCATCGGATCATCGAGGCATACGGGCAGAGGTGGAACGGCCACGACCTCGACGGCATCATGGCCATGCACACTCCGGACACCATGTTCCGTCTGCACTTGCTCGGCATGCCGGAGATCACCGGATCCGACGCGGTCCGGGCGGCGTTCGCCGGGCTGCTGGCAACGTGGCCGGACATGCAATCCACGACGGACCAGCTGACCGTGGGCGACGGTCACTACGTCTACCAGTACACCATTTCGGCGAGCCTGGCCGTACCGCTCCCGCTCGGCGCGATCGTCGTGCAGCCGACCGGCAAGGTCGTCCAGTTCGGCGCGATCGACGTCTTCACAATGGCCGGAGATCTGGTGCAGCGCAAGGAAACCTACCTCGACATCGCCGAGGCACTACAGCAGCTGGGGGTTCTGTGACCACCGACTGGCCCGCCGTCCATCGCAATGTCGTCGACGCCTTCACCAAGGGGTGGGCGCACCCCGGACCGGACGCCTGGGACCACATTCTCATCGAGGACGTCGTGCTGAATCAGCCCATGCTGCCGCCGACCGTGGGACGCAAGATGTGGCAGCAAGAGGGCGACCGGCTGCTCGCACTGCTACCCGACCTCCGTGGCGACGTATTGAGCTGGGCCGGGCGCGACGACATCTTGTTCATCGAACTGGAACTATCCGCCACACTCGGCGGGAAGCCCTTCGCCTTCCGCGCCGTGGACAAGATCTGGATCACCTCGTCCGGCGAAATCGCGCGGCGCGACTCCTTCTTCGATTCGGTGCCGATCGCCCAGACGATGCTGACCCGGCCGACCGCGTGGTTGGCCTGGTGGCGTTCGGGTCTCGGCCCGTTCCTCGGCAGGCGCCGTTTCGTGGGATGAGTTGGCGGGATTCTCGGCTGGGCGTGGCCAAGGACGTGCGGCTGTCCTCTGGGTTGATTCGCTACCACGAGTGCGGCTCAGGTCCGGCACTCGTGTTCGTGCACGGATACCTCGTGAATGCGAATATCTGGCGCAAAGTGGTGCCGCACTTGGCAGACGACTTCCACTGTGTGACACCGGACTGGCCACTTGGCTCACACGACATCCCGATGGAGCGGGACGCTGACCTGTCCCCGCTGGGCATCGCCCGGCTCATCGCAGAGCTGATCGCGGCGCTCGACCTCCGTGACGTGACGCTTGTCGGCAACGACTCCGGCGGCGCGTACTGCCAGATCGCGGCCGCCGAGTCCCCGCCGCGAGTCAGCCGGCTGGTGCTGGCTTCGTGTGAAACGCCGGACTGCACGTGGCCACCGACGCCAGGAGGGTTCGGCTTGCTGAAGGCCACCGCCGCGTATCCGGCGACCTATCGCGCGCTCTATCAGGTACTCCGGTTGCAACGAAGTTGGCGCTGGCGCAACACTTATGGCTGGCTGGCGAAGTATCCGATCGACGCGCCAGCGATGAACGGCTACATCCGCCCGGTCCTGGACCGGCGCGAGATCCGGTTTGACGGACGCAAGGCTATCGGCAGCGTGAACGCAAGCTACAGCCGAGCCGCGGCCATACGATTGCCCAACGATTTCCGTAGTCCGGTGTTACTTCTATGGGCTACCGAGGATCACGTCTTCCCCGTCGAGCACGCCAGGAGATACGCCCAGACGCTCGGCGGGGAACTGCACACCATCGACGACTCGTACACCTACCTGTCCGAGGACCAGCCCGAGCGCTTCGCCGACGAACTCCGCTCCTGGCTGACTTCGTGAGTGCGGCGGGACGTCAGGTGCGGATGTTCAGTGTCATCGCGAGGTAGCACCCCGTGGTTGGCCGATCAGTTGCGGTACTACCTGACTACGGTTCACCCGTTTTCTGCCACCAACCGAGCCGGGAACAAGTACATACCGCACGCGCCGCTGTATCCCGGTCGCCGCAATCGCCATCGAGCTGCGCAGCTTCTTTCGCGGGTCCGCCCAGGCGGACGATGCACGATAGGGATAGCTGCGCTTTGGCTCACGTTCAGTCAAGGCGCGGCCTCGCGATTCTCAAATTCGCAGCTTAAACCATTGGCGCGTCCCGGCCGTCGAATGAGGTCTCATGCCGTCTAGGCCGTTTCACCACGTTTCGTTCACAAATCCGTGCACAATTCGGCCGTGCAACCGGGGCCCGGGCGAACCCCGCCGACAGACTTGATCGCCGTAAATCGCATTCTCCATCAGGTCAGAAGGCGGGATAGTCGATGCCGGTGAGTTCCTCGGAAAGCGTCCAGATTCTGCGCTGCAGGTGCAGGTCCAGGGAGTGCGAACTGGACCTGACGACTTTGGGGTAACCGCACATCTGGAGGAAGCCGCGCGGCCCGTAAAACTGGCCGCCTGATACCGAGGGATCGGTGGCGGCCCGCAGCGTCGGTAGCGCGCCCATCGCGGGGCTCTGTAACAGCTGGTTGACAAGTCGGACCGGCGTTGTGGAATGGCGAGTGATATCGCTCGTGGATCCACCGGGGTGGGCCGCCACCGCGATCGTCGAACTGTCGCACGCATTGAGTCGATGTTGTAGCTGGTAGGTGAACAACAGGTTGGCTAGTTTCGATTGCAGATATGCACGGTTGACTGTGTACCTACGCTGGCTGTGCAGATCGTCGAATCGGATGCGGGCGCGCAGTCGATGGGCGGCACTACTGACCGTCACGATGCGCGAGTTCGGCGCCGCCAGCAGATGTCCGATGAGTGTGCCAGTCAGCGCGAAATGCCCGAGATGATTGACTCCCAAGTGCATTTCGAACCCATCGACGGTGGTCGACCGCGCGCCGCCCATCACCCCGGCGTTGTTGATCAGCAGATCGATCCGATCGAACCGGCCGCCCAGCTCGGCGCCAGCGCGCTCAACTGACTCCAGAGACGCAAGATTCAGATGTTGAACCATCACATCTGCGTTTGGTATCGCCGTTCTGATCGCAGCGGCTGCGGCTTGACCTTTGTAGGGATTTCGCACGGCGAGCACCACGTGCGCGCCGTGGCGCGCCAGCTCGTGCGCGGTTGCGAAGCCCACGCCGGAGTTGGCTCCGGTGATGACTGCGACACGGCCGGACTGATCAGGTATGTCGGCCGCCGTCCATGTGCTGTCAGCGGTGCGGTCAGACCGATCGCAGAGCCCATCACGAACGCCGAAACACGTCGTCAACGCACGCTCCTCAAACGAAACGGTGGCAGTATGTTCATTTCCGAGTAACTAGGGCCCATTGCCCGTGCATCTCACTCCCGCTGGTTGGCAACGTCAGATGCCATGTGTGTCAGTCCAGTACGGAATGCGCAGCTTGAACTTCTGCAGTTTCCCGGTTGCCGTACGCGCCAGTTCACTTCTGAATTCCACCCGCTTTGGAGCCTTGTAGCCGGCCAGTGACGCGCGGCAGTGTGCGATGAGTTCCTCTTCGGTCACGTTCGAACCGTCGGTCACGACGAGCGCATGCACTGCCTCTCCCCATGTTTCGTGAGGGATGGCGATCACCGCCGCCTCGCGGACGGCCGGATGTGAGGTCAAAACGTCCTCGACTTCGACCGAGGAGACGTTCTCACCGCCGGTGATGATCACGTCCTTCTTGCGGTCAGCGATCGTCAGGTAACCGTCAGCGCCGACCTCGCCGCGGTCGCCGGTGTGAAACCAGTCGTCGCGGATCGCCTCCGCCGTGGCATCCGGCTGCTGCCAGTAGCCGAAGAGGTTGTGGTTGCTGCGCGCGAGAACCTCGTCGTCTGGGGCGGTGGTCAACCGCACTCCCAGGGCCGGCGCGCCGGCCCTGCCAAGTAGACGCGCGCGGCCTGAGACGCTCAGAGAATCCCATTCACGCCGTTGCCTGTTGATCGTCAGGAGTGGCGAGGTCTCGGTGAGGCCGTAGATCTGGATGAACTCCCAGCCGAGTACGTCCAGGACGCGCTCAATCGTCCGCGTCGGAGGCGGGGCGCCGGCGACGACGATCCGGACGCGGCCGCGACCTGGTAGCGGCCCGGGCCACGTGGCGGCCGCCTCGAGGATCCTGTCGACCACCGTCGGGGCGCCGCACATGACCGTGACGTCGTATTGGGCGACGCGGCGCAGGATCTCCGCACCATCGACCTGGCGTAGAACGACATGGCCGGCGCCGACACCCGTTGCCGCGTAAGGCATTCCCCAACCGTTGGCGTGAAACATCGGCAAGGTGTGGAGCACGACGTCTCGGTCACTCAATCCGAGGTGAAGACCGAAAACTGCCGCATTGAGCCACAGGTTGCGGTGGGTCAGCTGTACGCCCTTGGGCCGCGACGTCGTGCCTGAGGTGTAGTTGAGGCTTGCTATCGCATTTTCGTCGACGTCGGCCCATTGCTGCGGCTCGACGCCGGGCCGGTACAGCGCGTCATCGTCGCCGAAGACGATGACGCGTCGTGTCTTGAGCCCGGCGACGACGTCCTCGAACTCGGGGTCGATGCACAACAGGTCGGCACCGGAGTGCTGCACGACGTAGGCAATCTCGGGCGCTGTCAGGCGGAAGTTGATCGGCACCATGACGCGTCCCCAGCCCGAGATACCGAAGAACGAGATCATCATGCGGGCACTGTTGTGTGACAGGACCGCGACCCGCTCCCCCGGCCGCAGCCCGAGCTCGTCGAGGCGGGCCGCCTGGGCCCGCGCGTAGCGCGCCATCTCGCGATAGGTGATGGCACCGAGGCTCGACGCGGGTTGATCCGGCTCGTCCGCGATTGCCACTCGGTCGCCGTAGACGAGTTCCGCTCGATCGAGGAAGTCCCCCACTGTCAGCGGGACGAACATCAGGTCTCCTCCACTGTGCCGTCGAATGCGTCCTCGCCGACGCCGACGATGCCGGTGCGTACGAGCCGATCAACGTCGGACGTCGGGTAGCCGAGCGCATCGAGGACTTCGAGGGTGTGCGCGCCGAGCGCCGGGACCATCTGGCGGTTACGCGGCCGGGGGCCGAGCGCCAGTGCGGTGTCCGGCAGCGACACCGTGCGGCCAGTGGGCATCCTAACCTCGCGCGGCTTCTTTGCGGCAAGCAGCTGGGGGTGCGCGAGGACCTGGGCGGCGTCGTTGAGATATCCCCACGGGATGCCGGCAGTATCGAGCGTGGTGATGAGCTCGTCGGCGGTGTGACGTGAGCATGCCGCTGCCACTGTCGACTCCAGTTCGGGTCGATTTCTGAGCCGCCGCTCGTTGGTGTGAAATCTCGGATCACTCGCCAGCCCTTCAGCTTTCAGGACTAGCGAGCAGAGACGGCGCCACTCACGATCGTTCTGCACAGCGATGTTGATCAGCACTCCGTCGGAGGTCCGGTAGGCGCCGTACGGCGCGATGGTGGCGTGGTGCATCCCGGCGGGTTCGGGCACTTCTCCGGTCAGCTGCTGCATGAGCAGCAGCGGGGTCATCCATTCGAGCATGGCGTCGAACATCGAGATGTTCAGATTGGTCCCACGTCCGGTGCGCGTGCGGTTCAGCAGCGCCGCCAAGATGGCGCTGAGGGCGTAGCTGCCTGCGGCGAGATCAACGAGAGAGACGCCGGCCTTTGCAGGTGCTCCTAAGGTACCGGTGCTCAGTGTGACGCCGGCTTCGCCCTGGACCAGCAGGTCGTATGCCTTCCTATCGCGGTACGGACCGGCTGGGCCATATCCGCTGATCGCGCACCGGACAAGGGACGGATACCGACGCGTTAGCGTTCGCGGACCTACGATCCGGTCCAGTGCGCCAGGCCCGAGATTCGACACCAGCACATCGGCGGTCGACAGCAACCGGTGCAGTACCTCAACGCCTGCACGATGTTTCAGATCGAGGGCAACGCTGCGCTTACCGGCGTTGAGCCAAACGAAATGAGTTGACTGGCCGTTGACGGCGTGGTCGTAGTCTCTGGCGAAGTCTCCACTGCCGACGCGCTCGATCTTGATCACGTCGGCACCGAGATCGAGCAGATGACGCGTGCATAGGGGCGCTGCGACCGCTTGTTCGATCGAGACGACTCGGATGTCGCTTAGCGGCCGCGCTTTCGATCTGGTCGGCTGATGGGCGCCGGGCCGCTGAGCCCGTTGCACGACTATTTTCCGAACCAGAGGGAGCTGCCTACCGACGGCTGCACGTACTGACGCGGCAGGGTTGACGAGAACGCCGCGTGCGCACGTAGCCCGCTGCAGTGCATTGGGACGATCATCTGTACCTCGAGGTCGCGCATCGCTTCGACGGTCTTGTCGACGTTCTCGGCGGGCGTGGTCGGAAAGCCGAGGTGAAACCCCCCGATGACGGCTCGAATTGGCTTCTCGCCGCTGATTTGACGGGCCCGGTGAAGGGTGTTGATGACGCCTGCGTGAGCACACCCGGTGAGGACGACCAGGCCTTCGCCGGCAACGTCGATGACGAGCGCTTGCTCGTCGGTCACCTCGTCAAGGCCTACCCGGCCGTCGGCGGCGACCTGATAGAGGCCGGGGTCGCCAGGCGCGGCGGGAGGACGGGGTCCTTCGTAGTCGACCAAGCGGGGGATCTCTCCTGTGGTCCGCACCCCGCATCCCAGTTCGAGTGGTTCGCGGACGAGGACGAAGCGCGCACCGGCCGTCGAAAGGCTCTCCTGGTTGAAGGCCGCGTTGTAGAACGGCGACGTGCGGCCGTCGGCCATCACGGCGTATCGCGGAAGGAACGCGTCGGGATGCGTCGCGACCGGCACGGCGCGGTCGAGCTCGCCAAGGAAACGATCGATGCCACCGTAGTGATCGGGGTGACCGTGACTGATGACGACGTGATCGATGGTGGTCGGATCCTCACCGAGCGCGCGAAGGTTGTGGGCCAGCACCGACCCGGTGAGGCCGACGTCGAACAGTGTCGTGTAGGTGCGAGCGCCGCGAGTGGCCCTAACCAGCAAGCTGATGCCGTTCTCGGCTTGCGGCGCAGTCAGCTTCGGATCGAAATGCTCGATCAACCCGGTTCGGGTGACGCAATGCTGGCTGGCGTCGCCGATGTGTAGATCGGGCAGCAGCATGTCGACCCAGTTTTCGACGAGGATTCGCACCTCAAGGCGGTCAGCGGTAAACATCGGTGTTCATTCCTGTCATCGGCTGGTGCGGGCGGCCGCTATTTGATTGCCTGGGGATTGGTTGGCGAGCCGACGGCGCCGGTGATGCGCAAAGACGGTGCGACGAGCATGAATTCGTACCGGCCGTCGTTGGCGCAGTCGGCGGCGAGAGCGTCCAGGTCCCAGATCTCGCCCAAGTGCATGCCCATCGACACGATCAACACCAGATGCATCGGCTGGAACGCGTCGGCGATCTCATTGGGCCTGACCTCAACGCCCCAGGTATCCGTTGCGACGGCCGCGACACGGTGCTCGGCGAGCCAGCGTGCGCTACGCAGCGAGAGACCGGGCGCGTCGCCGAGCGAGAAGCCGCCCCAGCCGGGTGAGTCGCGGCGCGCCATCATGTCGCCGGTGCGGATCAGCACGATGTCGCCTTCGCCGACAGTGACTCCCCCATGAGCACATGCCGCGTCGAGCAGCTCCGGGAGCACGACGTCACCTGGTGACATCGGTTCCCCAAGGACGGCGACCAGATCGAGAAGAACGCCGCGTGACACGAGCGTCGGATTGTGCTCGATGCCCAGCGAACGGGCACCGCGACTGGACACATGGTTGGCGGGGAACCCGTTGTACATTCGTCCGTCGCGGAAGATGTGCGACAGCGCGTCCCACTGGGTCCCGCCTTGCAAGAACAAGAACAGGGAGTCATCGGCGTACCCGAAACCCAGTGGCGACGGCTCCGTCTGCGCGACGTGATCGGCACCGGAAACAAGCATGTGATGAATGGGGTTGTATCGGCCGAACGCCCCAGTCTGCGGGCCGCTGTCGTCCATCGGTACCTGAAGGGAGATTGCGCGACCGTCTCGAACGAGGCTCGCGGCCTCTGTGATCTTCGCGGCCGTAACGTAATTCAGAGTGCCACGTTGATCGTCGGGACCCCACTTGGTCCAGTTCGAGCAGTCTGAATATGTGGCTTCGAACTCGTCGACGGTCACCGAGTGGCCCTTCATCGTATTCGGTACGGCCAAGTTCATCGTGCCTCCGTTTGTTCGTGATTGGTGCCGGTGTGCGACGTCGGGAACAGGGTGCATGGGGTAGCGCAACTCGTCGTCGCGATCACCCACTTCGATCGGAAAGCCGATGGAACCGTCCGCGGAAGAAGAGCAGCGGTTCGTCATCGGTGTGTTCGAGTCCCAACACGCGTGCGATGACGACTGTGTGATCGCCGGCGTCGTGCTCTGCCTCGATCACGCAGTCGATGACCGCCACCGCGTCGGCAAGGATGGGGGCATCGGTGCGCGCACTGACGTGCCAGGACCGTCCGGCGAATTTGTCGCCAGCCGAGACGGCGAAGTCACGGCACAGTTCCTCATGGCCGCTCCCGAGGACGTTGATGGAAAACCGTTGTGCGCGTGAAATCTTCGGCCAACTCGTCGAGGTTTTCGCCGGGCACAGAAGCACGAGTGGCGGCTCGAGCGACACGGCGCTGAACGCCTGACAGGTGAAGCCGGCCGGTCCCGACTCCGCCGCCGCAGTCACGATGGTGACGCCGGTGCAAAACCTCCCGAGCGTGGCACGCATCGCAGACGACGCAACGGTCGTGTCGACAGCGCTCGATGCTGGCGATTTTCTCACCGGCTCTCCGTTTCGTGGTTGTTGCACATCCACGTTGGGCCGTCGCCGTTACGGTCATCGTTACCGTCTTCGGTCGCCATGGAGGGCGCGCGACGGTTGGCGACAACACGCGGCGTTGTGCGATCGCGGTCGCGAGTACCTCCCGTTCTGCGCCCGACCGCGGGCAGCTGCCCAGCTACCCGGGTCGAGATAACGCGGCACGTAACGGTGTTCGCCGACGCTAATCGTATGGGCGAGATGTTGCCTCGGATTCGGGGGGCACCAGCAGCGTCCGACGCCGCGTGTCGGGCGTTCTGCGTTCGCTTGCCGTATGACTTGCCGAACCGCTATCTCGACGTTGCGGCTCCGTCCAGTTTGGCCGGCTTCCGACTGTGGAGTATGTACGCGGCGGCCGCCGAGGACGCTGCCGCGGATCAGGCCCATGAGGGGGACCTCGTCGAGGCGAGTCGAGCGCTCAAGGTCGCCGCCCTATACCGCCTGATCTCCAGTAGGCAGTCGGGCAAGCCGCACGCCTCCGCGGAGGGCCGCGGCGCGGCCGCGAAGGACCTTGCCGCTGCGTTGCGGTTCGAGGGTACGAAGCTGACGATCTATGAAGTCAGCGTCGGTCCGTGGAACGTGACTGGGTACCTGCGCACGTCGTGTACGACCATGCGCACGCCGCTGGTCGTCATGCTTCCGAGCGCGGAGGCCTCCGCTGAACTGTTGTACCTCCTCTTCGCCGACGAGTTCAACCGCGCAGGAATCGCATGTATGTGCATCGACATTGCGCCTCGCGCCGGCCTGCAGTCCACCGCGATCCCGGAACACTACCTGCGAGGCGGGCTGGTTCGGCGACTACTCGACGTGGCTACGAGCACGATCGACATCGCAACCGACGGCGCGACCGTCGTCGATCTCTCGAACACGGATCTCTCCGCGATCGCCCGGCTGGCGCAGGATTCGCGCGTGAGCCAATGGGTAAGTGGGAACGCCGTGTTCCCGTGGTCACGGCCGGCGTCTGCAAGCGTTGCAGCGCCAGCGATCGGGGTTCCGCATCTATCCATCCACGGCGAATGCGACCACGATCACGACCTCCTGCTGACCCTGTCGAGAACAAGTGCGAGCGGGACACACTCCAGCCCAACCCGATGCGACTGGACAGAACTCAGCCGACGTATCTCCGGCTGGGTGTTGAGCTCGGGGGCGGACGCGGTTCTCGCCGCCGCAGGGTGTTGAGTCACGACGTGACCACGCGTGCGTGGGCGTCGCCAGTGATCGGATCGACCGCAACGGGGCTAACGCCCGTGCAGCTTCAGGAGGCGAGTAACGGATGACAAGGCTTCGTGGCGAGGACTTCCCGCGCACTGACCCTCGGGGGTCTGCAGATGAGCGGGGTCGACAGCCGCATGCGATGCGGCGCTGGCGACGAATGAAGCAAGTCACCCTGGGCATCGCAGCGGGTGCCGTCTTGGCGACGTGGGTTGCACCCACGGCGGCGGCGGACGCGACAACGGCTCTGAAGTCTGAGGTCGACTCTGCCCGCGCTGCAGCGGGCTGTCCGCCGCTCCAATCCGACCCAATTCTCGACGGCGTGGCCCAGCGCGCTAACTCTGAAACGGACTCCAACATCCTGCATACCGCACGCTTCATACCCTTCGAGGATCCGATGCCCGTCTTGCGGGACTTGGGCTACAACACGAGCAAGGCGAAAATGCTTGTCGGCTATGGAGATGTCGAGGCCAAGGCAAACCGCGGCGTCGTAGTCGAAGGTTATGCGGCCATCCCCGACTGTTCCTACACGAAATACGGCGTCAACGCGCTGAGCGATGGCGATGGGGATCAAGGGTATGTGCTGGCTGCGGTGGTATTGGCGGGTCCCTAGCCAACTTGGACACGACGTACACATCGCGATCGTGGGCCGGAGTTGTTGTCCCGGCGGCCCGCGCGCCCTGCTACCCGATGACGGCTGACTGATATGCCCTCAACAGGTCCGGCTCGTCGATGGAGCCGTGATGATGCACCTGCCGCCATTCGTTATCGGAGGCACGGCGGAAGACGCGGCTAGTACGGATGCGAAGCTCTAGGGTCGTGCCATCATGCATCGTCAGCGATCCCCTTTCGCGGCCGATCGCGATGAAGCAGTCCGCGGTCTCGACGATGCTGTAATCCCAAAACTCAACCTGGACCCGGTTCGGACCGTTGAACAACTTCGCGTACACCGCCTCGATAGCTGGCCAGCCGCGGCTGATGCCCCCGAGCGGGTTGTCCATCACCGAGTCGTCGCCGTTGTCCCAACTGCGGGCGGCAAGCTCGAGGTCGCGGGCGTTGAAGGCACGGTAGAACTCCGACAACGCTTGGATCGGCTGGGAGCGATCGCCCAGCTCCTCTCGGCCGGTGATCGAGATCTGTTGATACGTCACATCACTACCAACGCGCCGCAGGTCCGGTTTCTTCCGTTCCACCTGAAGTGTGAGTCGAGGAAACAGTCGTCGAAGCCAGCAGTGACACGCAGGGAAGTCGTGCACACGCCCAACAGCTAGTCGCAGACATGCGACCGTACAATTCGGCTGCCCCAATGCTTCACCCGCTGCACGGACGGACCGAACACCCATGCCGTATTGCGAGCCTTGATGCCAGTCCCGACGTTCGACAGATGCTGCCACAGGCGGTAGAAACTCTCCCCCTGATACAGAGGAAAGTATTCGTCGCCAGCGAAGTCCTCGCTGTGAGTCAGGGCCTCGGCCCGCGGCGCGAGAAAGGCCTCGGCCTGGTCGATGTTGGCGGTCACGGCGTCGGCCTGCAACTGGATTCCGTCAACTACCCAGTCATTGTTGGCAGCAAGGAGATTGAACCCGAATGCATCAATTTGGCGCTGTAACACTTCGTATTGCCCGTTGAACCACTGACACATCTCGCCTTCCGCGGTGATGTCAGCGTCTGTGACGTCCTTCCGAGTGGCGTCATACGGGAATGGGTATTTCGGTGCCCAGTTGTTTGACGTCGGAGTGAAAACCGGTAGCGGTGGGGCAGGCTGGTTCGACGGATCAGCGTGGGCGGGCCCGATCAACACCACGGCCATCGAAACAAAGAGAACCAACCACCGCGTGACAGCGCGCATTTGGCGACGTGTGGTCGAGTAGGTCGCCTCGCACCGAGATGAGGTTGGCATATTGGGTACCTCCGGGTACTGGTTGGCTACTTTGCGCCGACCATGGCGTCGATTCCACCGACGTCGGTGATCTGCCAGTCGTGGTTGCGATCGAGGGTGATGCTGTAGGTCGCGGTGGACTGCAAGCTATCTGGCGCTTGAACCGTCTTCGTCGAGACGCTGACGAACGCGTCCACTATGTACATCCCGTTGTTGTCGGTGCGCACCTTGGCCACGAGCGGGCGTGCTGCGGAACTCCATTGCAGGGGCAGCAGGATTTGGTCCATCTCTGTCGCGGCCTTGTTGAGTTTGTCTCTGAGTTCAGCGGTCGTGCCCTTGACGAGATTCTCTTTCCAGGGGGCGAGATTCTGGAAGTCCATGATGGCGGCGTTGACTGCGTAGTCGAGGGCGATTTGTTCGGCGTGCTTGTTGTTGTCGACTTGCCGAGCTTGGTCGTCGAGCCTCGAGTTGGCGCCGAGGTACAACCATGTCATCACACCGGTGGCCGCGATCAAGCTGAGGATCAGTGCGGCCAGCGCCAGAGTGCGAACAGAAACCGAGACCCGGCGGGCCTTGGCTTCGGTTGGTGTCGTCAACGCGTCGGAATGCGACTCCGAATCGGCTTCGAAGTCGGTCAACCCGGTTGGTGGCACAGTGTCCGCCTCCCGGTCAGACGCATCGACGTCTAGCCCGTTCGCCAGACCTTCCTTGGTGTCGCGGGACGTCGTCGTCATTTGTTCGGCTCGCTTTCCGGAATTGTCACGTGCAGGTCGATCGCGCCGTCTTCAGGCACGGAGTTGAGCAAGTGGGTGAGGATTTGGCTGCTGTCGATAGTGGTGAGCGACGCCGCGATGGCTTTGATGTTTCCTAGCATGGGTTCGGTTAGCACTCGAATGTCGGCGCCGCGATCGTCAAGCAAATTCTGTATTCGCTGAATGAAGCCACCGAAGTGGTAGACGCTTGCGGGCGAATCGGTGCGCAGTGTGATGTCGGTGGAATAGTTCCACAGGGCCTCAATGCTGGGGCCAAGTCGGGCGATGGGAGGCGCCGCCTGGGCGAGTGCCGGGCCGACGAAGCCGGCGTTCTCCAGGAGTATCTGCAGGTTGTCAAGTGTGTCATGCCCGCGCCCCTTGAGATCCGTCGTGGTGTTGCGCAGCAGCAGGCTCGCGCGGGAAATGTTGGGCAGCACCGTGTTCGGGTCGGGTAGGCCGACATCGACCTCATCGATAGTGCGCTTGAGTTGGTCAGGATCGAGTTGGTTGAGGACCCGCACTACGGTGGTGCCTAGCTCGGATATCGAGGCCGGTCGTTTCACGTCTTCGGTCGCGATGCGCTGGCCGTTCTGCAACACCTGGCCGCCGATATTCCGGGGATCTAATTCGATGTAGGATTCCCCGAGTGCCGAAAGGTTTTCCAGTCGCACATCGCTATCGACTGGGATTTTGTACTGACCGTCGATATAGAAGCGTATCGACGCCGTTGAGACCGACGTGTCGATATCGGTCACTTTACCGACCGGTATCCCGTGGAGAAGCACATTGGAGTCGACGACGATATTGTTGACGTCGGACACATCCATCGAGACATTCACTCGATTCGCCGGCGGAGTGATCCGAATTCCCAGTGATGCGACGTAGCCGATGAATGCGACGATCATCGCCACGAACGCGATGAAGGACGTCAGGCTTGTTATCTTCATGGCACAGCTCCGAGCATGCGTAGAACCTGCTGGACATCACCGGATAGTTCCCGGCCATCAGGGCCGATGATCGAGGTGATGTTGATTGCCGGATATTTGTCTTGCGGCATGTAGTAGTCGGTGATGAAGCGACGCCACGCCGGATATTCCTCCTCTACTGCCCACTTCGACTGCTGAATCGCCCCGAGGGCACCCGCAATGGACTTGAGCAGCGGAACCAACCAATACCCGCCGTTGTAGACGGAGCCGAGAGAGGGCAATTGCTTGCCGAACGTGTTGGCCACGATCATGTTTCGTTTGAACCCGGCCAATCCCGGAGGCGAGAACCATAACTTGAATGCTGGGGTGCTAGCAGCCATCACGGTTGTCGTGTCGGAAAGCCCCGTAAGCCACTGATCGACAACATCGATGTTGGTCGACAGGTCCTTGAGGTCGGTTGCCACCCGCGAGGACATCTGGCGGATCTGATCTGGAGCTGGAGTAATGGCGTTGATGCGGACCAACGTGTTCTGCAATCGTTGTATTGATCCGCTGCCGATGAAGTTGGCCAGACTCGCGATGGTGTCCTCGAGCTGGGGCGGAGATGTGGTCTGTGCCAGTGGGATCCGACTACTGGGCCCCAAAGGTGCTGCCGGATCGCCGTCATCGCGTCGTTCCAGCGCGACGTAGATGTCGCCAAGGACGGTGGCCTGCTGCAGAATGGCGCGGATGTTCGCTGGCACGACGACGTCGCGGTCAATTCGACATCGGACGTCTACGTGGCTACTGGTACTGGACACCCTCGTCACCACACCCACCGTGGTGCCATCCATGACCACCTTGGCGCGGTCGGGCAGGTTGAGGACGTTGGCGAACTCGACCGTGATGTCGTAGCCGCCCTCGTAGGTGTTGCCTGGCAGCGGTACCGAATTGACGCTGATCGATGCACAAGACGAGACCGCCACAGCTACGACGAGCATGGCAACGGCCAAACGTGCTCGGCTGCTCATCGCTGCGCTGCCACGGTGAGGACGTACTGCAGCAGAGCAACGTCTACCGCATACGGTTGGCCGGCGACGTCAGCGCAGCTGCCAGGCATGGCCGCGTTCATCACACCGCATGTGACGAGCCCATTGGGTGTTCGGATCCGGAACAGCGGTGGGCGCCAAGGCAGGAGGTTGAACAGGTGGTTGTTGAGGTGCTTGGCCAGGGCCCCGGCCGTCGCATCAGCGGGCTCGCCGGCGAGCCCGCTGATGAAGCGCGGGAGTGGGTTGAGCATATTGGCGATCCCCTTGTAATGCGGACTCAAATGCCGAAGCGCGTCAGAGACCGTGTCGAGTGCGAGCTGCACTTCGGGGCCGAGCTGAAGTTCGAGATCGTTGACCAGTTGCACGAGCTCGGGTAACGGTTTGGACAGATCCGCACCGCCCTCGAGGGCGGAAGCGAGGTCAGGCCCGGTGACCGGCATGTCCTGCAGGATCTGCTTCGCGGGCTCTCTGTTCGCTTTGAGCATTGCTGTCAGTTCGGCCATATTTCTAGTGAGAGCGCCTAGATCGGCGATCGTCTGGTCGGGGTTGTCCAGCAGCGCAGCCGATGTGCTGATCAACTGGTTCAGTGGGGCTCCGTTGCCCTTGACGGCCTCGTCGATACCGCGGAGGGCGTCTTTGATGTTGGCCGACCCGTCCGGCGAGAGTCCGTTGACGAAGTTGGTGGCAGATCCGATCACCTTGGAGATGCTCATCGGTGTCGACGAGTGGTTCAGTGGGATGCAGTCGCCGGGTGCCAGCTTGGGACCGGACTCATAGTTTCCGACGAGCTCCAACGCGCGGTCGGCGAGAATCGACGGTGAGCGGATTACTGCTTTGACGTTCTGCGGTATGGAGCGTTGTTCGCTTACGGTGAAACCGATTTCGGCCCCGCCGCCAGCGGGCTTGATGGTCTTGACGGTCCCGATTTCGTATCCCATTTGGGTCACGGGGTTACCGATGTAGAGCCCGATACTGTCTGGCATGACCGCACAGAACTGCGACTGCGCCGCGGCCCGCGGTCCACACGAAGTTGCGCAGACCGCCACGCACAGCGCGGCGCCAGCCCATGCGTACCACGCGTGCGCTACTGAACGACTACCAATGGACATCAACAGGGACTCCCCTCCATTGGGATGCACAGGTCAGTGGCGAACAGCTCGGGTGGCGCTGAACTGTTCTGCGCATCCAGCGCGTGTTCCATCCTGTCGCGCATCCGGTTGAGCACCCGAACGAGAAGTCCGTTTCGGTCGGCGATCGTACGAAACTCCCGCAGAACACCGCGGACCCGGTCGAGGAATTCAGACCGGTGCGGCATGTAGAACTCCGCGACCGATTCCAGCCGCCTCCCGACTTCCCCCAGCCCGGCGATGGCTTGTCCGAACCCCTTGCTGTACAACATGAGCGTCTCTTCGAGGATCGCGACCCTGGAAAGCAGGTACTCCAGCAGGTCGCGGTTGTCGTTGAGCGAGGCGATATACTCGTTGGACAGTTCGAGAATGGACGAGAGCTGTCCGCGCTGCTTGTCCATCATGTCGGTGATACTGTTGCCGGCGTTGATGAGTTTAGTTGCGGCGTCCACGTTTCCATCTGCCAGGCCATGCTGTAATTCGTCGATTGATTCCCTGATCGGCTTCGTCGCAACGTGTTCTGTGATCGTGGTCGCGTCCGACAGAGTGCGTATGAGGCTGTAAGGCATGGTGACCCGCTCCACGGGAATCGCACGCGTTCCCAGGGGCGAGTCACCAAGTGAGATGATGGTGACGTAGTAACCGCCGACGACTGTGAGCATGCGGACTTCGACCTGAGACTGGTCACCGACGAAAGCGGTCTGATCCACGCTGGCTCGCACCAGGACACGGTCCGGCTCAATCGCGAGGTCTTTGACCTTGCCGACGACAATCCCGGCTACGCGCACGGTATCGCCGGGGTGCACGGATTGCGCGTCCTGCGTGTAGAACGTGACGAACTGTTGTCGGGGCGGACTGATGTAGACCACGGCAACGACCAGGCCGATGATCGTGACTACGGCCAACGCCATGGTGCCCCAGAGGACCTGGCTGCGCATCGGCGTCGTCATTGATTGCATAGCATCACCTTTCGGCCGTTGAGAAGGACATCCATGGGGAGGGGAAGTTCTGCCCGCCCGTGAGAACATGGCGCCGGTGTGCCGACTTGCGCAGGTGGCTGGATGTTTTCCCAGATCGCCGGGACCCGCTTGATGGCGTCGATGTTGTCGTAGACATTGGTGAATGCCTTGTCGAGTGCGGTGCCGATGTCGATCCCGGGTTTGATTCCTGCGTTGTCGAGCAGCCGCAACGCCGCGTCAACGAAGTCCGGGCCATAGATCTGTGATTTCCTGAATTCGTCGAGCACTGTCATCCCTGACTCGATAGGCACTTTTACGAGTTGCAGTATCTGAATGAGATAGTCGGAGCGACCATGAACACCGTCGGCAAGGGTGGCTAGGTTTTGTACGAGTGTCGAGATCACCTGTTCGCGGTTGGAGACGAGGGCGGTGAGTTTTCGCATGCTGTCGAGCATGGGTCCCAGACCGCTACCGTCACCGGCGAGGAATGACGCCGCGTTGTCGGTAAACGTGTTGATCTCGTCGGGATTCAGTGCTACTAACACGGGTTGCAAACCGTTGAATAGCGTCGTGACGTCCAATGAGGGTTGTGTCATGGTGCTTGGCACATTGTCGACACGATTTGCCGTCGCATCACCTTCGACGGCGTCGGCCACGTCGAGATAGCGCAACCCCGTCAGCGCTTGGAATCTCACGGCCAGCCGACTAGTCGGCACGATGCTGTAGCGCCTGTCTAGCGTGAATCTCACTGCCGCGAGGCTGCGCCCGTCGGTCCGTTTCAGTTCGATTCCATCGACTTTGCCTACTCGTACGCCGCGTACCCGAACATCTGCGCCCTCGTGGAGCCCCGATACGTCAGTGAATTCCGCGTTGTACGTGTGCGTGGCGACCGCGACCGGCTGGCGGATCGTGTTGGCAATCACGACCAGTAGGAAGATGCCGACAAGCGCGGCGAGTGTGAACCGCCACAGCGCCGCCAACGGTTTCATTGCGGTCCTCCCAATACCAAACCGAGCGGAGTCGCCACGCCTGGAAGCGAATCCAGGACGATCCGCACCTGCAGGGCACGCTGGTCACCAGACCCCGCGTACATATGTTCAAGGCGAGATCTCAGTTCTCGCAATGTATCTCCGATATCAGCCGGGCTGATCAACTGCGGAACCACATCGGCGATGAGGCGGAATTCTTCAACAGCAGGGAAGAGATCGTAGATATGGGAGGACTCCAGGTTGCCAATCTTGCTGAACAGGTCGGTCTCGGCACCCTTCAGCCAGTCCTTGACACGTCCATAGGTGAAGCCGTCCGGATCGGATTCCAATGCCTTTCTGGCAGCGTTGTACTGGTTCAAGAGTGCGTCATCGTAGGTTGAGACGTAGGGGTTGTTCTTGTAGTCTTCGTCGGCGTTGAATCCGATGCCGATTTTGGAGTGCACGTAGTGATCTCCAGTCTGGACCAACGCATTCACGTAGCCGGGGAACGCGACGCTGATACCGGTTGCGTTGCGCAGGAGCTGCTCTGTGCTGATTGTCTGGACTTTGGCCAGCGACGTACCGGTGATGAGCATCGTCTCCAGTAGCGGGTTGAGTGCGTCGGTGTAACGGGTGGCGCGATCGAGCACGCTGACGAGCCGGGGGGTGACGACGTTGTTCGACAGTTCGCCGAGGCGAGAGAGCAACGCCTGCAGTGTGAAGTTGCCTGTCGGCGTGACGGTGATCAGCGCGCCGTTTTGGAGCGGTCGACCACCGTTTGCAGGTATCAGGTTGATTCCGGTCACGCCGAAGTAGTTGGCTGGCCGAAAGTCGATCGCCATGGTGTCGGTTAGCCCGGTTGTGGAGCCTGATTGGAGATCGGCCTTGAGCAGCACACCCCCGCCAGAATGGCTCGAGATGGCGTTGACTTCACCGACTTTCACACCGTGCATGATCAGTGGCGTGCCACTGGTCACGCCTTCCCCGACATAGGGCGTTTCGATCGCCACTGAAATGACGCCGTGTGATTGGTGCCTCAAAGGTTTGGTTGCGACAAAGAGTGTTGTCGCGACGACCAGCGAAAGCACCAGAAGGCCGCCGACTCTGGTCAGCGTACGTGTCTCTGATTCCTCAGAGGCCCTGAGTAACGACGTCATCTGCCTAACCCTTGAATACGAACATCGGCTTGAGGCCCCACAGAAATACCGTGAGGGTGAAGTCCAGCACCATGATCGCGACCAGACTCGCGCGTACGGCACGGCCAGAGGCGAGTCCGACGCCGACAGGGCCACCTGTGGCGAAGTAGCCGTAATAGCAGTGGATGATCGTCACCGCGGCACAGAAGATGAACGCTTTGATCGTGGAATAGGCGATGTCGGTGGGCGACAAGAACTGAACGAAGTAGTGGTCGTACGTGCCGGCAGCCTGGGCATAGACCACGCGGATCATGGTGTTGGAGATGAAGAAGCTAGTCAGCAGCGTCAGCATGAATCCTGGTATTACGCAAAGCATTCCGCCGACGAAGCGTGTCCCAACCACAAACGGAATCGCCCGCAGCCCCATCGCTTCGACCGCGTCGATTTCCTCAGCGATCCGCATCGAACCTATTTCTGCGGTCATACGGCACCCGGCCTGTGTCGCAAACGCGATCCCGGCGACGAGGGGCGACATTTCTCGCACATTGGCCAGGCCACCGACGATTCCCGACAGTGCTCCGAATCCGAGCAGGTTCAGCGTCGCGAATGCCTCGATCGCGATCGAGGCACCAATGGCCATGCCGAGAATGACCAGAACGCTGATCACGCCGCCGTCTACGACCAATGAACCACGGCCCCAGGCGAGACTGTTCATTCGTTGCAAGGTCTCCCTGCGATACTGACGGACCGTCAGCGGCAGCAGGTACACGACTTGCGCGATGAACACGACCCACTGTCCTATCGTGCGGAACAGTGCAACGAAGCGAAGCGAAAGTTTCTGCCAGGCAACGAACTGCGCCGAGGGCGCAGCTTGGTTGGCTGAGCTCACGAGATTCATTACGACACCTGCATCGGGAAGAACATCGTCTGCAGCTGCGTGATCACGAGATTCGCGATGACGATGCCCACCACGTTGAGCACCACAGCGGCATTCACCGCATCCGCGACACCGCGTGGCCCGCCTTTGGCTTCCATGCCCTTCAGCGACGAGGTGATCGCAACGATTGCCGCGAACACAGTTGCCTTACCGATGGCAAACCAGATGTCCACCATCTTCGCGAAGGCGCCGAAGGACGCCCAGAAGCTTCCTGTCGTCACTTCACTAACCGTGACCGCCAGGAGGAACGAGGCGGTCACGGCCGACGCGATGATGACCGAACACAGGATGGGTGCCAGCATTATCAGGGCCAGAAAACGTGGCACGACCAGATGACGAACCGGGTCGACACCCATCACGCGTAGGGCATCGAGTTCCTCACGCACCGCCCGCGCACCAAGGTCGGATGCGATCGCTGCGGCCGCCGCGCCACCCATGAGTAGCCCTGCGGTGATCGGTGCACCCTGGCGGACAACGCCCACCCCGCTTGCCGCTCCAACCAATGAGCTCGCCCCTACTTGGTTGATCAGCCCCGAAGACTGGACGGCCACCATTCCGCCGAACGGGACAGCCATCATGATCGCCGGCAGCGCCGTCACCTTGTAGAGCGTCCATGCTTGGCCGATGAGTTCCGCAAAAGGTAAGCGCAGCGATATCGCATCGGTTACCGAGTAACGAATGACCGCCGCCGCCAACATCATGCCTCGGCCAACGGTCGCCGCACTGTTCACCGGTGTCATTGCGGTACGTCGCAGCGCTGTACGCGGGCGCCGCAGCGCCGCCGCCGCCCATCCCGGCGACCCGATGGTTCTCGTGCTGGTCGTCACCGTTGCTCAGCCCGCCCGAAATCTGAGCACAACGAGTTCGCGCGCACGACTGACGGCCGTCATTCCTGGAGGCCCGTTGTCGCGCCATCACTTTGGGTGAGGAACTCGCCGATAAGCCCCATGAGATCGGCGGTCCGCTCGTAGGTTACGAGGTGCCCGGCATCGTCCAAAACAGTCGACTGGGCTCCGGAGATCGCCTCTGCGAAGTGCTTAGCGTATTCCGGGGACACGACCCGATCGCTGCCGCCCCAGATGACGAGGGTCTTGGCAGTGATGCGGTGGAGCCGCTTTGCCAACCCCTTGTCTGGGAGTGGCCAGAGGAACTTCGCGACCGCGGAGAAACCTTGCAGCATTGCGATCATCCGGTCGACCTGTACGGCTGGTTCCAGGTCGGATCCTGAAGCCGCGGCAGCGACGTCGCTCGTCGGATCGGCCCAAAGGAGCTCCGGCATCTCGGGGAGAGAGTGTCCGAGCAGGTCGCCGTCACGCAGATCGTCGTCCCAAAGCCCGAGCGGGGCGATCAGGACCAATTTCGAGACACGGGCCGGATAGTGCGCCGCGAGCTCGGCTGCGATCATCCCGCCGAACGAGTGCCCGATCAGCGCCACCCTGTCGAGTCCGCGCGAGGCCAATAGATCCTCGTAGTGCATCGCGAGGTCGTGGACATCGTCCAAGGTCGCGAGATCGTTCGCGGCATCGAAGCCGGGCGCGACGGGAGCGATCACGTTCGACTGCACCGCAAGCGAATTCACCAGCGGATCCGACTCATCGATGCCAGTCAGGCCGTGAAGGTAGACGATCGGATCGCCACTGCCCTTCTCGATGATCCGCGCGGAAGGGGTCCTGGCCGATGAGCTGGTGTCGGTCATTTCGTGCCTCCGAGGTGAGTTGTGCCGGCGGGTTGGACCGCACGTGGCGTCCACCGGTCCTCGTATTCGGAGAACTTCGAGCGCAGGCGGGGGGCGACGTCCGACGCGAAGCGGGCGATGTTGTCCATGGTGCGTTCACGTGACAGATTGCCGAAGTGCAGTAACAACATCAGCTGGCCAACGTTCAGATTCGTCGTCAACTCATTGAGCTGTTCGGTGACGGTATCCGGGTGGCCGGCAATGATGTAGCCACGCTCGATCATCTGATTCCACGTCAAGTCCGGCGACATCGCCGCGGCTTGTTGCATCTGTCCTTCGATGCCCTTTCGCATGCTTGCCTCGGACATGTAGCCGGGAGGTGACACGAAACCGGGGTAGAGGTAGAGGCACCGGTTGTAGAAGTACGTCGCGGCCTCGGAATACAGGTCTTCGGCGTGCGCATCGCTGTCCGCAACGGCGACAGTCTGCACGAAGCCGGCCGAGAAGGGATTTCGCTCTCCACCCTGCTCGGCGACGACGTCCCAGTAGCCGTCCATCATCTTCTGCGCTCCCGCATAGCCGAAGAACGACAGATACGCGTAGAGGTAGTCGTTCTCGGCGCACCAGGACCACGTCTCGACGCTGCCGGTGCCCGGAATCCAGATCGGGGGGTGTGGCTGCTGTATCGGACGAGGCCACGGGTTGACGTACCGCAACTGTGTGTACTTACCGTTGAAAGCGAAGGGTTCGTCAGCCTTCCACGCCCGCGTGATGAGGTCGACGCCTTCGCGGTATTTCTCGCGCAGCGTGGTTGGTGACTGCCCCATGGCATACGCCGTGTCCATCGCAGAACCGAGCGGCATACCGGCCACTAGTCGACCGCCCGAGAGCACATCGAGCATCGCGAACTCTTCGGCGATCCGTGTCGGCGGGTTGTACAGGGGCACGGTGTTTCCGAGTACGACGATGTTCGACGAGGACGTGCGTCGGGCGAGCGTTGCGGCCATGAGGTTCGGCGATGGCATTCCGCCATACCCGTTTTGGTGATGCTCGTTGACACATATGCCGTCGAAGCCGACCGAGTCGGCATATTCGAGTTCATCGAGATACTCGTGATAGGCGCGGTTGCCGACCACCGGGTCATAGATTTCTTTGACAGGAAGGTCAACCCAGACGCTTCGATACCGATCACGAAGATCGGCCGGAAGCTCCGGGTATGGCATGAGATGGAAGAAGTGGAACTTCATGGGTTCGTAACCTCCGGACGCGGCATGACACAAACCTTCACAACTGTGCGTTAGATCACCCGTTACTCGTCCTCAACCTCGGTATCCAATGCATCTCACGCGTGCATGCTGGGGTGCGGCGAAATCCATCGGGCCAGCACGGTCGGGATGTCGGGTGCCGCCTCGGGCGTCACCGTTGGGCGGCTCCGGGCACCATGAACTGCTACATCGATGTCGCGGGTTCCGGTGTGGCGCAACGCGGCTGGCTCCTCGGTGAACGCCAACCGGAAACAGGTCTGCGAATGCCATATACCTCGGGCGATTCTCGATCGTCCGTCGGGGGCCAAGCCGCAGCCGGCTCGGGTGGGGTAGCCCTCACGTCACAATCGGCGCCGCGTCGCCGCGTACGTGCGGCGCGAGTCAGTGAGTGGGTGCCGGGTCGGTAGCGGTCGGCCACACCCCCATGCGCTGTGCACCGCGGGCCGCTGCGTAACGTCAGGCGGCTGCCCGCAGGATGGTTGCGGTACCGAGACCGCCGCCGCAGCACATTGTGATCAGTGCGCGATGCCCGCCGGACTCACGCAGTTCGTGCGCGGCCGTTAACAGCAGGCGCGAACCGGTCGCGCCGACGGGATGGCCGAGTGCGATTGCGCCGCCGTTCACGTTGACGCGTTCCAGCGGCACGTGGATCTCGTCGATCCACGCCCCGAGCACGCTGGCAAACGCCTCGTTGACTTCGAACACGTCGACGTCCTGCACGCCGAGCCCCGATCTGGCCAAAATCTTCCTGGTCGCCGGTATCGGCCCGGTCAGCTTCAACACGGGATCCACCCCAATCACGCACTGGTGCTCCACCACGGCCATTGGCTCAAGGCCGTGTCCGGCCGCATACCGCTCTGAAACGACTACGACGCAAGAAGCGCCGTCGGAAATCTGCGATGAGGTACCAGCGGTAAGGACACCGTCGGCAGCGAACACCGGCTTGAGTCGGCGCAGCGACTGCAGCGTAGATACCCGTGGCCCCTCGTCAGTGCGGCAAGTACCGACCTCGAGGATCTCCCGGGCGAAGCGACCTCGCTTCATTGCCGCCGCGGCGCGCTCCTGGGACACGACGGCGATCTCATCGCACCGTTGCCGATCTAGCTTCCATTGGCGAGCGATGCGTTCCGCAGCCTCGCCCTGCGTCGTCGTTTCGTAGTGGCCGCGATAGGAAGGCGAGTACGGATCTCCCATCTCCGTGCCGACGTCCTGGCCGAGCGGGTGGCGAGTCATGTGCTCGATCCCGGCACAAACGATGACCTCAGCTGCCCCGCTGGCGACCAAAGCTGCGCCGATGTGCAAGGCCTGCTGACTGGATCCACATTTGGCGTTGACCGTCGTGGCGGGGACGCTGACGGGGAGACCAGCCGTCAGCCACGCCGTTCGCCCGACGTTGTTGCCCTGGTCGCCCGTGGCAGTAACGCAGCCGACGAAGACCTCGTCGACATCTGTCGCGTCGATGGTGAGTGACTCGAGCGTTGCGCGCATGAGGTTCCCGAGTAACTCCGCCGGGTGCTGGTCGGCTAGCCCTCCGTTGCGTTTGGCGATCGGCGAGCGTAGACCACCGAGCAGCATCGGCTTGTTCATCCGTGAGCCCCGACCCATTCTTCGATGGCACTGGTGAGCATGTGCATCTAGGTCGGCGGTTAGGTGGCGTTGACGGCGTTGCTTATTGCGCTGTTCTCGCCACTCCAGAACGCGATCACGTACGCGGTGTCCTCATAGACACGTAGGCGGGCCACCTTGTCGCCTCGGAATTCGTAGACGAACACGCCGCGGTTCTTCAGCTTGCGGGTGGGGTCCGACTTGAGCACGCCTTCAGCCACGGTTTCGACGACGACGCGATCGTCCTCAGCGGTGATTGATCGAACTGTCTGGCGCAGCCCATCGCCGGCTGGTCCGTCATCGGGGAAGCGGAACGTTTCCCTGGTAGCGGCTAATCCTGGAAGCAGTGCGTCACGCGTCAAGACGCGGCTGGCAGCCGCGTGGCTTGACGGGTCGGCTTGAATCGAGAACTCGAAGTCGTCGGTCACTGCTTCCGGCGCGACGACGGATGCGACCATTGAAAGCACGAGCTCCTTGTTGGTTTGGGTGCTCACCGTAAATCCTTTCTCTGTAGTGCCCAGCGGCGTGTTCGCCCTGGGTGTTCTCTTGTTGGCCCGCGGAAATGAGCGGGCTCTCTACGATCTACGCCGGGGTACCGGCGAAGCTCTCCTTGATCCAGTTGCATGTTTCGGCGCCCGCGAGGTCTGCGACGTCAAGGACGTCACCCAGGGACAGGAAGCCGTGGAACGCGCCTTCGTAGCAGACCAGACTCACGTCGTTACCCGCGGTCTGAAGCCGTTCGGCATAGGCTGCGCCCTCGTCGCGCAAGGGGTCGCATTCGGCCACCACGATCAGAGTGCGCGGCAGCCCACCGAGATCGGCGTCCACCAACGAGACGTACGGGTGGCCGCGGTCCTGCGCGCCGAGATACTGCGTCCAGTACCACTCCATCTTCGCGCGGGTCAGGAACCCGCCAGACTCGCCGAATTCCAGATACGACCTCGTGTCGAGGCGATAGTCGGTGACCGGATACAGCAGAGCCTGGAACACGATCGTGGGGCCGCCGAGGTCCCGGGCCATCAGTGTGGCTGCACCAGCTAGGTTTCCGCCCGAACTGTCGCCCGCGATCGCGATTCGCTGAGGGTCCACGCCAAGCCGAGCCGCGTTGTCGTGAAGCCAAACGAGCGAGGCGTACACATCTTCCAGAGGTCCGGGAAATGGATGTTCTGGTGCGCGTCGGAAGTCGATCGATGCAACGAGCGCGTCCGTGTCCCGCGCAAGGCGGCGGCACATCGGATCGTGGGTCTCGAGGTCACACAGCACCCATCCGCCACCGTGCACGAAGACGATCAAGGGACGGTGAGTTGACGTGGTTTCCGCCTCGTATAGTCGGATGGTCACCGGTGACGAATCCCCGGCGATGCCGCCGCGCAAGTCGCGCACGCGCGCCAGCGGAATCTCCAGACCCGCAACGGTGTTGGCGCGCTGAATTTCGCGGGCCGCACGGGCGTCAAGCACTTCGGTACCGACTTTTGGCGTGCGTTCATCCATGGCGTCGATCAACGCGCGTGCCGATTCCGACAGGGGCACTACCGTCTCCTTTTGGGGTTGCTAGCGAGATGGCCCACGTTCGGCCGCGGCGAACATGCCCGTCGGCGCATCACCTAGCATCGCCGGTCAAATCCGGGCCCGTCACGCGCTGCACGCCCATCTCAGGTTCGATTGTCGTGGTAGTAAAGCCGCAGGCCTGTTACATCTCGCGTTAACGGCTCCAAGGCGCGGGCGCGCGTTCTCGTCGCGCGCGAGATCTGTTCCGTGTAACGGCGCCCCGCTAGCTTCGCTGCGTATGAAAGTTGATCAGTACGCATGGCGCACCGACGTCATCGCTCCGGGCGGCGGGAACCTGGGCCACGTGGACGGCATGCAGATCGCGAACATCCTGTTCGAGAGTTGGACCCGCTACCTCAACGACGGTCTGGATCTTCCGCACGACGTCGTCTTCGACGACAGCTGTCGGCCGATTCTGCGCGAGACGTCGACGCGGTTCGACGCGGAGGTCTTTCCCGGCGAACGCCTTACGTGCGGTGTCCGAGCCACTCAACGAACAGCCAAGAGCTTCACACTGAGTCAAGCGCTGTGGCGCAGCGACAGTGGTGTGCAGGTCGCCGGCGGAACGGCCGTCCTGATCACGATCGACGTGCGATCCGGCCGTGCGGTCCCGATTGCGCCACGACTGTGGTTCGCAATGCGACGAAATGGCGTCGGATCTGCCGCATCGTCATCCGTCAGCGGTGAGTAGGGCGCATGGGATCGTGGGAGCGGCCGAGTGGCCCCCTGGTTACCCACGTATCGACGCCACCGGCCCAGCGCACCAGCCGGAGGGTGCAGAGGCCCAACCGGTGAGCGCTGGCGGGGCCGGAGATATGGCCGTGGCCGGGAAGCGATCCCAGCGCCAGGCGATCACGGGCGGCGTACGGCGACGACGCCCCACAGCGCCGCCGCGGCGGCGACGGCCACACCGACGACAATCACCCAGCCGCTGACGAAGATCCCGATCACCGCGACGGTGACCGCAGCGACGTAGATCGCAAGCGGCAACGCGAGTCGGGTTGTCACCAAAACAACCCAATCGTCTTCCGCGGGATCGCTCATCCAAACTGTTCCGCAGACCGGATCACGACGACGACGACGAGCACACGAACGAACACCCCGTCACCGCCTTCCGTCACTTCCTCGTGACTCCCCCAGGAGACAGCGTTACGTGCGACGTCGAAGGCGTTGTCGCGGAGCCGGAACCAAACCGATCGCGGTTCGGTTCGTAGTTCTTGAGGACCGGCAGAATCTTGGTGCCGATCAGCTCCAAGTTCTCCATGATCGCCTCGTGGGAGAGATGACCGAACTCGCTATAGCAGATGAGTTGGTCAGCGCCGGCATCGGCGTACAGCTTCATCTTCTCGATGCATGCGTCCACATCACCCACGATCACCATGTCGTGACCGCCGAAGTCCTCGACGTCGAAGTGCCCCTCCGCCCGCTGTTTGAGTAGCGGGAAGGCGACGTCGCGCTCCTCCTGACTCATCTCGGGGAAGTCCCACTCGAGAGCGAGCTCGGCATGGTTCTGATACCACCACCAGACCGCTTCCCACGCGCCGTTCTCCTCGGCCTTCGCGGTTGTCTCTGCGCAGTGCACAAGCGTGTATGCAGCGACGCGGTTCAGGCTGACGTCGGTGAGTGGTTCGGGGTTGGCGGCCGCAGCGCGGTATTCACGGATGTGGCGCGCCATTTCCTCGATCGGGCGAAGGATGGAGAACGACAGCAGCCCTAGGCCGGCTTTCCCAGCAGTCGCGGGGCTTCCGTCGCTGACGGCGGCCGTCCACGGGGGCGGATGGGGACTCTGGGCCGGCTTGGGCACGATAGGTCGCGGTGTGGGGAACTGCAGGAACTCGCTGTCCCAGCTGAATCGGTCCTCCCGCCACATGGCAGCCACGGACCGAACGGCGTCGGCCCATTGCCGCTTACTCAGTTCACCGTGCGGCACGCCGAAGCCGGCCTGCTCGCTAAGGGTGGAGCGTCCACTCCCCCAGTCGACGCGGCCGTGGCTGAGCACGTCGGCGGTCGCGACGCGCTCCGCGACGCGCACCGGCGATCCGAATCCGTGTGGCATCAGAGCAACACCGAATCCGAGACGAATATCCTTGGTGACCTGCGAGAGTGCCCCGATGAGTACTTCGGGCGCCGACGAGTGTGACCGGCCCTCGCGGAAGTGGTGCTCCACACACCACGCAGTACGGAAGCCAAGCTTGTCGGCGAGCTTGGCCTGTTCGATGATGCTGTCGAATTTGCGTCGTTCCGCCTCCTGTCGACTGCCCTCCCACGGCTTCGCAACCGTCACTTCAAACAAAATATCGAGTTCCATGTGTGTTCCTCTCGTGCCGACCAGCGGTCCCGGCCAGTGGGTCGTCCGGACCCCGCTACTCGCACGTCGAACGAGCTCGTTCACGCAACGCGCAGAGACGCTCCTGACATGCCTCGGGCACGTTAGCCACTGGTGCGTTACCGGCTCCGTTATCGTCAGCGCCATTGGCGTTTTCGGGGCTCGAGGTCCTCGCCGCAACCACAGCGAGTCGTGTTAACGCACGTGGTAACGAGTCCAGTTCACGATCAGCGTGGATACACGCCAATGAATCGGAATCCGCTGGAGGCATGATCGTGTCTGACGAAGACCCAACCGCTACGGCAATACGCGAGCTGATCGACAAAGAGGCAATCCGCACGGTGCTCGCCCAGTTCTGTCGAGGGGTGGACCGCGGCGACGCGGAGGCTTTGGAGGGTGTCTATCACCCCGGCGCACTCGAAAACCACGGCGACTTCATAGGTTCTGCCGCTGACTGGATGCGGCTCGCGCTCGACGTGGCACCGCAGCACTTCACGGTGATGCACCACTCCCTTGGTACCTCGAACATCGAATTGAACGGCGAAATCGCCACCGTCGAGACCTACTTCTCTGCGGGCTGCGTCTTGCGCGCCGGCACCGACGGCGACTCCGTAGCCACAACCATTCATGGGCGCTACGCGGACCGTTTTGAGCGCCGCGACGGTGATTGGCGAATCGCGAATCGTGTTGTCGTCAAAGACTTCCGCGAAGTACGTCCGATCACTGATCCGGACGAAAGATACCCAATGGGTCGCTGGGGAGCCAACGATCCCGTATACGAGGCGCTGGGACGGTCAAATTGAGCACGAACAACGGTGAATCCACTCTCAAACTCGACGGGCTGAAGGCGGTCGTCACCGGCTCCGGCGGTGGCATGGGCGGCGCGATCGCTGTCGCCCTTGCCCGCAACGGCGCTGACATCGCCCTCAACGACCGAGTGCCCGAGCGCACCCACCTTCAGGAAGACGCATGCCGGGCCACCGGTCGAGACGTCATGTGCATCACCGCTAATGTCACGAAACGTGCTGGCGCAGAGCAACTCATCAGCGCAGCCCACGATCGCTGGGGCCGTGTGGACATCTTGGTCAACGTGGTCGGCGGCATCAAGGGACCCGTCATCAATCCGATCGTCGACATCACCGAAGAACAATGGGAGGTCACTATCGGCCTCAACCTTCGCGGTACCTATCACTGCACTCAGCTCGTCGTGCCCGGGATGATCACCCGTCGATCCGGCAAGATCGTGAACATCTCCAGCATCAGCTGGGCCGGTGAGGCCGCGCACGCGCATTACGCCGCAGGCAAGGCGGGTGTGGTGGCGTTCACCCGGTCGGCAGCGGCCCAACTCGGGCCACACAACATCAACGTCAACGCGATCGCGCCGGGACCCACGGGGCGGTCCGTCGACATCGATCTCGCGCCACCGGAAACCGGCTCGCCGGCGATGTGGACGATCGGGTCTGGAACTCTTGGGCGGCCCAACGAGCCCGAAGACATCGCCAACGCTGCGCTGTTTCTCGTCTCGGAGGACAGTCGAAACATTTCGGGTCAGGTGCTCAACGTCGCCGGCGGACTAAACCCCACTTTCGACTACGTGCTCTGAGGGGGCACAGTCGCGGGAGGTGTGGCTGGCGTGAGGTTCCCGGCGACTCGGGCGCCGTTACCTCCATTTGTGCAGTTTGACAACGCACTGGCAAGGCCAGGACGGCTTGTCCGTCCTGGCCTTGATTATCTGCGGGACCAGTGGGCTATCGAGACTGAAATCGGCGAACAGCAGCCTGGTGCTCCGCAGTACCGAAGGACTCGAATTCAGCTTGTAGCGCATAGTCGAGTACGCCTTCGGCGGCCCGCCGCAAATGAATGTTCAGCGCGTGCTTGGTCGTGCGCAGCGCCTGCGGGGGAAGTGCGGCAAGACGTGTCGCGAACTCGATCGCGGTACCGAGAACCTCGTCCCTGGCCACGACGCGATTCACCAATCCGAGGTCCAGCGCCACGTCTGCAGGGATCCGGTCGCCGGTGAACAGGTACTCCTTCGCCCGCGGCATCGACATGAGCAGGGGCCAGGTTGCGGCACCGCCATCCCCTGCCGTCAGACCGATAGCGACATGCGGGTCGGCGAGGTAGGTGTCCTCGGCGATCACCAGCAGGTCGCAACTCACCGCGAGTGTGCATCCCAAGCCTACCGCCGGGCCGTTGACCGCGGCGATGAGCGGGAGCGGGAAATCGAGCATCTCCAAGAACAGCCTGCGAGCTTGGTCCAGTTCCCGTCGCCGTCGCCCGGTGTCGGTCCACAGCTGCACGAAGTCGTCCATGTCTCCGCCCGCGCTAAAGGCGCGACCGGCACCGGTGAGCACCACGGCGCGAGCATCCGAATCCGACGCCAGGTGATGCCACACGTCGACGAGTGCGCTGTGCAAGTCGGGGCTGTTCGCATTCAGTGTCTCGGGCTTGTTCATCGTGACCACGCGGATTGCGCCGATCTCCTCGATGAGTAGAACGGGGTGAAACGGGTTGTTCATGATGACTCCTTGTTCAAATCGGTGTGGGCGTCGGCGATTTCGCTCAACGCCGCGAGGGCACGGTTGTACGGCAGGCCGGCGAGACTCACGACGACATGTGTCACGCCGATGCGCGACAGCTGGCGCAATCGGTCAAGGCGGTCACGCTGGTCAAGACGCCAGTCGAAGGCTTGGTCACCACCGACGAGCACCGACACCTCTCGGCGATCACGGCCCACGGCCGTCAGTCGCGCTGAGAGGTCCTCGATGGAGTCGGCCAGACCTTCAATGGTGGTGATCGCGGTCGTGCGCGCGGCTCCGGCGACTTCGGCGCTCGACAAAAACGGCGCCCACCCCTTGCCAACTTTCGCGACACGATCACGCACTACCGCAGAGTTGCCCCCGAACCACAGTGGCGGTGCCAGTTGCGGCGGCCTGGGCCGCAAAACCTGTCCGCGGGCAGCGAAACTGGGGCTGTCGCGGGTGAACTCCTCGCCGCGCCAGACTCCGTTGATCACGTCGACCGCCTCCTCGAACAGTCGATTCCGCTCGGTGAAATCGACTCCGAGAGCGGCGAACTCGGGCTGCAGGTAACCGGTTCCCACAACGAAGGTGGTTCTCCCGCCCGATAGCAGATCAAGCGTCGTCATGCTCTTCGCGGTGATGAACGGGTTGCGATACGGGAGAACCGTCAACCACGTCATGAGCCGCAGGTGGCTCGTCGACGCCGCGCAAAAAGCCAGCGCGGCGAAAGGGTCGAGCGTCTCGTGGCCGCCGGCGTCGAGCCACCTGCGCGTCGGCGCGGGATGGTCAGTGAACGCGATGCCGTAAACGTGAGTCTGCTCAGCAGCTCGCGCGAAGCCGGCGATGTTCGTAGGCCGCACCCAGGCGCCGTCATCACGATCGCTGTCAACCGGGTATTCGACGACGAACCTCATATCGTCAACCGGCGGGCGGAGCGCACCGTGACGAGCGCCGACGGTGCCGTCAGCGCTCGTCACGGAACCGCTTGGGCTTGGGCGAGGTACGGATCTCAGTGAGCTCGTCGAGTTCACCGGACTTGACGACCTTGACAGCGATCGCGACTCCGAGGCGGTCTCGCAGGCGCCCTTCGGCCTCGCGCTGGATCGCCGTGAAGTTGTCCTCTGCCAGATCGCTGACCACCGAAGCGATCAACTCGTCGCGGGAGCCTTCGCGTACTGCGCGCACGAAGTAGTCCTCGCCAGTATTTGGGACCGTGCGCAGGACATCGCCGATCGCCTCGGGCCAGACGTTGATGCCGCGCAACTTCACCATGTTGTCGCCGCGGCCGGCGAACGGTGCCATTCGCCGCAACCAACTGCCGCACGCGCACTGTTCCCTCGGGTAGAGATAGGACAGGTCCTGGACGTTGTAGCGGAATTGGGGGCTTCCGGTTTTGTAGATCTCGGTGACGCAGATCGATCCGAGCTCGCCGTCCGGGACGCGTTCGCCAGTGTCTGGATCGACGATCTGGACGATGACCGCGTCCTCAAAGATGTGAAGGCCTTGGCGCGCCGGGCATTCGACGGCGATCCAGCCGACTTCGTGAAAGCCGTAGGCGCGCATGCTCGGCCGGCCGAACGTCTGCTCGAGGGGGGCTGGGTCTCCGATTGTCGCCAGTGCCTTGAGCCCGAGATCCTCGATCGGGTCCAGACCCATGGAGCGGGCGACGTCGGCGAGTCTGAGTAGGTAGTCACCAGTCGCCAGGACGGATGCGGCGCTGTACTGCATCGCCAGCTCGATCTGTTTCTCGGTGGCGGTGACGGTTCCGGTGCTCGTCGTGAGGATCACGCAATTCAGCCAACGATAGAGACCTTCGTCAATGCCGAAGGCGCCGTTGTGGGTGCCGTAGAGCCACGAGTTCAGGACCACGTCGCCGGGACGCACCCCCATCGCGAAATGAACTCGCGCGGTCAGGATGGCGTGTACTTCACGGTCCCATTGCGTGTAGAAGGTCGGACGTGACGCACCGGTTGTGCCGCCGGACATGTAGATCCGCATCGGCTCTTGCCGTGCGCGGTCGGGCGTGACGCCTTGATAGTCGCCCCACGGCGGGTTCTCCTCGATGCTGTGGCGGATGTCCTCGATGGTGTAGGTAGGCGCCCGCCACAGGTCATCGATCGTGCGAAGGTCACGAGGGTTCCACTTCGCGTCGTCCCAGCGCCGCCGGAAGAACGGCACCTGGTATGCGGTGAGCGCTCGCTCCCGCAACCGCGCCAGTTGGACACGTTCGATCTCCTCAGGAGAGGCGAAGTACGCCGTCTCGAAAAATTCGGGGGGCGGCGGGAACAGGCGGACCAGATCGTTGAGATCGACCGCCTGCCACGGTCTGCGGAGCCCTATGGCCATGAGATGTTTCCTTTGCTACTTTCGGCCGGAACGCTGCGAGCAAATACGTTGGCGCGGTGGTGTGGTAGAGCCGATCAGCGTGTAACGAGTTCGACGTGCACGGGATTCGGCGCGTCGCGCACGGGTTCATCGGAGTAGAAGCGGTCCGACCAGGTCCGGAAGGTGCGATAGGGGCGGGCCTCGATCTTCGTCACGGGGGGTCGATCGACGTATTTCATGTTCTGCCAAATGACGATGTCGCGGTCGGTCTGCTTGAACTGTTCAGCGATACGTCTGCGCGCCAGGTCGGACAGCGCGTCGGTGGTAGTTCCGTCCCGGGGAGACCAGTTGGTCATACGGAATTCCCCGGTGGTCTCATCGACGGGAACACAGGCGACCAGGCTATAGGCCTCGTCTGCCCCGTGAAACTTGGTCAGGATGACGCCAATACCCCACAGATCGATTTCCAGCGTCCCAATCTTGGGTCCATTCGGGGTGAGCCAGGTGCTCTTCTTGCTACTGCCGTACACGATCTCCTGGCTGACGTGCAGCCGTGCGCCGTGATCTTCCATCCGAATGGTGGTGGCGGGTTGCCCGGCCTTGTGTACGTACGCGAAATGGGAACTGTCCACGGCGTTTTCAGCGACGACCTGAGGATGTAGCCCACCGCGCCAGAGCCGGACGCCGTGCGGAATGATCGGGTAATAGTCTTCCGGCGCCTCGATCAGGTGCGGGATCTCCCAACTCGGCTCTCTGTCTTGCGAGTCGTGCCAGATCATCGCGATTCCCGAGAGTTCCCGGACCGGCCAGGACTTCAGTCGTTTGGCGCGGTTGGGGCGTGCGGCGTCGGGAATCTCGACGTTGACTCCGTCCTTCCAGACCCACCCGTGAAAAGGGCACGCGATCGCATCCTGGAGGACCTTGCCGCCGTGTCCGAGGTGCGCGCCCATGTGCGGGCAGAACGCATCCATCACGTGAAGTGCTCCTGCACCGCCTCGAAAGGCTACGAGGTCTCGCCCGAAGTAGCGAAGCGGCTTGCTAAGACCGGCAGGAAAGTCGTCCGACCAACCGATTTGAAACCAGCCCGTCGGATAGCGACCATGGGGAAAGCCTTGCAAGACATGCACCTCCGCGTTCGATTGCTGTTGAACGCTAGGGATGACCTGTTACCACGACCGTTATAGAACCCTGCCGGTCGCGCCGGGTCGCGTTTAACGCCGTTGGTAACGGCTTGGCGGCACTGTCGGCGAATGGCTCTGGATGAACAGTCTTCGGCAATGCTTCAGGCGATGTCCTCGCTTGCCCCTCGACCACTTGAACAACTCTCGATTGCCGAAGCTCGTGAGTTCGCGAACAACTTTCCGGTCCTCGGCGGTGAACCGGTCGCGTCCGTCGAAGATCTCCACGCAGCGTTGCCGGGGCGGAAACTGCGCATCCGGCTATACAGACCCTCGGACGGAAGGCTCCCGGTCGTCGTGTTCTTCCACGGCGGCGGCTGGACACTGTCCGGCGTGGAGAGCTACGACGCGGTGTGCCGCCAGTTGGCGAACCGGTCGGGCTGCGTCATCGCGGCACTGGACTATCGCCTCTCGCCCGAGCACAAGTTTCCTGCCGCAGTCGACGATGGGACCGACGCGATCTCGTGGCTGATCGCGAACGCCGAGGACCTCGACCTCGACGGGTCTCGGATTGCCGTCGCCGGTGACAGTGCGGGGGGCAATCTCGCCACTGCCGTGGCCCTTCGCGACTCGAGTGACACGCTCCGACGGATCAGCTTCCAAGCGCTCATCTACCCCGTCACCGAGTATGAGTTCGACCGCCCGTCAATGCGTTCGGATTGGTCCGGCTATCCGCTGAGCGCCGATACGGTCAAGTGGTTCTGGTCGCACTATCTCGCCGCGGAAGCCGACGCGTCGAATCCTCTCGTAGCTCCCATGACTGCGCCCGACCTTTCGCGAATGCCGGCCACCCTCGTCATCACCGCTGAGCACGATCCGGTCCGCGATCAAGCTGAGGCTTACTCGCGACGCCTGAGCGACGAGGGTGTCGCGGTCACGTTGTCGCCATACCTGGGCGTGTTCCACGGCTTCTTCCAGATGCTCGGCATGCTCGACAAGGCATCAGAAGCGGTGGAGGAGGTCGGATCCGCGCTAAGGCTGGCACTGGCCGCCACGGATGCCCAAGCTGACTCGCGCCCATAGGGCATCGACAGCTTCAGCGCGGGCAGCAGCACACTGCAGCCTGCTCCGTGTGGAGCAGCTTCCGTAGGTCGAAACGTCTCGCGCCCGCCTGTTTAGAGTGTGTCTCGGATCAGCGTGAATTCGTCAAGGGACTCAGGATTCGCCAGCGCGCTGCGGCTAACCGCCTTGTCGGCGTCGACACCCATCAGGATCCGCTTGACCGGCACTTCGCACTTCTTTCCGTTGAGGGTGCGCGGAATGTCGCGGACCAAGAAGTAGCGGTCTGGCACGTGCCGTGGTGACAGTTGTGTTCGCAACACGTCGGTCACGTGCACTGTGACATCGTTGAGCGCATTTCCCGGTTCGAGGACGAGAAAGCACAGCAACGAGGAATTGGTGATGGCGTCGGTCCCGTCCATGTCGATGACGAGCGAATCCCGGACAGCACTGATTTCCTCGACGATGGAGTAGAACTCGGCGGTGCCCATGCGGACGCCGCCACGGTTGAGCGTCGCATCACTGCGCCCGTAGATGACGTAGGAGCCACGTGGGGTCTTGCGTACCCAGTCGCCGTGCCGCCACACGCCCGGATATTCGTCGAAGTAGGCCGCTCGACGCCGGCGATTATCTGAGTCGTTCCAGAAGCTCACCGGCATCGACGGCATCGGAGTGGTGATGACCAACTCGCCGACCTCGTCGAGCAGCGCCTGCCCAGAGGGATCGAAGGCCTCAACAGAACAACCCAATGCCGCGCAGGAGATTTCACCGGTCCATACCGGGACCGTGGGCGCCGAAGCGACAAACGGTGTGCACACATCCGTTCCGCCGGAGTTCGAATAGATTTGCACCCGTTGGCCCACGTTGGCGACGATCCAGTCGAAGCCGGCCGGGGACAGCGGTGCCCCGGTCGAGCCGATCATCCGCATGGCAGAGAGATCGCGGTTGTCGTTGGGGCGAACACCCGCCCGCATCGCGGCATGAATGAAAGACGCTGACACGCCGAAGAACGAGACTCGGTGACGAGACGCGAGGTCCCACAGCCTGTCCGCGTCGGGAAGATGGGGGTTGCCGTCATACAGCACGATGGTTGCCCCTACCAGGAGGCCGCCCAGCAGGAAATTCCACATCATCCATCCCGTGGTGGTGAACCAGAAGAAGCGGTCTCCAGGGCCCAGGTCGCTCTGCAGCCGCAGCATCTTCAGATGCTCGACCACGATGCCACCGTGGCCGTGCACGATCCCCTTGGGCAAGCCGGTCGTTCCGGATGAATACAGCACCCACAACGGATGATCGAACGCAACGGGAAGGTACTCCAACGGTTGGGCCCGCTCGATGAAGTCCGACCACGGCGTTGTGCCGGCAATTGGGATGTGGTTGTCGAGATAGGGCACAACGATCGTGTCGCGCAGCGACGGCAACGCATCCCCCAGCTCGATGATGCATTCAGTGAGGTCGACAGCCTTCCCGCCGTAGAAGTAGCCATCGACAGCAAGAAGCACCGATGGCTCGAGCTGAGCAAAACGATCGTGAACCGCGCGCTGCCCGAACTCGGGCGAACAACAAGCCCAGATCGCACCGATGCTAGCCGCCGCCAAACAGGTGACGAGTGTCTCTACGCAGTTGGGCGCAATCGCAACGACCCTGTCGCCGGCGTTGACTCCACGGTCAAGCAACCCCGTGCGTGCCGCCGCAACCAGTGAACGTAGCTCGCCATAGGTAAGCGACCGCTCCTTGCCGTCCTCTCGTTCGTAAATGACTGCAGAGGCGGTGTCTTCCTTGCCCGGTCCGACCGACAACGCGTGTTCGGCGTAGTTGAGGGACGATCCGACGAACCATGAAGTGGCGGCAATGTCACGTTCGTTTTCGATGACGGTGCGCGGCGGTTGATGGAACTTGACCTCGCAGAACTCTGCGACCGCAGTCCAGAACGTCCCGAGGTCCGCGGTCGACCATTGATGCAGCGATGCATAATCCAGCTCGTCGAGTCGAGCGTCGTACTGCGCGTTTAGCCACCGAACAAACTTGGCGATTTGGGATTGGCCGGCAATCTCGGGGTCAGGCGCCCAAAGCCGCTTAGGGACGGTCACTTTGAGAGTTCCCTCTACTTGATGACTTGTGGGTTTACCGGCGATCCGACTGCGCCGGTGAACGTCAACGGCGGTGCGACCAACATGAACTCGTACACGCCGTCGCGCGCGCAGTCGGCAGCCAGCTCCTCCATATCCCACATTTCGCCAAGCAGGATCCCCGCATTGACAAGCATGATGATGTGCAGTGGCTGAAAGACGTCCGGCGTCTCGTTCGGAAGTACTTCGGTACCCCACGTGTCTGTGGACACTGCCGCGACTTCCCGCGGGCAGAAGAAGTCCGCGGCGCTGATGGCGAGGCCCGGTGCTGGCCCTCCTGCGTACTCACCCCATGAGCCGAGATGGCGGCGCTGGGCCAATTGGCCCGTGCGTACCAGGACGAAGTCACCCGTTCCGACTTCGACACCCTGGTGTTCGGACACAGCCATCAAGTCGTCGTGGGTAATGGGCTCGCCCTCTTCGAGCCATTGAACGCCCTTCCATCGGGGAACATCGAGCAGCACGCCGCGGCCCACCGCACGGTCTTTCACGTTGGTGATGCTGTTCTTGAGGGCCCCACGGCTGTTGACCTGATCTGTTTTGTAGCCGTTGTACATGCGTCCGTCGTGAAAGATGTGGGCGAGCGCATCCCATTGCGTTGACGATTGCAACACCAGGTACGCCGCATCGTCGGTGTAGCGCAGCGCCGCGAGGTGATCCTGAGCACCCGATTCGATGTCTCCACCGTCCCACAGCATGTGATGCATGGGATTGTGACGACCGAACGAGCCATTCATCGGCCCATCGGAATCCAAGGGCAGGGCGAGTGAGAAGACTCTGCCATTGCGGACGAGTTGGGCTGCAGCCGTAACATGCTCTGGGGTGACGTAATTCAGCGAGCCGAGCTCGTCTTCGCTACCCCATTTGCCCCAGTTTCTGTACTGCCGCGCCTTGGCGACGACTGTTTGTATGTTCGGAGCACCGAGGGCTTCCTCAGGTGGCACGGGTGCCTCCAATCAAAACAGGATTCTTGACTTGGTGCGGGCTGATTTCCACTCTCCGGCTAGCCGGTGGGGGCCTTGTACAGATCTGGGAAGGTCTCGGCGCAGTAGGCGCTGTCGCCGTACTCACGCACCTCGGAGATCTTGCCGTCGCGCAGTCGGCATACGAAGCAGACGCGATTGACATACGGACGGTCTATGCCGTGGGCGTCCTTGATCCGACTGTCGGTGATCAGATCCACGACCACGCGATCATCTTCCGCTGTCACGCTACGGATGTTCATGACTGCGGTGTACACGCCCGCCATGGCGCGGCGGGCGGCGAGTGCCTGCGCCTTGGGCTGAGCGCCTGCGACGCTGATGAAGGCGGGATCGGCTTCGACGACGAGTTCGAAGTCGTCGGTGGTGACACGATCGAACACGTCTGGATCAACCCAGTTCTCGAGGAGTTCCAGGACGACGTTCTTGTTCCGTTCGATCTCACCGATGTCTGTGGTCACGCGACGTTTCTCCTACCGGGCGTTGGGTTCATGTGGGGCCGTTAAGATTCCCGTCTAGGACACAGCGCACGCGTTACACCGGGCGTTAGGTCATATCGGCGAGATCGGACGGCCGCCACGATCCGGTGTCATCGCGGCGGCGCCGTAGGTGGCAGGATGCCGCCGACAGGGAGCGGGTTCGTTCCCGTGGCCAGAGCGGTTCCTTGCTTGCGAGCGATGACCGAAGCTGAACCGAGGAGCGCATCCAAGGCGTAACCACGTCGCACGTATCGATGCAGGTCGTATTCCCACGACAGCCCCATCCCACCGCACACCTGCATTGCGTGGCGAGCCGTATCGCTGTGTGCCCTGCCTGCGATCGCCTTGGCCGCGGCGGATGCCCACGGGGTCGGCCATTCCCACGCCGCCTTGATCACAGCTTCAGCGGCAGCGATCGCGGTGTAGGCCTCCGCGAGGCGATGCCGCACCGATTGGAACGATCCGATGGCGCGCCCGAATTGGGTGCGTGCGGATACGTGCTCGACGGCCATCGCAAGGGTGGCCTGGCTCACTCCGACGATCTCAGATGCGAGCGCACGTTGGGCTGCCGACACGGTGTCCGCCCAGGAGCAGGGGTGGACCGCAACAACGGTTGCGCGGCCGCTCACGTTGACCCAACCCGCGGTTGGATCAATGCCGTCGAGGTGCCGGACCAACAGAGTGCCGGTGTCGGCGGTGACGAGTCCGCTTTCGGTGGGCACTGCGACGGATGCGTCCGGGGCACGGAGGGCTAGCCCGGAAATGACGACGGTTTCGTCGTCGGCGAGCCACGAGCTCGGCCGATCGCCGTCGTCGGGGTGTGGCCAGACGACGGTCGTAGCAGGCAATTCGTCGACTTGGGCAAGCACGACACTATCGAGCGCTGCGCTCGTCGCGCGCTGCCTGCCTTGTTCCTCGAACAGGGCCGATGTCGCTGTCGCTGGGTCGTCTCGAACGATCTCTTGCCAGCCGAGGTCGGCAAGCGCCGATATCAGGTCTGGTGGCTCGGATGCGAAGAGATGGCGCAGGGTAGCGCGGACGTCGGTGAGGCTGTCGCCATCCATGTCAGGCGGTCCTGATCTCGGCAGGCAGACGCAGTACGCGATCGGCGATGATTCCCCGCTGGATTTCGCCGCTTCCGCCGTAGATGCTTGCGGCGCGGGAGTACCACCATTCCTGGCGGAGATCTCTTGCATCCGAACCGATCTCGAACTCCGGTTGGCTCAGATGTCGCGCAACATCCATGACGAGTTGCTCGGCGGACGCGAGCAGGATCTTGTCGACCGATGCGTCGGGGCCGACCGAAAGCCCGCGATCGAGGCGCCGCACAGTCTGCAAAGACCTTGACCGCAGCGAGATTACGGCGTGGTATGCGCTCCCGAGTGCGTCAGCGGTGGCCGTGTCGACTGGCTCGGCACGTGCCGCCATCTGTCGGACCTTCGCCAGTAGCCACGCCTGCCGCATCCAGGCGTACATGCCGCGCTCGAATTCAAGGGCACGCATGGCGACGCGCCAGCCGTCGTCCTCGTCGCCGACCCGCCGTGAGCACGGCACGCGGACGTCGTCGAAATGACACTCCGCCATTTCTTGTGAGCCACTCGCAAACGTCAGCGGCTGCACGCTCACTCCGGGACTGTCCGCGTCGATCAGCAGAGCCGTGATGCCGCGGTGTCGACTCTGCGTGCTTCCGGTGCGGACGAGGGTGAATAGTCGCTGGGCGGCAACGCCGTTCGTCGTCCAGACCTTCTGCCCGTTCACGATGTATGCGTCGCCGTCGCGGACCGCTCTGGTACGCAATGAAGCGAGGTCGCTTCCGGCGTCCGGCTCGGAAAAACACTGTGCCCATAGTTCGTCCCCGCGATGGAATGCCGGGAGCAGGCTCTGAGCAAGCTCCGGGGCGAAGCCTCGAGTCGGGTCAGCGAGCACCTCTAGCACGTAGTCGGTTTCCGGGACGGGAACACCGGCTTGGCACAATTCGTCGTAGAGGACCGCGCGGTAGGCCGGACCACCACCGGCGCCCCCTTCGGATGTCGGCCAGCCGTACCGCTTCCATCCGGCGTCCCACAGGGTTCGCGTAAGCCGCTGCTGGGCGGCGATCTCGGCGAGGCGGTCGGAGTGGGTCGGCGCGCCGTCTTGAAGGTGCTCCGCAGTCACCGCGAGCCATTCGCGCAACGCCGCCCGATACTCCGTTGGGCTGGGCAATGCTTCTGTCACCATGAGCCACCTCAAGATTGGCACTTGGCGGCAGCGCCGTGAGTGCGATGTTGGTCGGAGTGGTGCAGCTACGAGTTCACCGGTTGCGATTCTTCGACACACCCATTACGACGGCCGTTATCGAAGTCGACGTCGCGACTGAAACCGCATTCACGAGCGGCGGGGATGGCCGCGGATACGTCAACTGCCCTGCCCCGTGTGGCCATCCAGGTGTTGTGCGAGCAGATGCCCCATGCGCTCACGCTTCGTCCGAAGGTAGGCAATGTTTTCCTGCGTGGGCGCAGTCTCAATCGGGACACGATCGACGATCCTCAGTCCATAGCCAGTCAGGCCAGTGAACTTCGCGGGATTGTTGCTCAGTAGCCGCATCGTGCTGACGCCCAGATCGACGAGAATCTGTGCGCCGATGCCGTACTCACGGTTGTCCACCGGAAGTCCAAGTGCCGTATTGGCTTCGACCGTGTCGTGGCCGTTGTCCTGAAGGTTGTATGCGCGGATCTTGTGCGTGAGTCCTATGCCGCGGCCTTCGTGACCGCGCAAATACACTAGGACCCCGCAGTCTTCGGCTGCAATGGCTTGCATCGCTGCGCGCATTTGGCTGCCGCAGTCGCACCGTTGCGATCCAAATACGTCACCGGTCAAACATTCAGAGTGCACGCGCACGAGTACGTCCACGCTCTGGCCCGGGGAACCCTTCACCATCGCGACGTGCTCAATCTGGTCCAGTGTTGACTCGTAGACAATGGACGTGAAGGCCCCAAACTGCGTCGGTATCCGGGCCTCTGCGACTCGCTTGACGAGCTTCTCGTTCGCCAGCCGGTAACGCACCAGTTGATCGATCGAGACAACCAAGAGACTGTGCTCGACGGCAAAACGGGTGAGTTCCGGCAGCCTTGCCATCGTCCCGTCGTCGTTCACAACCTCAGCAAGCACACCTGCCGGGTACATGCCCGCCAGGCGTGCGAGATCGACCGCGGCCTCAGTGTGCCCGGCGCGCTTGAGAACCCCACCGTCGGTGTAACGCAATGGGAAGACGTGACCGGGCCGACTGAAACCACCGGCGGTTGCTTGGTCACTCAGCAGCGCCTGGATTGTCGCGGCGCGGTCGGCAGCCGAGATACCCGTCGTGGTTGCCGGTAGGTAGTCCACGCTGTGGGTGAACGCAGTTCGCTGTGCGTCGGTGTTGTGCGCGACCATCAGTGGGATGTCGAGTTCGCCGAGGCGCGAACCCAGCATTGGCACGCAGACAAGGCCCGACGTGTGCCGCACGAAGAACGCTATCTTTTCGGGCGTCGTGGCCTCAGCGGCCATGACGAGATCGCCTTCGTTTTCCCGTGACTCGTCATCGACTACGACGACGATCTCGCCGCGAGCTATCGCGGCGATGGCGTCCTCTACTGAGGCGAAGGGCGCCTCGGGACCCAACGGGGCGTCGACCCCTTGATTGACGAAATCCGTTCCGATGTCTTTTGTTTCACGCAATCGATCCATCGTGCAGGCCCTTCGCCGTCGACCGTGGGTGGCGCTTGGGCACCCCAGGGGGTGCCCCAGCGCCCCTTCGTCCGTGCGCTACGCGCCGAGCTTCATGTCCACTGTCGACGGGGATTCCAGTGCGGCAGGAGTGCGACGGGATGCCGCGAAGCCCGGATTGTCACGCCTCGGGCAGCTGCATCTGGCCTTCGGCTAGCCACTCTCGCAGCTGTGCGACCGTCTCATCGGTGGTTACCGTCCACGACACGATCTTGCCGTTCTCGAGGGGCCCGGTCGTCACACGGGCGGGTGCGCTCACCACGCGTCCATCGCTAACCATCGTGCCGGTGTGATGATTGGCGAAGTACACTCCGCCCTCGGGCGTTGAACCGACGTCGATCTGCGAAAGGTGGTAGTCGGGCGCTGCGCGCCGCTGGGCTTCGAGCTCTTGGCGCCAGACCGCGAACATGCGGGCCGTGTCGACGCCGCCTTCCATCTCCTCGGTGGTTCCCCAGTCCGCGATCGGCGGGTCGTGGCTGACCTTGATCGCGTCGGCGCAAAGGCTCTCCACGGCGGTCACCCAAGCTTCTGGGCTCTCCTCCATGGCTTCGCGGATCTGTTTGACTGCGATTTCTACATCGCTCACTTGCGTCTCCTTAGATGATCTTGCTGGTGTCGCAGCAGCGGGTCTCAGCAAGTTCGCCCCCGGCTGGTGACGTGTGGCCCGCCGCTGAACTACAGATCATCAGTCCGCCGTTACGATGCTCGTTACGCCGCGATTCGGTCGGCCGATCAGCGGCCAGCAAGAGCCACTCGCACGCGCTCTGGCGGAACCTGCGGGGCCATCAAACCGATGTCTTCTGGTTTGACGTCCACCTCGGCCAACGCCGCTTTGGCCTTGCGGTACACGATCTCGCGCTGTTCAGGTCGTCCTGACCGGGACGCAACCGTGTCCAAGATCCGGAACGCGTCCTCGCAGTAGGGATCCTTGTCGAGCATCCGTAACGCCAACTGCTGGCTGATCTCTGAACGACCGAATTCCAGCGCCTGCGTCGCACACATCTGCAGAAGCCGTTCCTGCAGGACGTCCAACTCGAAGCGCCGGTCATCGGCCCACTTCAGTGAGCTCGCCGCAAGGTACTCGCCCTCCGTCTGCTCGAGCAACGTCGACAGTTCGTCAATTTGCTGTTCAGTACTGATCGAACCAGCCACCGCCCGCTCGATCGCAGCATCGGTTGACGCCAAACGGATTCCGGGCGGGAGACCGATCATGCCGTCGCCGTGGCGCACCAGTGCGATCCCCGTCGCCCGACGAAATTGATGAACAATCTGCCTGAAGTAGTTTCCGCCGGCATGGAGGTCGTGCTCGGGAAACAGATCCAATTGGATCTTGGTTCGCAGCACGCTGCCGTTGTGAAGGGCCAGGTACGCGGCCAGCTCGATGATCTTCAACCGGCGCACCCCACACGGGGCGCCATCGACGGTCAGGTCCGGCCGGGGTCCGAACGGCTTGACCTCGAGGTCGTACACCGACGTTTCGCTGGGTAGGGCCTCTTCTGCAACGCCGACAGTGGTCTCAAGCCGCTTCCGTAGCTCGGGAATATCGATGATTGCCTGCTGCAGGGGAAAGACCGAATGTGTTTGCCGCGCAGTTTGACTGGCCAGCCCGGCGCTGACAAAGGACTCCTCCACCAAGCCCGCGCGGGCTTGAGCTTCCGAAAGGTACGCCAGCGCGGCAGGTAGGTTCAGGACCCGACCCGAAGCCTGCATGGCCCCAACGCACTCGCGAAGTGTCCGTAAGGCTTGTTCGTTTTCGCCGCAGAGCAACTGCGCCAGGCCCTGATACGTCTGCGCCCACTCGACGTAGGCAAGCTGGCCTGCTGTTGCAGATCGTTGTAGGGCCTCGGCCAGTACACAGCGCGCGTCGTCCAGGCGGCCGAGACGGATGAGCGCCAAGCCCACAACGAGCTGAAGATAGGGCTCCCACCCGAACCGGGTTCGCTGGCTATGGGACACGGCATCCTGGCCCGCGGCGAGGGCGCCCTCTGCGTCCCCGTTGGCGAGCAGGATCCATGCTTCCAGGTTTCGCCACAGGTCAGTGTGTGAGCGCGATCGCACATCCAACGGAACCTGATCCCACAGTTGATGAACCAACCTAAGCTCGTCGCGCCAGATCAGGCCGAGCAGTGAGTGTGGGGTCTGGTAGAACGTCGTCGGCGGCCATTGTTCGGAGGTAGGAACCATCTCCGCCAGGGTGTCCAGGCGGCCCTGCACGAACAGGCCCCATGTCAGTATTCGGTCGACGTCGCCGAAGTCCTGCCCGGGCGGCGGCGACAGCGGCTCGCGGCTGCTGAGCACCTGGAGTGTGTACCGCACGGCGGCGGCACGGTGATCTTGGGGATAGTGGTCAATGATCGAGATGCCCTCGTCCGGCCGGCACATGAAGGCCCAACCGATATGAGCCATGACGCCGGCGTCGACTTCCGCGACGCGGGCGATCGCTCCGCGCTCGTGCGCATTACGGATCAGTGTTTGCGCCTCAGGCAGGCGGCGCCCATGTGTCAATGCCCGTACCTTCGCGCCCAGCAGGCGCGCATCGACGTCGACGATTTCGGGACCGATCCCGTCGAGCCAGGTGAGCAACAATGCCCAGTCGCCGCGATCACACAACGCAGCCACGGCATCAGCCGCCACTTCGGCGGCGTCCTTGCGCTCGCCCAGCGCCAGCAAGGACTCGACAGCTTCTTCGAGTTCGCCTCGTTGAGCAAGGGCCAGTGCGTGGCGCCGATGCATTTCGGGTAACTGCCCCGGCATCCGAGCCCGGAACTCGCTTTCAAGAAAGCTTTTGAAGAACGGGCTCCATCTGAGACTGCCGTCCTGTCCGACTGTCGCCGGCAACCGCCTGCGGCGCAGTCGATTGAGGACCTGTAGTCCATCGTCGCCGCCGATCTCGAGCGCCGCTTCGGAGGTGATGACGTCGATCACCGATGCCCGAAGTAGGAGATCCTGTTCGGCCGGGGTAAGCCGGTCCAGCACCTCGTGTTTCAAGTACTCGCCGACGTCGTATTCGGCGTCGTCCGCGGCCAGCCGTGTGCCGAGAATGAGGCCCGCGGCCCAGCCTCCGGTTCGCTCGACGATCGCGGCCGCGTCTACGTCCGAACGGCCCGCCGCGACGAGTAGTTCTTCACCCTCACCGAGATCGAACGCGAGTGCGGCTGACTGCAGTCGAGCAACGCGACCGTCGAGGGCGATCTTGCTGATGACTGCATCCAAGGGTTCGCGACTGAGCAGCAGCACGCGCGCGGTCAGCGGAAGATAGGTGAGGAACGCGATCAGGACAGACAAGGCCTCCTCCTTGGAGGCGATGTGCTCGCAGTCGTCCAACACGATCAGGATGGGCGACGTCCCCAGGTGGTTGGCGACAACGGCAGCGGCTTCCGGCGCGGTGGATCCACCCCGCAGAGCATCCTGCGCGACGCGCGCCACGGTCGCGTCGATGCCTTCCAAGGCAGCCGCAAGATAGGTGACTAGCCGCGCCCCCGACCGGTCCGCACTATCGAGGTTGAGCCACGCGGTCGGGAATTCTGTCGTCTGGACGAAGAGTTCGGCAGCCACTGTCTTGCCAGAACCGGCGCTGCTCGCAAGCTCTACGACGTCGTACCGGTCGAATGCGTCGGCGAGGAGCCGGTTTATCCGGTCCCGCTCCACTACCCATTCGGGCAGCTCGGGCCGCCGAAACTTCCGGTCGCTCGGTAACTTCACCTCGGACGCACCCCTCGCACGGCGAAGCGTCGCAGCGCACGAATCACGGAATGACTTCTGAGTCGTAGCTAGGCATTCGTAACACCTTCCGTTATCGCGGCGGCGCGTTGATCGCGTCGCCGTCCACTGCTTCTGCCTTGAGACCGGCGAGGACAACGGCCAGCAGGCGTCGGGCCGAAAGACTTGGCGCAGGGTCGGAATCCGTCGCCAGGGTGATCGCCGTGACTAGTCGCAGAACGTCATCGACAGTCAGTTCGGGCGGCGCGGTTTTGGCGAGTCGGGCTTCCCGAAGCAGCAGGCCACACGCCTCGGCAAGTGCCTGCTTACACCACTCCATGCCCAGGTCGGCATGCGAGCACGCCGCCTGGTACGCCGCAGTGAGTCCGCGCGATTCGCTTGCCTCGTCGACGACGTCTTCCAACCATCGGTGCAGAGCTTCACTGGGCGGCAAGGTTTCATGCAACTGTTGGGCGCGATTGCACAACGCGATGATGCTCTCTGCGTGGGCGACCGCCAGTAGCTCGTACCGCGTGGGGAAATGGCGGTACAGCGTTGCGTTCGCCACGCCTGCCGCTCGCGCGATGTCGTCGAGGGAAGCCTCGAGTCCATGCTCCTCGAACGCGGCGCGCGCGGCGGTAACCAGCGCATCATAACTACGCCGCGCATCGCGCCGTTTGGGCACGGCAGGCGGCATCGGTGACACCTTCGTCACATCCAAGCGGGCACCTCGACAAAACGGGGATAGTCCCCTCATTGTAGACCTGTCCCCGAACTGCGCGCCATATCCACATTCGACGCGACGCTTCGGGCCTACTGAGGGTGGTGCGGCGTGAGCGATGAGGCATACGACGGGAATGAAGTTCAACGGCGCCCCATCGAGGCGTCGCTCGCCCAGGCACTGGCGTGGGGAGCCCCCGCCTGGATCCTCGACCAGGACGGTCCGCCGCCCCGTGACCGAAGTTCGAGGGAGGGACGCGCGCGTTTCGCTCTGTGCGTTAGGCGCGAACGGCATCGCAACAAGCGCAGAACCGACAACTAAGCTAAGCGCGCAATTGCGGGTTGCCTGCCCGCGTCGCCCGGCGGTCTCGGCGCGTCGATCCACTATCCGATCGTTGTTCGGCATCCGGTGTGCATAGTGCGGATCTGATCAATTTGATTGTCTCAGCCGTCATTGCGCAGAGGCCTCGTCAGTGTTGGCTGATTTCGGGGTGTGCCGATCGCAGATCTTGACATGGCGGTGGGCTGGCTAGGGAGTGGCTGCCCAGAGTTGGTCGGCGTCGCCGGCGGCGACGCTGCTTCGATAGACGTCGATCTTGTGGTCGATGGCCTTCAGGTTCTCCTGGATTTCGACAAGCTTTGCGACCACGTGGATACGGTGCGACTCCATCAATGCGAGTCGTTCGTGCTCGTTGCCCGGCCCCGCGGAGACGAGTTCGGCGTAGCGGCGGATGGTCCTGATAGGCATGCCGGTGGCCCGCAGCTTGGTACAGACGGCAATCCATTTCAGATCGAGCTGCTGGTAGCGCCGCCAGCCTCTGCCGGTGCGGGTGACTGAGGTGATGACCAGACCGGCGCGCTCGTAGTAGCGCAGCGTGTGCACGCTGACCCCCGTGCGGCGCGCGGCCTCGGCGATGCTGAGACCCGCCTGGCGGTCAGAGCCCGTGGGCCCGGTTACCGGCTGTGGGTTGACTTCGAGCACACTCGAAATCCTACCGTTGAGTCATGACGACGACACTGATCACCGGAGCGAACAAAGGCCTGGGCTTCGAGACCGCCCGCCAACTCATTGCCGCGGGCCACACCGTCTACATCGGCAGCCGCGACGCCGAGCGCGGACACCGAGCCGCCGAGCAGCTAGGCGCACGAACCGTGCAACTCGACGTCACCGACGATGCATCCGTGCAGGCCGCAGTCACGGCGATCGAGGCCGACACAGGGCTGGACGTGCTGGTGAACAACGCCGGCATCGCAGAAGAGTGGGGTGCCAACAACATCGTGGTTGGCGCCGAGAACCTGACCGCCGACTTGATGCGGCGCACGTTCGAGACCAATGTCTTTGGCACGGTTCGGGTCCTGCACGCGTTTCTCCCGTTGCTTCGGCGCTCCGCTGCTGCGGTCGTAGTCAACGTCAGCAGCGGCCTAGCCTCGCTGACCCGCGTCACCACCCCAGGAACCCCGGCACACGCCTACGCCGGCGTGGCCTACCCGGCGTCGAAGACGGCAGTCAACATGATCACCGTGCAGTACGCGAAGGCGTTCCCGACCATGCGGATCAACGCGGTGGAGCCTGGATTCACCAAGACCGACCTGAACAGAAACTGCGGAATCCGGACCGTCGAGCAGAGCGCCGAGATCATCGCGCGAATGGCGCAGGTCGGCCCGGATGGCCCGACCGGTGGCTACGTGGCCGCTGAAGGGCCACTTCCCTGGTAGATCAGACTTGGTGCCATCAGGTATGAGCGCTCAGCAACCGTGGTATCGCCCCGTCCGCTTCTCCTTGAGTGCCGCAAGCGCCTCGGCGGCGTCCTCGGTGGTCGCGAGAACCGCAAGGTGCGAGGACGCGAGGTCCAGCGCCGTACGCAGATCGATGTTTGCCGATTGGCGGGTAGCGCGTTTGATCATCTGGACACTTGCTGGCGGGTTCGCGGCTAGAGAACGCGCTAGCCGCGTCGTCTCGGCCGCCAATTGTTCAGGTGCAGCAACACGATTGACCAGGCCGATTCGTAGCGCTTCGTCGGCGTCGATGGACTCTCCTGTGAGCAACAGCTCTAGAGCTCGGGAGATGCCGACCAGCCGAGGCAAGTAGTAGGCGCCTCCATCGCCTGGCGCCAAGCCCAATTTGACATAACCTTCCGAAAGTCTGGCCGTGCTCGACATCAAGCGCATGTCACACATCAATGCCATATCCAGCCCCGCGCCGACAGCTACGCCATTGATCGACGCGATCAATGGCTTATCCAGGTCTTCCACCGCCAACGCGACTCGTTGTATGCCGGCGTGCAGGTCGCGTTTGCGCTGCAGGGGGGTGTGGTCCTCGGTGAGCCAGGACAAGTCGACACCGGCACAGAAGGCGCTATCGCCGGCCCCCGTGAGCACTACGACACGCACGTCATCGTTGTCCACACACGACCTCAAGAGCCGTTCCCACTCGCGAATCATTGGGAGGGTGAATGCGTTACGCGCCGCGGGTCGGTTCAGCGTGATGGTGCCGACGCCGTCCCCGACCGACCATTTGATCCAGTCGGTTGCAGTCCCTCCGGAGCCCGGATGCAACCTCGGGTTAACGGTTGGGTCTTCGTCAGACACGATCATGCCTCCAGCGGATTCCGATTCATTGGCGTGTATCCACGCTGATCGTGAACTGGACTCGTTACCACGTGCGTTAACACGACTCGCTGTGGTTGCGGCGAGGACCTCGAGCCCCGAAAACGCCAATGGCGCTGACGATAACGGAGCCGGTAACGCACCAGTGGCTAACGTGCCCGAGGCATGTCAGGAGCGCCTCTGCGCGTTGCGTGAACGAGCTCGTTCGACGTGCGAGAAGCGGGGTCCGGACGACCCACTGGCCGGGACCGCTGGTCGGCACGACAGCAACAAACATTTAACTCGATATTTTGTTTGAAGCGACACGAAGACATCGACGCGCGAAAGGGCCTTCATGACAGTGGTATCCGCCGACGAGAAGGCAGCTCTCGCCGCCTCGGTGCGCGCGGCTTGCGACAGACTGGCGCCTGAATCACGGGTTCGTGCCGACGCATTCGATCGGCACGGCGGGGTTGAGGGCTTTGACGCTGACCTATGGAAGGTACTGTGCCGCCAGGTCGGGGTTGCGGCAATCGCCATCCCCGAGTCCATGGGTGGTGCAGGCTACGGCGCGGCGGCCCAAGCCGTCATCGCCCATGAGCTTGGACGCGTGTTGGCGCCGGTTCCGTTTGTCGCGTCAGCGGTGCTGGCGACCGAACTTCTGGTGGCGGCCGGAGCGCCCGTCGAGCTACTGAGATCGTTGGCGGACGGCGACATCACCGCGGCGGTGGTGCTCACCGTCGACGGCGGTATTTGGGAAAACCGGTCGAACGCCGTTCGGGCACGCCGCCGGGACAACGTATGGACTTTGGACGGCGCGGTGCGCCACGTGCTCAACGGATCCACCGCCGATCAACTCGTCGTCGTCGCCGATGTCGACGGCGAGGCCGAAATCTTTGTGGTTGCCACCGCCGAGCAAGGAGTGGCCGTTACGGCAGAGAACGTGCTCGACCGCACCCGCCCGATGGGGAGCATCACGTTCACCGCGAGCCGGGCAGAGCGCCTGACGCCGCGGCAGCCGGTCGAAGAACTCGTCGGCCGCTGTCTGCACCGTGCGCTGGCAGTGCTGTCCGCCGAGCAGGTGGGTGTCTGCGAACGCGTGCTCGAACTGGCGACCCAATATGCGCGCACTCGAGAGCAGTTCGGGCGTGCGATCGGCTCATTTCAGGCTGTCAAACACCGGTGCGCCAACATGCTCGTTCAGCTCGAGATGGCGCGCTCGGCCTCGATGGCGGCCGTGCAGTCGGTCGACGACGACGATGACGAGGCCGGCTGGCGAGCAAGCATGGCCAAGGCGGTCTGCTCTGAAGCCCTACGCGAAATGGCACACGAAAATCTTCAGATCCATGGTGGCATTGGCTTCACCTCGGAACACGCGGCTGGCTGGTTCGTCAAACGGGCCCGTACGGACGAAGTCCTCTTCGGCCGAACCGGCGACCATTGGAGTCGGTTGGCCACAGGAGCCCGCGTGTTCGCCTAATCAACGCCGTGGGCTGCGCGCTCACAGGGCGTGAACAACCCAATCCGCACTACCACCAACCCCATTGAGCACCGGCAGCCGAAGACCAGTCCAACTATCGAGGCGACAACAGATGGAAGACAGCACAGAGCTGCGACATACGATCCGCAAATTTCTGCACGACGCGCCAAGACCACCGGGACTGCGCAACTACGGGCCAACGCCCACGGCGGCCGACATCGAACCCGGCAAACACTGGCACCGCTATCTCTCCCAACACGGATACACATGCCTGCACTGGTCTCGGCAATACGGCGGTGCCGGTGCATCTGTACTGCTTCAGGCAATTTTCGCCGAGGAGTGCGCGCACGCAAGCGTCCCCCGCCAGGTGAGCATCGTTGGCCCGGATCTTGTCGGGCCCGTGCTCATCACCTACGGGAGTGATCACCAAAAAGCCACCTACCTCGAACCGATCCGTACTGGTGAGCACGTCTGGTGTCAACTATTCTCCGAACCCGACGCGGGCTCGGATCTCGCGGCCGTTCGGACCTCCGCGGAGAGGACCGAGTCCGGCTGGCGCGTTGGCGGACAGAAGGTGTGGAGCTCGGCAGCAGCATCTGCCGATTACGGAATCCTGTTGGCACGGACCGATGCTCACAAGCACCGCGGATTGTCGATGTTCGTCGTGCCGATGGGGTCCCCCGGCATCAGCGTGCGGCCGCTGCAACAGATCGATGGCGAGTCGAAGTTCAACGAGGTGTTCCTCGACGACGTCGAATTGGACGATGACGCGCAGATCGGCGGCGCTGGGCAAGGGTGGGAGATCGCCCTGGCCGTGCTGGGCCGCGAACGTCTCACACTTGGCTCCCAAGCGGTGTCGATGTTCCGTCGGCACGAGCAACTCGTCGAGGTGGCTCGAGAACGCAATGTGCTCGACCCTGTACTCGAGCGATCGATGACCAGACTCTGGGCGCGCATGTGGTTGCTGCGTTACACCTGGCAGCGCGCCGCCGAAGGCGGCGACCTCACGTCGCCGGAATTTTCAGTCCTCAAACTCTTGACCTCCGAAACCGACCGTGATCTAGGCGATTTGGCGACCGACGTCCTTGGCACCGACGCGTGCGCCGACCCCTCGGAGAACGAACTCGTTCGCCACATGCTCGTCGGGCGGGCGCAGACCATCTTGGGCGGTACCAGCGAAATTCAGCGAAACATTCTCGCCGAGCGGGTGCTGAACCTGCCGAAGGAGCCGCGTTGAACGGTACGGCGCTGCCCGAAACCCTGGCAGCACTCTTGCCCCCGGATTCCCGAGTTGCTCGGCGTCTACCCGCGATTCAGGAGAAGGAGGAATCCGATGGGGTTACTTGACGGTCAGGTTGTCTTGGTCACTGGCGGTGGGCGCGGGCTGGGCCGTGCCCACTGCCTGGAGTTGGCCGCCCACGGCGCCGCGGTCGTTGTCAACGATCCAGGCGTAGGCCGCGACGGGAGCGGAGGAGGCAAAGTACCTGCGGCAGATGTTGTCACCGAGATCGAGGCATCCGGCGGCAAGGCGGTCGCCCATTCCGGCTCCGTCACCGACTGGGACGCTGCCGACGACATGGTCAAGACCGCAGTGGCGACATTCGGCAGGCTGACCGGAGTCGTCAACAACGCGGGCATACTCCGCGACGCGATGATCACGAACGCGACCGAAGACAGCTGGGACGCCGTGATCTCCGTCCACCTGAAGGGCACCTTTGCGGTGACCAAACATGCGTGTGATCATTGGCGCGCGCAAGCCAAGTCCGGCCAGCGCGTCGACGCCCACATCGTCAATACCGTTTCGGGAGCGGGACTTTGGGGGAACGTCGGTCAAAGCGCTTACAGTGCCGCCAAAGCCGGCATCGCGGGTCTGACCGTCGTGACCGCGCTCGAAATGCGCCGATACGGCGTGACTGCCAATGCGATCTCGCCTCTGGCCGTCACTCGGATGAGTGCGGAGTTCTTCGGCGAAGATCGAACCGACGACCCGGCATTGGATCCCGCCCGCGCCGCCGCGGTTGTCGCATGGCTGCAGTCTTCCGACTCGTCCTGGTTGACCGGGCAGGTTCTTCGAGTCGACGGTGACACTCTCTCCCGGATCGACGGCTACACCGAGGCACCTGGGCGATACCACGCAAAGAATGGCAAGGGTCTCGAACTCACCGAAATCGGTCAGGCGGTGAGCTGGTTGTGGAGTACCACTCCGCGTGGGCTCGCCGGACCATTGCCAAGTGTGTAGGCCGCACGTCCATCGCGAGTTTCGATTTGCCGATCTGGAGGGATGATGGCGGATGAATGACGACTCGACCTCCGCGGATGACACGTTCGCTGTGCTGTCCGCCAACCAACCCGAACTCGCAGAATTACGGGCATCCATTCGAGAATTCTTGCGGGATGACAGTGACGAGTACGGCTGGCGGCCGGCCGTGGACTCGTGGCTGTCCTGCTGGGATGAGGAATTCAGCGCGCGACTGGGCGACGCAGGTTTTCTGGGGCTGACCATTCCGACGGAGTACGGCGGCCACGGCAAGGGACACCTTCATCGGTACGTCGTCATCGAGGAGTTGCTTGCCTGCGGCGCACCAGTCGCGGCTCACTGGATGGCCGACCGCCAGGTTGCGCCCGCCCTCCTGGCCTATGGCAGTCAGGAACAGCGCGAGCAGCTGCTTCCACGTATCACCGCTGGGCGGCTCTACTCAGCCGTTGGAATGAGCGAGCACATTGCCGGATCGGACCTAGCCGCTGCACAAACGAAGGCAACGAGAGTCGATGGCGGTTGGCTGCTCAACGGCGCGAAAGTGTGGACCAGCGGAGCACATCACGCGCACGTGATCGTGACGCTGGCCCGCACCGCCCCAACGGATCCCGGACATAGGCACGCGGGGTTCAGCCAATTTCTAGTTGACCGCGCCGCGGCCGGCATCGCCATCAGCCCGATCGCATTGATGTCGGGTGAGCATCATTTCAACGAGGTAGTTTTCGACGACGTCTTTGTCTCTGACGGCGATGTCCTCGGATACATCGGAAACGGCTGGCATCAAGTGACTGCCGAGCTGTCATTCGAACGCAGCGGTCCAGAGCGGATCCTCACCACCGTTCCGTTGATCGTCGCGGCAGTCCGGGCGCTTACAGCGGGGGCCGAGACCGATAATGGAACAGCTGCAATTCTAGGAAGCCTGGTGGCTGAACTAATCTCGCTGAGGCAGCTGTCGATCTCGGTGGCCCACTCACTGGCTGCCGGCGACTCGGCTACCAATCGGGCGGCGCTGGTGAAGGATCTTGGGACGCGCTTCGAACAGAGATCCGTCGATCTCATTGAGGGCCTGTTGAACTCTGCTCCGGGATCGTTGGTCTCGGATCGTCCCCTGGGGACGATGCTCGACCAAGCTCGTCTGCACAAGCCAATGTTCACGCTGCGCGGCGGCACCAACGAGGTGCTTCGCAGCGTGGTGGCACGCGGGATGGGATTGCGATGACGGTTGGTGAATCCTCATTAGCAGGAGGACTTTTCGGGCAAGGCGCCACTGACGACAGCCTAACTGACCTGCGTACTCTCGTCGACGAGATCGGCCATCGGTCGTTCAAGGCCCGGTTCGGCCAGCGTGGACGTCCGGAAGAGTTCGACGACGCACTCTGGCACGATCTCGAGCAGACCGGACTGTCCCGCCTGACGAGCACAGTCGGTCTCGACGCCGGCCCGGTCGAACTCGCGGTCCTACTCCGCAGTTTGGCGTACTACGCCGGCGCTGTCCCCGTCGCCGAAACTGATTTGCTGGCGGCGTGGATCGGCCACCAGATGGGCTTGGAGATGCCTAACGAAGGCCCATTGACCGTCGCGATCGCCGACGCCGACGCCGACGGACATCGAGTGACGGGAACGGCGATAGGTGTGCCGTGGACACGGGTCGCTTCCGCAGTGTTGCTGGTGGCCCGAACCTCCGGCGGGGTGTACGCAGGTCTTGTCGCCCCCTCAGAAGTCGGAATACTCGATGAGCAGAATCTTGCCGGCGAACCCCGTGATCGAGTCGAATTCGATCTGCCAGCAAGCCGATTACTCGTACTCGATCCAGCGCTCTCCGATGAGCTGGCCGTTCGCGGCGCGTGGGCGCGCTGCGTACAGGTCATCGGCGCACTGGACGCTGCCGCCGAGGCAACAGTGACCCATTGCCGCGAGCGCATCCAGTTCGGTCATCCGCTGAGCCGATTCCAATCGGTCCAACATTCTCTCACCGAGATGGCCGGCGAGATCGAGAGAGGCCGGGCCGCGACAGAACTAGCGGTATCCGCCGCCGCCTCTCACGGATTCGCCAGCCCGGAGACCGGCTACGCCGTGACGGTCGCAAAGGTCGTCCTTGGCACGGTAACCAACACTGTTACCACCATCGCCCACCAGTTGCACGGCGCGATAGGGGTAACCCTTGAGCATCGGTTGTGGCTATCGACTATGCGTGCGCAAAGCTGGAGCCGCGAGTTCGGGAACGGCAATCAAAGCGCGCTCCGGTTGGGACGTCTGACACTCCGCGCGGAGGACCCATGGGACGTTCTGACTGCTCAGAACGTGGCGGACATCAAGAGGTGAGCTCATTCGTGTGTGGCTTCGGCTTCGGCGCAGGGGAACGCCATTGTGAAGACGGCGTCGGCTTTTCATCGCGGCAGTAGTGCCCTTGTGGCGCCGTAGAACCAGCAAACGCTGTAGACGACCTCGCACTGCGGCCGGGACGTAGTCGAGCTGGCGGTTCGCGACTTGAGGCCGCCGCGGTTGCGACGCCCCGTCTCGCAGAAGCGCTCGGGCTCAATCCTCTTCGACGATCAACGCCAACTCGGGGCACGCGGCAACGGCCTCATGTGTGATTGGCTCGTTGGCCACCACGACGCCATGCGGTTCGAGGATGCTGTAGCCAGCGTCGTTGATGGGAAACAGTTCCGGATCGACCGCGTAGCACTGGGCGTGTCCGACGCATTTGTCGCGGTCCAAACGTACCTTCACAACGACCTCCAGTTTGATCGAGCCGTTCCACCCGCACTCGTTGCCTACGATGATCGAGCAGACAACCCCAAACTCGAATTTTTCGATGTGCCCATCCGAACGGGGCGCACCTCATCCTCACCATGTCGAGTCGCCTCGCAGCACCGCGTCTGCGCCACCATCGATGAAGATGGTCTGGCCCGTGACGTGCCCATTCTTCTCACTGGCAAGCCACGACAACAGTTCAGCAACGGCGAGTGGAGCGTAGGGGCCGCCGAGTGGCATCGGAATACCAGCGCTGAGGCGATGTTTCGTCTCAGCGTCTTTGAACAATCGTGCCAAGAGGTCTGTCGTCACCAGGCCCGGCGCGACCGCGTTCAACGGAATTCCGGCACCCGCCCAAACGGCGGTGGCCGCGTTGCGGCGCGTACGTCCGCAAGATAGGCGCGAAAGCTACTCCAGTCTGACCGGTAAAAGCGAGCACGTCGCATACGCTGCCGCCAGCTCGTTATGACCTCTCAAGCCATTACCCGCGCATACTTATGCGGCCCGGTCGCAAGATGCCATCGCGCTACACCGCAGCTGCGAGAATCATCCCGACCATATCCACCGATTGTCGGTACCTGAGGATCGGGTTTCTAGGCGACCTCCGATTCGGTCGAACCGGCCGGTTCTGGTGGGCTGATGCCGGTGGGGCGTTCGAGCAGTTGGCCCTTGTGGAACACCGCGCCGGCACGGACCAGGGCGACCAGGTGCGGCGCATTTGCCGCCCGCCAGCGTGCCTGTGCGACATCGATGAGCTTGTAGGTCATGGCAATTCCCGCGGCGCGCGAGCCGGGTGAATCGCCCTGGTTCTGATGGAGAGCCTCCAGCATTTCCAGGATGCTTCACTCATCGGTCGGTTCGAAGGCAGACGAGGCATGTACGCAATTCGGGCCGGACCTGGTTTTACCCAGCGCATGAAACTGCTGCCCTTTAGTCCGCTGGCACCCCACGTCCTGGCGTTCGCCGACGGTTACCAGGCCGAATAGGCGTTATGCGTTGTCAATCACTTCGACCAAAGCGTCTAGTTCCCTATCGTCTACGTTGATCAGCAGCGATCTCGTAGCCGCGGCGCTTGCCGTTGGCGATGTAGGTGCGGATGAGCAGCGGATACGTACGGCACCCGGTTTTAGGGTGTTTCTCCTTGTAGAGGCGGTCCCCCGGCAGGATTCGAACTTGCAGTTCGGGACCGACGCGCTCCACAGTCAATGGATAACCGCTGATATCCATGACTAGGTCCAACGTTTCATCTGATGAGTCAATCGGCTGCTGCTGCTTCGTCGGGGCAACGTTACGTTGGCACCTGAATGTTGCTCATAATCTTGGCTTTTGAATGCCGGCTGATTGTGAGCGGCGATTGCGCAATCTCAGGGCCGCACTTTGCGTCGAGGGCAGGGGTCTTCACGTCGAGGGTAGCTCGGCGGCGCAACCGCGCTTCACGCTGGGGTTTCAGCCCACCCCACAGTTGCCTTGCCGTCGTCGCGTTCGTCATCGACACCGACCACTTCGGCGCCGAGTGTTCCGATACTCATCCCGATCGGGTGTTCGCGCATGGAGGCGCCGGATCCCGTGCTTGACCGCTTGACGGCGGAGACTGGATGTAGCCATACCGATTTCGCGCGCCATGTCGCTGAGGGCGCGGTTGTTGATTACGTATTCGCGGTGTAGCCAGTCGAGATCGATGGACGTCTGATTGTGGGCCTGACGTTGGGCATCGCCAATGTGATGCTGGCGCGCGTGTCGCCGCAGAGTATTGGCCGTGACACCTCTTTCGCGGGCCATGTCGGTGAGTGAGCGTTCGTTGACCACGAATTCACGGTGGAGCCAGTCCAGATCAACCTTGGAGCGGCGTTTCACCGGCTCCGATCGCTTCCGCTCGCCGCGGGGCCGTCCTCTTTTCACCTCGAGTCCGTGTGTCTTCGCCAGTTTGGCCAACGTCGAGAGCGACATACCGAGGTCGCGGGCGATGTCGGTGAGGGTGCGCTCGTTCTGCAGGTACTCGTCACGTAGCCAATCTGGGTCGACGTCCCGCCGTGGGCGCACCACCGGGTCCTTTGGCGGCTTCTTCGGCGTGGGGTGGGGTGGAACGGTGAACCCGTGCTTCTTCACTTGGCGGTGCACCGTGGACGTGGCCACGCCGAGTTCGCGGGCTACCTCAGAGGCAGCCCGACGGTTCACCACGTACTCGCGACGAAGCCAGTGGGGGTCAATGGCCGATAAACGACCGCGTGGTGGCGTTTTGGGGCCGTCGGTCTTGCTTTTCACCTTGCTGGATGTGTGCAGTAGGCGGGGGTCACGGATGACGGGGATTCCATGTCGTGTGGCGAACCGGCTGACGGCACTGATGGAGGCGCCGATCTCGTTGGCGATGTCGGTGAGGGTGCGGTGTTTCTCGACGTACTCGCACTGGAACCAGCCTGGATCGATGGTCAATCGGGGATTGGGCCGGGCCCCTCTGGTCTCCAGATTGTATTCGCGGGCGAGGGTGGACACCGCTCTGTGGTGCACGCCGAACTGTGCGGCGATGGTTCTGATCGGCAGTGCGTCGCGATGATGCAGTTGGGAGAGATCTTGCGGTGTGAGGCTGGCTTTGAGTCGTTGCAGCTGGGTGGACGGGCGGTCGGCGGCTGGTTCGATGGGGAACCGTTCGAGCAAGAGTCGAATGCAGGGGGTCGGCATACCGAGGTGTCGTGCGGCGGCGCTGATCGTCATCGACTTGACGTCCATTGCGAGGTGCAACTCGGATGTTGACACCGTGGCCAGGTCGGGCCCGGGTAGCTCCAGGTCGCTGACGATGTTCAAGGGTGGCGACCACTGCACGGGTTCATCAAATACGTTGTGGTCGTGAAGGAATCGTGTCGCTTCGCCGTCGAGTGTCGCGATGAGGTCGGGGGTGAACCTTTCGACGAGGTCGTCTCGCTGCCTGTGCGGGCGGGGAATTCCTCTGGTGAACTCGGACATGTCCGCGGGCTGACCGCTGATGCGTCCGAACATCCACGATCGCGCGAGTTGCTCCGAGTGGTTCGCGTCGGTGGGTTGCCAGCCTGCACGGTCGCAGATCTGAGCCCATACTTCGGGCGGCAGCAGACCTTCGTAGTGGAGTTGGCGTCGCCTTTGATAGTCGATGGGGCTGGGATTGGCGATAAGGTGCTCGGCGAGTCGTGTGATTGCCTGCGCGATGTTCGGCCACAACGGGTTTCGGTGTAGTGCATCGAGAACTATGGTCTGTTGCGACGCATTCACCGCGCCGCCGAGGTGTTCGCACGCATCGGACACCGACGTGCGTGTGCCGACGATCAGCAACAACGGCGACAGGGATGAACACACGGTATCGAGATGAATCCGCTGCCTGGCGACGAGCCGCAGGCTCCAGTCACGCCACAACGCGGTGGGAATTTGCCGCAGAGCGACGCCGTCGGCGGTGCTGTCTGTGCGTGGGTACCGCGGGAATGCGGTCGTCGTTCGGAAGCGCAACTTGTTCGACGCAGTGAAGTGGCCGCTGATGGCGCTCAGATGCACCGCCTCCAGTGCGGGGCTCAGGTGCCCGAACCGCAGTTCCCCCGGTGTCGCCGTTCGGTTCCGAGAACCGCGTCGGCCGATGACGCCCCGCAAGCGATCCCCGGCTTCGTGAATCGACTCGCAGCCCAGAACGGTCAAGGCCAGCGCGATGCCAATCCCGGTGATCAGCGCCGACGCGCGGGCGGTGAACACCTCGGGCTTGCCCCAGCGGCGGAGGTCCAGGCCGAGCGCGAGTACACGGCTCCCGATCGAACTTCCACCGTTCACCTCCAGAAAGTCGTCCAGAGCCTCGATGTCGATCGCGGCGAGCATGCGCGCCGACAACACCCGAAGGTCGGCCAGCACCTGCAGGCTCGACACGGGCGACAATGCATAGACGCCGAACCTGGTTGCCGCCCCACCCAAGACGGCCGCCAACCGAGCGTGCGCCACGGCCAAGGGATCCGATTCCGCCAACGCTGGGTAGGCAGCGGTCCTCAGATCACCTCCGCACGGCACGCACGTCCCGTCATCGCGCGTCCACAGGCTGCACCGCTGCAGGTCAGGAATCCGCGCGGGCGACAACCAGCGCGGCGAAACGCGTTGCGCCTGGCCACACGCCGGGCACACGTCCACGAGAAGGCACCCATGAACGTCGCAGACGAACACCCACGGGAGGCGCCAGCGCAACTGCCACCGGCCATCCGACGCCGTCAAACACGAGGGACAAAATCGCGACCGCCCGGGATTCCACGTCGACCACCGCAGTCGGCTGCTTGACGCGTGGATCGATACCAGCTGACCGTCGTAACGCGCCAGTGTCATCGCGTGAAGCAGGGCCGGCTCGACCCCGGTCGAGGCGGCGACCGCCGCTGACTCCCGATCAGTGAGGTACACCGCCAGACCCGGACGGCGCAGATCGATGCCACCGATCGACGAGCCGACGCCGAGGAGAAAATCGCCGAAGTTCATGTCCAACCGGGCCGCCAAGGTACCCAGCCAGGACTCGAGAACTTCCCCCGGCTGAGGGCTCACGCCGATCGGCAACGCGCGCCGAACCATCATGACAACCGGTCGCGTCGAAAACTACTGTGCGGGTGCCGCATCGGGGCGCTACGCGCACCGCGCAACCCGCACCCGGTGCAGCACCATCGCATCATGGGCGACTCCACGCGTTCGTCGGACGCAGCCGATTTAATGGTGAACGATGCCCTAGCCAGGGATGACACTTTCGGCTAGATCTGCGTGACGACAACGAAGATCGAACGAGCGAAGGCCAATGGCGCGGCACGACGAACCGCAAGGACCGCGGCATGCACGCTGGCGTCGGGTGGGATGTGGAGGGTATTCGCCACGTGTAGATCGACGTCGAGGCGCATCAGCCTTGCCAAGGCGCGTCGACGTCGTTGGGTGTCGAGGTGGCCGCGCGGGGCGGCACCCAAGGCGGCGGCGCCGGATTCGCTGCCCCGCACGTGGATCGTCTCCGCCTCGGTGACCTTGCAGAATGTCGTCGTCGCCGTCGCTCATTTACAGATACATGCCTTCCGGCGCGGTGGCGAGGTAGCGTCCGCTACCCACCTCGGCCAGCAGTGTGGCGGTGCTCAGGTGGCCCCAGTCCTCGGCGGTGAGGACGGCGCGGCGCACGATCTCGCGCAGGTCGCTGCCGCTGCTGTGGTCCGGCAACGCTGCCACCACCGCTGCGGTGTCCACGTGGTCCCCGCCGGGCAGGTTGATGATCAGCGCAGTCAGGATGCGGACGGCGTCGGTGCGAGTGGGGTAGCCCACTTCGACGATGGCATCAAAGCGCCCGGTGCGGATCGCGGCCTTGTCCAAGGTCGCGGCGTCGTTGGTCGAAGCCAAGGTGAGAATGCGGGCCTCGTCGGCGATGTCCATGGCCTGCAACAACTCCGAGAGCCCACTGCTGCCGCTGTGGCGGTCGCGACACCACAAGTCGATGTCCTCCAAGACGAGCAGGACGGGTCCGCCGAGGCGTTGGGCTTCCTCGACGACCGCGGTCAACAGCTGTTCACCGGCCTTGGCGTCGACGTAGATGACGGTGAACTCCCCGACGACGTCGGCGGCGATGACCGCGCTGACCGCCGACTTCCCGGTCCCGGGCGGCCCGCACAGAAGCACCCCACGTCGGGCACCCAACCCGTGGGTGTTGAGCAATTCGTGGCGGTCGCGCACCGCGGTCACACCCAGGTCGATCTCGCGCCACACCTGACTGTCGACGATGACGGTGTCACGGTTGAGCGCGGCGGGAAGGTCGATCACGGCCAGGTGCAGGCCGCCGGTGTAGGTGGCGCGGACGGCCCGCCCGCGGTAGGGGTTGAGGTCGTTGGCGCGTGCGGCCAACCGGTCCAGGACCGCTCGGGCACCGTCTTGGCGCTCGCGGGTGACGTAGGCGCTGACTTCCGCGGAATGCATCATGCTTTGTCGGGCGTCGATCCCGATCACGCACCCGGCGTCGCCCAGCAGCGAGCCGGCCGGGAAGTGCACCCGCAGGCACTGAGGGTGGCGGTATACCTGCCCGCCGATCTCGGTTTGGGTCCACTTCGGGGGATGCGAGAACTCCCCCGGCCCGACCTCGACCACGTCGCCGTGCGTGGTGATCCATTCGGCCAAGGCGACCGCGGTGGTCAACCGTGACACCGGATTGAGGTCACGGTCCTCGTCGAGGAGTTGTCCGGCATCGGTGACGCCGAGGCACCGGGCGGTGAATTGGTCCGCGGTCTCGGCGCGCTGCGGTCGTCGGGTCACACCGACCAGCAACTCCCCTAGGGCTCGTAACCCAGAGCGAACATCGTCGGGAAGCCCGTCGAGGTAGGCACCCACATCGGCGATCGGCTGGCGGCGCGGACCGCTACCGCCTCCGGCTTCGGCGGGCGGGACGGACGTTTCGTTGTCGGTGAGAGTCATCGTTTCACGGTGGGTAGTCGGGTTGCGGGCAAGCCGTACAGAATCGCACGCCGTCCCCGGGTCGGCAACCTGTTATCGCGTGCACCCGTGATGGCATTCCCGCCGATCCCCTGCCCCTATCCATGTCACCGAACTCACAGCCTCTCGAAACTCGCGCGACAAGCCCGCCACTGGTGTGCCAGTCTCGAACCCCGTGAACGACGACCCTGCTGTGCCCACGGCGGCCGAGTACCGCCAGCGGACCCAACGTGCCCGCGCGCATGCGTGGGCACGCTATCGCGCTCACCTCCACGAGGTCTTCAGCCGGCACGGTGTGGACAATTCGGGCGCGTTGGCCGAGGTGGCGTTGAGCGCGCTGACCGAGTGGCGCTACCTCGACGGCGGCGAACGGTGCCGCTGTTCCTGTCACCCGCGGCTGCCCGACAGCGATCTGCACGACTACGGCTTCGACTGCGTCTGCACACGTACCCGTGAACAGCGCCGTGCCGCAGTTCAGCAGTGGCTCAACGACCTTGACGCCTACCGGAAGTCGTGCGACGGTCGACAGGCACGGGCCGCAGCCCAGGCGGCTGAGGCCGAGCTGCACGCGTGGCTGGCCCAGCATCCTGGCGTCGTCGTGGACAGCTACGGAGGCTGGGCGCCAGAGCAATGGACCGGCGAGATCGACGGTCACAGCTTCTACTTCCGCGAACGCCACGATGATTGGCGCATCGAAATCGACCTCCGACCCACCGGGCGCTTCGTCGACGTCATCGACCCCCACGACGTGGACGGCACCGCCCGCTCCCAGCAGCACGAACTCGAGCAAGGAGACGTCATCGCCACCGGCTACATCGACGCCGAAGGCTACGGAACCACCCTCGTCGAGCGCGCACAGTTCATCCTCACCACGATCCGGGACCATCTCACCCGGAAAACGTGCGCACACCCTCTCGACGCACTCGATGCCATCGCCGCGTTGTTCGGCGGACACGTCCAATGGTGTCCTGCCTGCGGGACGCGCCTAGGCGCAACGACCACCGACGTTGGCGACGCCGTGGTGAGGTGACGGACCCCGAATGGAGTGCGCGCCATCTGACGAACGCGACCTCCACCGCGCCGCTGCCGACGGTCGCTCGTTGCCGATACTTTCCATTTCTTGACGGCGACCGCAGTGCCTACTCGAACGTCATCGACATCCGTTCGCGGGCAAGTGCTGAACCGGCACCCATCAGCGCGGGGTAGCGGCGCGCGCTCATGCCAAGGACAATGACGCGCCACTGACGGCGCATCGTGGACTGCTAGTCGTCAGTGGCGCGGATTGCCCCGCAAGGCGTGGCTGCATCCCCTTCGCCGTACTGGTCACCGGATGCCCTCGAGTAAGTCGGCTGCTGAGACACCGAGCGCCTTGGCGATGTCGAAGAGCCGCTCGTGCAAGATCCCTCGGCGACCATGCTCCACATCCATCAACACGTTGCGTGACACGCCCGATGATTCCGCCAACTGCTCCTGGGTGAGGCCGCGGTCGATGCGCAAGCCTTGAATCCGGGTGCCCACCATCCGTCGCCGTCGCTCCCATGCGACCACGCGCTTGGGGTCGTTCTGACTGGGGCGCGTCGGCACGCCCTCCAGTACTCCCGTCCGAAGACTAGAAGTCAGCCCTACTAGTAGGGCATTCTCGAACGGTGGTGCTCTGCGCAGCCTCTTCATGGTCGCGGGGTCGGCCGCGGGTACGACCGCATCGCCCGGTCAGGGGGTCAACCCAGGGTCCTACTCCGTCGTCGGCCGACCCTCTCGAACTCCGGTGCCCAGCGCGAAAAGGCCGCGTGACGCACCCATGACCATGGCTGCGCAGTCGCGGCCACGAGGGTTGTTGCCCAGTCGGGTCGCGATCAGCTCCGACGAAGCGCTCGACTGCTACCTGGAGCGTCTCGCCGCCGCGAACGGGATTGGCCCGGCGCAACTCGTGCGCCTGCTGACCGAATCAGGCGTCGACGGAACGCCCTCAGCGGCGTTCATGATGTCCAAACCCGACCCCTTGCTCACCAACAGAATCGCCGAGCTGGGCGGGCTTTCGGAGCCGTCACTCGAGACGGCCGCCCTGATGCGGTACGACAATCGTCGTCCGCTTCAGCTGAGCGGTCTGGAACCTACCCGACGCGACAGCTTTCGACAGGTGGTGATGCAAGGCTGGTTTCCCCAGTTCGGTTCGCAAGCCTGCCCCCAATGCCTGGCCACGGACGGGATCTGGCGGTTGCCATGGCGATTGCCCATCGTGGCGGTATGCCCCGTACACGCGACCTTTCTGGTTCCCCGGTGTGCTGGTTGCGGAATGAGGTTCCGCACCGGGCGACACTCACCTCTGCGACCGCAACTTGGTTGGGCGCAACCATGCGGAAACTCGTTGGGTCTGCGCAACCCATGTCAGCACTCTGCCCTGAATCATTCGACGGAGGCTGCGCCGGAATCAATCACCGGAACGGCGGAGATCGTCACACGCGCGATCGCGGGACAACCAGTTGCGATGCTGGGCGGGCTGTCCGATCCAGAGACCTACCTGTCCGAGGTGCGTCATCTCTCAACGTTGTTGCTTCACCTCCTCTCGCATCGTGACGCCACGGCGTTCGTAGATTGGGCGGACGAACTTCGCCGCGAAGCCGACGAACGGAGGACGCCACGCCGCGGTCCGCGCTGGGGTGTGAGTCCCCCGCAAAGCGCCCGCGTGCGCGGGCATGCCTTATCGGAAGCACACCAGATCCTGCGCGCATCAAACCTCGTCGAGGCCGGAGTCCGGCTGGCGCCCTGGCTGACCCTCATTGCCGACGGAGCCAGCGGACCCCGCGGGTGGCTGCTCAACCGGACGACGCGTACCCCGACGATCGAGCGGTTGGTCGACGCTGCAACGGCGGACCGGCACCACGTTGGCCGGCGACTCGATCGCCGTCACGTCGAACGGACCCTCGAACCCTCTGCCATTCCCCAACTGATCGACCTCGGCATCTACCGCGAGATCTTCGGTGACATGCTGGGCGGCTACGAATGGACGGGCCAGCTGTACGTGTCGCTGTGCGTCGTGAGAAGTGCGTCATCAGCTGCCAGTTGGCGTGATGCTGCCGTGCACCTTGGCATGGACCCGGACTTTGGTTTGCGCGCGGCACGTGCGGCGAGCAACCGGATGCGCGTCAGTTCACCGGTATTCGCTGATGCGGTAGAACGTTTGGTGTTTGCGTTACCTGCTGACCGTGACTTCCGACACCGCGAATCGCGGGTGCGAGCTCTGGCGCGCGAGCCCGCCGCGTGGCACGTGGAGTGGCGCACGTCGGTGACACCAGCGAGGCGACAGAGTTCGCTACCGTTCGCCATTACCTGGATGTGGTGCGAGGTAGCCCAAGGGGCCCTCGACACGAGTCCGGCCTGGAGCGGGCTGCCGACGCGCGCATCCAAAGTGGCCTACCGCGCGTTCCGCGAGAAGCTACCTTCAGCACTTCGAGACTCGCTGCGTTCGATGGTGTTGCCGGATTGACGCATGACACGTCTACCCTTAATCCCTGCGAATCCTTCAGCGGCGCTTCACATGTCGCTCCTCCTTCGCACGTTTGCTTAAACTCACGTCGTTGAGGTGTCGCATCAGGATCCTGTGCGACCCATCAATGGTGGCATTGATCGTCGCCTCGCAGAGCAGCGCTTTGAGGTCGCCGAGGTAACCCTGCGTGCGCTCGTGAAGCTCCCCGGCCAGCTTGGTGTGCAACTCCTTCGGTTTACCCCTCGGCAGATGGGGTGCGAGCACTCGTTCGAAGTCGCGCACGATCACCTGCCATCGCACCCGTTCCGATTCGATGTTCTCGTCAATGTCGCAGGGCTCGAACCGGTTCAGACGAAGGCGAGCAGCGATCTGCGGGTCCTGCGCGAGGTCCCTGTCTTTAAGATCTGCGCCGATGAGGATGAGTGAGACACCAATCTGACCGAGACGTGTATTGAGGTGCTTGATGTGGTCCAGCACGTCACGTCCAGACTTCCAGTTGGTCTTCAGCAGGTGAACGTCGTCAACGATGACGACTTGTGTTCGGTGACGTCGAACCGCTCCCATCGCCGCTGCCGACACGTCTCGTTTCACTCCGTCCGCCGGCAGGTTGAAGACTCGCAGAATGGCCGCATCGACGTCCTTGATTTGGGATGCAGCGTCGAGGTCGATCCACACCACCGGACACAGGTCGACGTCACACCCCGGATCTGAGTGAAAGATCGGCCTTCCGTAGGTGTCCAGTTCGGCGCCGTCGATCCACGTCAGATACCTTTCGCGCGCCCAACGCATCATCATCGTGCTCTTACCAGCGTAGTTTGGTCCCGAGAGTGCTGCGAGGGTCTTCGCGCCAGGCGGCGTCAGCTTGTTGATTCGGACGACCTTGGTGATCTCGTCGTAAATCGCCTTCACGTCGCTCGTTGGCACGAACAGGCTGTACAACCATTCGGTCAACCGGTCGAGGTGGGCTGCCCGTTCCCGGTCGGTCATTGCCTTCCATCGCCGCACCGTGGCCGGCGTGGGCTCTGATGGAGGTTGCGTCATGCAGTACTCGTGCCACAGTTCCGCATCCACGGTTTACACGCCCTCGGGAAGGTCCGGCCAGGCTTCCCGCGACGCCGACCGTGCACGCCGTGCGGCTGGCCGAGCGGTGATCAGTTGGTCTTGAACCCGTTGCACCTCAGCGTGATCGACCTTGGCTTGCTCTACACGCAGCCTGGCGGCGATCAACTCCCTCCGCAACTTCGGTTTCGCAGGCGCCTCGGTAATCTGAGTGAGCTCGTCAAGGATCTGGCGCGTGGCGGAGTTCGGGCCGAGCACTAGATTTCCGCCGCGCTTGCGGATTCGCCGTCGCACGACATCCACGATGGCCTCAGTCATGGGTGCGACGGTGCGGTCCGAACCACGCCACTCGATGGGGTGCACTGTGTTCGTCGCGGGGTCGCGGAACCAGATGCGCGAGAGGTCTTGCGGGTCGTAGAAGAATGGCGCAGCACGATCACCGGCCCGGAACTGCCCGACTGGCACCGATCGGTACGGCTCAAGGACGGCCAGCGAGTCGTACACCATGTTCTTGAACTCGACACCGGCGTGGCGGATCGTGCCCCACCGAACCGGCAGAAACTGGTAGATCAGGTCCGGCTGCTGCGGAACGTCGATGCGCCCGGTGAGCTCGGTCATCGCATCCCACAGTTCGAGGGGACACACCCTGGCTTCTTCTTCGCCGGGCAGAATGACGCCCTCATGGGGGTGGCGGTGGTAGTCCAGCGCGACGAAACGCCGCAGGTGATTCTGCAGCTGCCGTGCCGTCAGCAAGGGCTCTTCACTGACGAGTCTGCCGCGTTGAGAAACATTGCGGCCCTTATACCCCGGGATCTGCTGCAAGCCGCGCTGAATGGTTTCGTGCCACCGCTCCACGTGCGGGTTGTCATTGGGTTTCCCGCCCCGATTGAGCATCAGATCGATTCCCAGCATCTGCAGGAGCGCTCGAAAATGCTTGGACACGAAGATCGCGCCGTGATCGCACCGAACGGCATCCGGTAGGACCGAAGGAATGCCGTGTTCACCCTGCAGGGTCGAAAAGTCAGGTGCCAGATCACGTTTGCCGACTCGAACGGACACGCCTGTGAGATCGAGTTGCTGAGGTAGGCCCACCCACCTCCAGTCCCCTATCGATGTTCCGTCCACCATCAGGGAGAAGGGACGGCAAATGTCGTACAGCAACAGCCCCGCCTCGATGCCGTTCGCGCTTCTCGGGACCACCCGTATGGCGAGGACGACCCGGGTTGCGACATCGATGGCGGTGATGATTTCGACGCTGCACGGTTGGCCGGTTAGCGGGTCGTAGACGAGATTGTCTGCACGAGTGACATCGATGGCGACGACCTGTCCGGGACGAATCGCCGGGTAGTGTTTAGCGCCGGAGACCTTGCGGGACTTGCGGCTCTTCTGCGCCCGCGTCGTGGCTCCCCGCTCCCGTTTGAGGGTAGCGAGGAACTGGCTGGTGATGCGCCGGAAAGTCGTCAATCCCGTTTTCCTTCAGTCGAACCCTGGTGCGTCGATCGATTTCCTGATTCGAGATCGTGGACCGGTCGCCATCGAGGGTGTCGACGATCTGGGTCGCCACCTGGCGGTATCGGTCGTCGATCAGTTCCCAGGACTTGCTTTGCCGGGTGCTTCTCTCGTCGATCAGGGCGAGGAGGCCGCGCTCTTTGAAGCCGCGCACCCAGTACCTGATCGTGACGGGGCTGTACTGAGCGACTCGGGTCTCACCGTCCTGAAGCCGCCCCCGCACTCGCCGATCGAGTGTTGCGCCGGCGTTCAGTTCTGTCGCCATCGCGGTGCAGCGCTTGCTTTCCGAGGCTCCGCTCGGGCCGTACGGCGGACGGGGCTCGCCGGGACGCGCGAGAGCATGGTGGCCGTCACGATAGCCGGTCAGGATCTCCTGAACGATCTCCAACTTGAAGAGCGCCGCCTCGCGAACGTCTTCTGCTAGTGCATCCCACAGAGGTCGAAGCGATTCGGAGAGCGCACAGACCTCACCGTCTTCGAGGCCGCGGATCACGTCGAGCTCAGCCCAGCCGTGAGTCGAGGTATCGCCGTAGGAGTAGTGCAAGGTGACACCCGCTGCGGCGATTTGGCCCGTGAGCGCGATCCCCTGCGTGGTGAGAACCTTCGTGCCTTCGAGCAGGCTGGTGCGGGCGCTAGGCATGGCAGCGCTCACTACTCGTCGCCACGGGTGTGTGCAGCCCCCACGGGACGGTCATGTCGATGCGCAGCGCGCCGACCCACACCAGGTGCCACATCACCGATGTCAGTTCACCTGTCCCATCGTCGGCGGCAAGAAGCGAGCCCACGGTTGAGCCACATCCAGCCATCCGCAGGATCTCGTCATCGAAGTGCCCGGCCCATGGTGGTCTGCGGCGAAAACCATGCAGCCACAACGTGTTCATGCGTTCGGTTGTGCTCACCCCCGCGAACACTGTGTAGCGCCATCCGACTCGTTCACACGCACGGCGGGTAACGACGCTCTTGGCGTGAAAGTCGTCGTCCTGCTGTTCGAGCGATCTCACGTCCCAGACGGTGACGGCCCCATCGATGTGCTGGGTCAGCAGATCGGGGAAATGGCCCACCGGTTCATCGATCTTCCACGACAGCAGAAACGGCTGGGCGACCATTCGCACGACGTCGGGATCGCGGTCGAGCGTGCGCACCAGGTCGTGCTCGAGCCCTGACTCCAGATGTAGCACGTCGGAATTGGTGACTGAATAGGCCGATACCGGGATGTGGCGATTGCTCGCCGACGACCGGGGTGTCCGAGCCGAGGCCAGCTTGTCCAACGGAGGTGAACCCTGGACGTTCCACAACCACACCGTTTCCACGCCGTCGCGGAAACGCATCCTCCACTCGACCGCCACAACGCTGTCGGTGACGGCTCGATCGCCGGTCATTGAATTTGTGCGACCCATCGGACCAACCTCCGCCTCTCGCTTAGGGTTAGGTGCGCCACGATAGGCATCCGGAGGTAGCTGCTGGGCCGATTCAGAGAACTGTTGGCGGCATCAACTCAGGTGCGCTGCGTTTGCTGCGCACACACGTATCTCTGTGCCGCCTAACGGAATTCGAGCCACCGAGCAGTTCCCGAGGTGGGTGGCAGTGAGCCGGCTCGACGATTCCCTGGTACGGAGGAAACCACGTGCGAGGTGATCCAATTCCGCCTCCACCGGCGGGGTGAGGCCGGCTCCGAAGGACGCGACCAGTGTCTTCAGGCTTCGCGGATCGATTTCTGGGTGAGTTAGCAGAGCAACGGTCGGGGACTCGCTGATTCTGCCGATCAGGTAACACCTGGCAGGCACGGCAGGGGTTCCCGCCAACAGCGAATGTGCGTCGGCTGCCGCCTTCGGCCAGGAGCCCTCGGTCAGCAGCGTCGAGCAATCGAGCCGGCGACGGCGTTCATAATCGATGGGGCCGCCGTGCGAGCGCTGTCGCGTCCAGGATTCAATCGGCTCGCCGTCGAGTGGCTTCACCTCAGCGGCAAGCGCCGACGTTCGACCCCATTTCCGGCAGCTACTTTAACAAGGTCGTCGTGACGGCAGCTCCAATCGTGGCTTGACCTGCCCTTATAGTACTCGAATGGCTAGTTCGGCTGACGATGTTGTTTAACAATCGCTACACGCTTGTTAATCTTCGCTGCATCTCGACAACACGATAACTTGTTGGTATGTCACCGCAAACCGCGACAAGTGCAATTGGTGCGCAACGGTGATGGTCTTCGTCGGACTGTCATCGCGAATGGTCGCGCATCAGGGCTTACCCCCAGCGCGTCGCCAATGTCGTACAGGCGCTCGTTGAGAATCTTACTGATCGGCAAAATCGAATTATCTCGACCCACATGACAGGAATCCTGCTGAAACACAGTACGCCGCAACCCATTAGGATTCACAGCGCGGGTTCGGGTTGCCTTCCTGCATCGAATCAGATCAACATCGCGCGAGCCTGATACGGCAGGCATCCACGGCGCTGCGACTCGTACAGGATCGCCGCAGCGACCGCACCGGGTTCAAATTCGGTGTCAACGACCCCAAGCGGAACGCCCACCGAGCCGCCCGGCCCAACAACCACCCAGACACCGCGGCCTTTTGATTGCTTGTTCACCTGGCTGAGCAAGCTCATGCGATACGCCAGTCAACGGCACTGTCACCGCCGCCTCCCGGGGCAGTGGGGCGAAAACCCGTGAGCTCTAACGCGACGAAGCCAGGGACGAGATCCTGACTGCGGTCGGCCTGCCCATCCGCAGGCGTTGAGGTCAGTGCTGATGTACTGCAGGTCTGCCCGAGGTGACGTCAACCCCCAAGAGGATTTCCGCAAGCGGGGCACCACCGAACCTTTTGGCCCAGTGCGTTTTCGACCGCAGACAAGTTCCCGGTATGCAACGTGCAGGACGCGCGAAGCAGGTGCTCGCGGATCTTGCCGACGATGAACTGCACCCGCTCGCGAGGTGTTGTACCGTACCCGCCATCGGCTGTGTCACCGTGTGCGATGACATCGCCTTCTTCTGTTTCGCGGTGTTCGATGCGCGGCTCACCGCTCGCCGCGACCGCAACGACTTCGGGGACGAAGCGACCCGTAGGCCGCAGATCAAGTTCGATGCGCCACTGACCGCCACGTTCCCGGAAGTAGAAGCGGTGACCGGCCACCTCGCCGTTCCACGCTTCGGGAGCAAAGCCACCATCGCTGTCCGCGGTGACATCGGGTTGCAACGCCAACCATTCTTGAAGGTCGGCCTCTTCGACACGCTTCGCTGCGGTGATCTCCTGCCCCTCCAACGATTGCCAGAACGCGTCGCTGTCACGCCGCAAGCCATCCAAGAGGCGCTTGCGCTCATCGCGCGTCTTCGTGCAGAAACAGTCGAACCCGTAACCGTGCCAATCGCTCGTCGGCAACTGCGGATGGCACCCACAGCGACAATCGGCACCGGTGTCGGCGTAACGCCATCCGGTCAACGCGTCCAACGCTAGGTTGGCTAGCGTGTCTGCATTCGAGTAGCCGCGAGTTCCGAATGCGGTCGCCAGGTGAACCTGGTAGCGCCGGCGAGCCTCTGCGGCGATCTGGTCACGTTGCTCCCGAAACCCGTTGACGTCGAGAGTGCGGGGCCGTCCGGGGTCGGCAATCTTCGGTGACTCGTCTTCTCGGGCGGCAGTGACATCTTCGCTCTCCAATGGTGTTCCCCGATCGTGGTCGCGGTGAAGTTCTACGGAGTCTGTTGTTCTGTTCGGGTGGCAGATCTGACCTCGTCGACCCATTTGGACCTGTTGTCCCGGTGTTGCAGCCACTGTTCGGAGAGGCGCTCACCGACACCGCGCTGCCGTTCCAGTAGGTCGGTGTACGAGGTTGATTGCTGCGCGCTGACCGAATCGTGATGCGCTCGATATTGGTCACGTTCCATTGGTGTGGCGTGCGAATAGCAGTGCGCCCCAAACACTCCAGACCCAAGATAGATCGCAGCCGCCGTACACGGGCGTTTGGTAGCGCGCACGGTGCCCGTACACGTCGGCCGCACCTCAGGTGCACCGTCAACGCTGTCGGTCGCCGGCAGCCGCCAAAGCCATCGCTCCAAAAGGTCACCCGAGGCGGGCTTCGGATCGACTCGCGGCGCGCCGTCACGAACCGCCGCACCGTGCCGGGCAAAGATCGCTTTCGGCCGCGACCAGTCACTACCCCATCGAGGATCCAGGCGGGCACCCTGGTGCACCACGCTCGCCGCCTCGTACGCCAAGCGTGCGGCTTGCTGCGCGGTGTGCAGATCGCGCTCCAACTCGTCGAAGTTCATGTCCGCTTCATCGGGCAACGCCTTGAGCACCAATCGGCACTCCATCATCCTGATCCGCAGTTCATCAAGGATCTCCAGCGCGAGACCCGATACGTACTCCGAGGGCTGGTCATGTTGTGAGTTCGCAAACACAGTCCCAATGTACAATCAGTTGTACAGACTTTTGGTGTGGGCCCGTCATGACTGAGGAGCGTGCCTACACGCCCCAGCCAACACGATCCCGATCGCGCAGCTCGATGGGAGAAGACACGCAAGGCTGTCGGCGCACGGATCCGCGCGCTTCGCCTCGAACGGGGGCTCACTCAGGAAGAAGTCGCGCTCGACGCCGGCGTGGCACGACACATGCTCGTCCAAGTCGAACTCGGCCAACGCGGTCTGCTCTACGAACGACTCTTCGATATCGCGAAGGCACTCCACGTCCCCGCCAGCACGCTGTTCGAGGACCTCTAGAACCCCCTAGTCCGTCGCAGCGTCCGCCACGCACGCCATCGACTCCGTGAGAGCCGCCGCCGCTCACCGCCAAGCGGTCGACGTCGACCACTTCCTGGCGACCGTCGAAGCCCGACAACCGACACATCCTGCCAGCCGTCCGCCGCCCATCGCCGATCACTGGTCATCACGACATCGGATGCGCCTTCCGCACGGTGCCGGACAGCACCTACCGTTCGCGTCGTCGCGACCCGCCCCGCCTGAACGGCCCAGGCGGCGCAGTTCATCGCGGCGACGCGCAGCTTGCTGATTGAGCGCGACGCCCTTCTCGGTCTGCCATCCGTCGACAGTGTCCGCCCGGACGATCGCGGCAAAAAGCGTTGTCAGGGTTTCGATATCGAGCCTCGTTCGCCGGACCATGCCAGCGTTCGCCGCTAGTGCGAATTCACGCTCCGCCATGTTTGTTGGCCAGCGTTCGCACTTTTGGTGGTTGCGATGCGGTCACGCTAGACCCGGCCATCCGCCATCAGCAGCACCCAAACCACACCATTTCAGCCAGCTGGGCACCCCCTCAGGCTCGCAACCGTTACCCGCACCTCCGGCCGCCGCCATCGACGCGCTCCCCGCCGGCCTCACCGGCACAGCCACGGCGCAAAAAGGCCACCAGATCCCCATCACACCTCTTGCATTCAGGGTCACGAATCGATAACGCAATTTCGTCCGTGCATATTTATATAGGTCTGGCTATCGTGATTTCCATGGAGTTGAAACGGTGTCCGCGCTGTTCAGCAGCGCTACCTGCTCCCCCGTGGCCGCCCAAGCCCGGCAGGCCTTCGGTGTGGTGCTCGCAGCGGTGCCGGCGCGCCGCCTACGAAGAGCGTCGTGCTGCCGCGAATGGTGCGATCGGGCTGCGCATCGAGGTCGTCGAGAAGCCCGTCGACAGGATCGTCGAGCGGGTACGCATCGAAACCAGGCATGTTTCGGTCAGCCCGGCGGAGGCCGCACAAATCGTGCTCAATTCTCCTCGCGCCTGCCGCACAGTCTTGGAGTCCCTGGCTGACGATGCCGACGCCGAGGTGCTCGGGGCCAGCGCACACGCCCCGACGCTGCGCGCAGCCAACCGGTTGTTGCAGTCGCTGATTAGGGCACGGCTCATCGAAAACCCCGGGAGGAGCTGGCGGTAACTTGGCTGACGAAATCGACGCCGGTGGCGACTACTGGCTGGTCCCCCGCCAGCAGGGCGCGATCAGTTCTGGGACTGGGCCGTCACTGAGGCGCGACCTACTACCCCAAATCGAGAAATGCGCGCCACGTCGGAGCGCAGCCTTGGGTGTCGTGAAGAGCGGTAGGGCGGTGCTGGCTGCGTCGACAGCTTGGCGTGGTCGGTTCCAACAGCGGTGCTCGCGGTAGCTGGGCCCTTGCGTCGTCGGCGGATGATTCCCAGATGGCCAACGCGAAGTTCTCACGGCGCGCCAGCGAGCGCCGTCAGCTGAAGAGCGAATACTGCTGGCCTACAACCGGGTGCGCCTCGGGCTTGGCGTCTTCCGGCGGGCGTTTCACGCTCGCGACCTCCTGCACGATGGGTTCCAAACGGGGCATGACCCTGGACCTGTGGATGAGGTCCTGGACGTCAGCTTCACCCATGCGCCACTGACGTCCGATCTTGTGGCCGGACAACTCACCATCCCTCAACTTCATGGCCAGCCATCGTTCCGAGATACCCCCAATACGGTGGGCCGCCTCCGCCAAGCTGTAGGTCAGGGGCTCGCGCGTTGCCGGACCCGCACCTGGGGCGGTACCCAATCCGTGCGCCCGCGCAGGTTGACAGGTGCAGCGCACCAACGAATCTGAATCCCCGTCCATGTGCGTGACGCTAAGGCGCTTAAGTGCTGACGAGCTACGCCCAAACCGAATTGGTTCGAAACGGGTCAGCAAGGCGCGCCGCGAAGCGGCGATGCGCTCGGGTTCCATTCGCGACATTTCGGTACATCTGGACTCATTTCGGCACTGTCGCATTCCTGCTGAAGCGTTTCGGCTATCGCCGTAACAAACTGCACTGCAACGCAGTTCAGATGTGATCGCTTAGCCACCCCGGATCTGCGACGGTTTGGCATTCTCAGGAAAATGACTTCGTTTACCTGGTGCTAGTGCATGCAGACGCCCGATACCGTCCGCACATGGACCACGCCGCTGCAGTGCGAATCAGCCGCTTTTTGCACGACTGCAACACGACGGGGCCACGGATTGCATTGCAACCGGCTGCGCTACGAATCGCTACTGGCTTCTCATGCGCCCAGATCTGGAGAGGGGGTGAATCACGGTGACGGACGAACTTTTCGATAGCCTGCCGCTTCTACTTTCCGTTCCGGAGGCAGCGAAGATCCTGGGGGTCAGCCGCGCCGCCGGGTACCGACTCGCTAAGTCTGGCGACCTTCCCACGCGCAGACTCGGCGGTCGGGTATACGTCGTGACGCAGTCGCTTCGCGAGCTCGGTGCGGCGTGAAAGGGGCTGTCTTCCAACGTGGACCGACGTGGTACTACAAGTTCCGCGCCCCCGACCCTGACATGGCCACGGGCCGATACCCGTGGATCACCAAGGGCGGCTTTCGCACTGAGAAGGAAGCGTGGAAGTCCTGCCGCGATGCGATGCGCAAGGCCGACGACGGGCGCGTCGTTCAGCCAACCGCTCGTTCCGTCGCGCAGTTCTTCGAGGAGTGGTTTGCCGGCGTAGAGCCCACCCTTGATGCCACCACGTGGCAAAACTGGAAGGACTACGCGAGGTTGTACGTGGTGCCCAGGATCGGTGGCGAACGCCTCCAACATCTCGACGAGCCCCAACTGCTCAAGCTCTACGGCAGTCTGCTCAGTGAGGGACGCATCAAACCGGACCGTGACATTGTCATGTACACGTACTGGGTCAAGGGCACCGCGAACGGCGAGTCCCCCGCCCCGAGAGAGGTCTCGGAATCCTGCGGCACAACAATTTACGCCGCACGAGCCGCGGTACGTCGTTACAAATCTGGCATCGTGCCCAAACGCCAGTCCCCCGGTCTGGCACCCAAGACGGTCCGCAACATCCACACCATGATTCACCGTGCCCTGGCCGACGCCGTCGCATGGAAGTACATCGGTGACAATCCGGCATCCAATGTGAAGCCGCCGAAGAAGTCACGTTCGCGCCGACCCGTCTGGAACTCCCAGCAGATCCAGGCCTTCCTCAAATCCATTCAAGGCGACCGATTCGCGACGCTGTTCCTCCTCGAATTGACTACCGGAGTACGGCGCGGTCAGATCTGCGGACTCAAATGGTCCGACGTCGATCTCAATGCTGCACTGATCACCGTGCACGACAACCGTGTGGTGGTCGCCGGGCATGCCGTCGACAAAGCCGGCGGCAAGACTGTGAACGCCGACCAGACCATCGCGATAGACCGCGCGACCGTCGCAGCGTTGCGGCAGTGGCAGGCCCAGCAGGCCACCGAGCGCACGTTCTTCGGCCGCGACTACGAATCCGGCGACTACGTCTTCACCTTCGAAGACGGACGACCCCCGCATCCCGACAGCATCCGGCAACGATTCGACCGACTCGCGGTGGCAGCCGGGCTGGCACGCATCACATTTCACGACCTCCGGCACTCTTATGCCACCGGTGCGCTCAGGGCCGGCATCAACCCCAAGGTGGTCAGCGAGAGGATCGGGCACGCCGACGTCGGATATTTTCTGCAGACCTACGCTCACGTGTCGCTTGACGATGACAGGGAAGCTGCCGAGAAGGCGGCGGGTTTCGTGATTGGGGATGCGTGGGATGGAAATGGAAACGGTGAGATGCCTGGGCGGTAGGGGTGCCCCCCGGAAGAGAGAGCGCCAGAAATCGCTGGCTGCGACCGGTCGACATGATTCGCTCATACGCATACATCGACTGCAACACAGCGATATTCGTCGTTGTCGGGGCGAATCGGCGAGAATGCATTCCGGCAGCCGCCGTACGCCTGGATCGCGCGCTGGCGCCGACGCAGGGTGGCTCAACGGGTAGCCCCAAACCGCCCTCAGCGGCCTTGAAGATTAGCTCCTCGAGCGTCTATCGCGCAGTCGCCCGACCAGGCGCGCCACAGTTGGTGACGAAAGATTTGTCGTAGTGCACCACTACCCTTCAAACCATGAACGTGTCCTACGCGGCCATCGTCATAAGCCTGGGCTCCCTCGCCCTGGGCATCGTGAATTACCAGTATGCGCGGTATGCACAGGTCCGCGAGTTGCAGGCACCTCTCCGCAACGAGCTGCGGAACAACCTCCACCGGTTCGATTACTGGCGCATCGGGAAGATTCTCAATCAGCTTCGGGACCGCGTTCCGTCTGGGGACATTGCAGGTGAGCTGCACAAACTCGGTGAGTCTATCGCGCTGAGCAAAGGCAGCTTCGTCGCTCCTACACCTCATCAACTCCAGACCCTGGTCGACGCCTTCGAATCTGCACGCGCAGCGCTCGAAAAGGCGGGCGAACTGCCTACCAAGGACGAAGTCTTCGACGAAGGCTACCAGGCGAAGCAACGGGGGAATCTAATCGAGCACTTGACCGTTCTGCGTCATGAAATACGCTGTGTTGTAGAGGGTTTGGATATGATCCAGACCAAGCCACTGACTCGGCGCAAGCAGATCAAGCAATTCAAGGCACTCGATCGGTAGGGGTCGCCGTGACTCCGCTGCAGACGGTCACTCTTCATTTAGCATTGATGGCTGCCATCTCGGCGCATGGGTTGTTGGCCAACGCGCCAAAATCAAGCAGGACGCGTTGAACGCGGAACGCTGACCTGTGAGGTTCCAGGACATACGCGACCGGTTGTTATCGGGACATGGTTACCGTTGGCGGGGGCGGTGAGCGTTGAAGTTGCGGATGGGCTTGGTTGATGTCCGGGCGTGCAGTGACAACTCTTTGATGCCGTCGAGGACGCGAAACTGATGATCTTCAACGACGACGGTGACGATGGTCCCGGCGTTTGGGTCTGCCCGACTCGCACGCGCTGTCCAGCGACCATGATCACGCCGTCTTTTGGGACTCTTCGCTGCATACTTTGTGGCCCGGCCGGTGGTTGCGGTGGAATTGATGACGCTGCCGACCCAGTCGCGCGCAGTTGTTGGAGTTCGTTGTGACTGAAGGGATTTAGCAACATGTTTCCTGCGGTGGCGTGAATGAGGCCACGGTCGAATCGCAAGGTGATTCTGGTACCGGTGATAGCTGCACCCAAGCTCAGGTCGTGACCGCGGACGACGTCAACGCCGTCGCAGTTGGCCGTGCGGTCGATCTCGACGGGCGCAGACCGCTCACCCACAGCCTGGTCAGCCACCGCTGGGATAGCCGGGCCTGCGCGTCCGGCACGCACACCACGCAGCGATAGGTGCTCGAGGTCAGCGGTGGTGATTCGTGACGGGACGGTCTTGATGACCTCCGCGCCGAGGATGATGCGGATGCTGGTCGGGTCGATCCACAATGTCACCGTCAGACCGGCGTAGTTGTTGCCGACCCACACCTGCTGCAGGCCGGCACCACCACACCCGACGGTGGGACCCGCCCATCGATTTCGATGGGCTGGGATGCACTTCGGACGGCCGGTGACGCCAACAGCGCGCCGCTGGTCGGCTCATCGGGATGCTGCCGGTGTGAGAGTTGATTCGGCTGTGCGGCCACGGAACAGCCCGGCCGGCGTGGCCATGTTCAGCGCCTGATGCGGCCGCAACGTGTTGTAAGCGTGAACCCACTCGTCGATCGCGGCCTGGGCGGCTTCGATCGATGCGAACGCGCCGACTTCATCGAGCAGTTCGCGACGCAGGGTGCGGTGAAAGCGCTCGATCTTGCCGCTGGTCGTCGGTGAGCGCCGTTTGGCCAACCGGGCCGTGATTCCGTTCTCCCGGCAGATCCGCTCGAAGAGCACCTCGACAGGCAGTGGCCGGGTGAAGTTGCCAGTGAACTGCTTGCCGTTGTCGCTAAGCACCTCGAAAGGCACGCCCCAATATTCAAACCACAAGATTCGGTCCATCGCGGAAAGGCGCGGCGATGACGCGTATGTCTTCGTTGATCTCCCCACCTATCCGGATGAAACCGGAGGAGCGCCACTAGCGACTGATTCGCCGACGCTGGCCGGCATGCGTTCACTTAGTTAGCACGGGCGGATAAAGGATGTGACCGACGTGATCGCGTTGGATCGCTTCGGCTAGTGACGCCCGAATCCTAGACCTGCGACGGTGATCATCTCGGCAGCCTTCGACAATAATCTCTCGAGCTTCGACCACTGATCGGTCGGTCGGGTCCCCATTCGTGCTCTTGCGGGCGACATCATCGAGTAGTTTCGCGCCCTCACTGTCTGTGTCGACTAATCCCGCATCGTCCCGGAGTGCTTGCAACGCAGTACTTGACGACGCATCGCCGCTTCGGTCCGCGGCCCGCTGTTGGAGATAGCTGGTCAACTTATTTGTCGCTTGGAGCGCGATGTCGTCGGCGTCGGATGCGGCGAGGCTGGTGAGAAATGCTCGGGTGGCACCTGGGATGTGCTCCGCCAGAAGAGCTTCGACCTCGCGCCAAACCGTACGATTAATCTCGACCGAATGCTCCATGAGCGGAACGAGAGCATCAGCAAGGTCCGTGATGTGACTCCCGATCGGTCCTGTCAGAAGCCGGAGAGCTACGACTACAAGATCCCGCTCAAACTTTGGCGTGTTGGCCGCGAATCCGTCCTGAAGGGCATCGATGGCCAGAATTGCGCCGGGCATCACTAAACGGCGGACCGCGCTACCGTGGTCGGCTGCGAGCAACCGGCTCAGGACGGCGTCACGCAGGTAGCGCCTCTCGGCGAAGATGTAACCGGCCGCGAGCAGCCACGTGTGGCGCCAATGAGCCGAGGGGACGAGTAGCTCGAGATTGTCGGCAGCGTCCTCATCTGCCATGAGGCACCGCGCAGCGAAGAACTCGGTGAGGCTGCGCACTTCAAAAGCTACGCCGTCCACCCTGGCGACCAGAAGTACTAGTCGCTGTTGTGCTAGATGCAATATCTGCCCAATCAATGCGTCTGCGTCTGCCTCTTGGTGACCCTCAGACTCTAGGATTTCGCGAGCAATGTGCTCGAGTTCGCCGATCGGAAGGATGGAGTCTGCCGAGCCCGCGCGCTCCGCTTGCGCGTGGATAGCGAGTCCGCACCGTTCATGAAGCTGATCGAACTGGGGCTTGTATGCCTCGAGAACGTCGCCAATACCTTCAGGCTTACTGCACTCGCGCGCATAGATGGTGTCGTAGTAACTCTTGAATAGCGCGTATCGGCTCGCAGGGGCTTGACGTCGCTGTTCGAGGAGCAGGCTCAAAATCGTCACTTGTAGTGGAGACGTCATCAAGCGGGCGGTGTCGGCACCTCTGGAAGCTGCGTCCAACCGTTCAAGCGTCTGTTCTTGGCGGTCAGGATTGTCTGCGAATCTGCATGCCAGTAGACGTGATGCGTATTGCATCGCTTCGCTAGGATCCAGCTGAGCCAAATGTACTTCTTCGTAATCGACTTCGAGGTCACGATCGAATCCGACAGGCCGCGACGTGCAGACAATGAAGACGTCGGCCCCCAGTGCCGCCATCTCGGTCAAGAAGTCCGAGACGCGAGAAGATACCTCTTGGCGGTTGTCGGCGGACGCTACTTCGTCCATACCGTCGAGGACGACAAGTAGCGGCCACGCCACGATGAGCCGCTTTGCTTCTCGAACGTCGATTGGGTCTGACGCACGGTGGTTGATCAGATCGACGATGTGTTGCAACAGAGTGAGGTTCGCGGACCTGTTCACCGCGTCTGCGAATGCGCTCAGCACGACCCGAACCGGAAGTCGATGAAGCGACGGACTGGGAAGGTCGGCGGCATCGAGAGCTTCGCGGATCCGGCCAGCTTGATCTGCTACCTGCTGAATGACCTTGCCGGAGGCTGCTTCTCGCACAAGTGATATCCGATAAACCTGACACAGCAATCGGGACAATGTGGACTTCCCGGAGCCGGGACCACCCAGTACTACTACTCGATTCCGTGCAGCAGGTAAAAGCGTCGGCGACAGAACGTGGTCACCTCGTTCGACCAGCAGCTTCAACGCCAGCGTTGATGGTCCGTAGCGGGGGCTAGAAGCGCAAGGTAGGTCGATCGCCACCTCGGCCAACGGGAGGGGCGAGTTCATGCTGTCACCGGACTCACCAAGCTCCACTGTGAGGTCGTTCTTCAGTGTGCGTGCGACATGACCAATCCAGGCGTGCGCCAACCGTTCGTCATCGGCGGTGACCTGCTGATGAAGCCGAGATAAAACATCTCCCGGCAGCACTAAATCGGCGTAGCTACGGCGCACCTCTCCATTGGTTTCAAGCAGGCGGTCCAAATACTCTGCGTGCCAGACGACGTAGTCCTTGAAGTCGAGCAATCCAATCTTCCGGGTGGTTCCGTCCTGGAGCTTTTCGGTTCGATCACGGTAGTGCGCAAACAGCTGCCGAAGACGATCCAAGCCACCCTCATGTGAGACCGACGTCAGCGAGACGTTCGTGACAATGATCAGATAGTCGGGCTGGTTTTGGTGGCGCTTCTTCTTTGGGTCAATCCACGCGTCAAGTTCCATGGTGACTTGCTGGAAAAACCAAGCTTGGTCCGTCGTCGTGGTCGCCAGCCGTTGTTTGTATTTAGCTTGGATCACTCCATAGCCATCCCACTTGCCCTTACCGTCCATGTTGACCTCGCCATGGAAGGCCGCCTCGCGGCCGCCATCTGGGCCAACCCCGAATACTTCGACGCCGTGACCGAGGTGGGCTAGCGACAGCGCCTGTGCGAGGTGCTCGAAGCGAGAACTACCGAGCCGAGTCAGGTCGTAAGTCACAGCGTCGAAGCTAGTGGCACGCCGACGCATCCGTCGAACGATTGTGGCGACTCGTTTGGTTGGGTCGGTTCAGCCGGTCGGGGGCGAAGCGGCTCACAAGTCTGCTGGCCTAGGCCCAAGTCGCGTAGCGACGGCTGGTACGCCGTCACTGTCCGGCCAGCGACATCGTATGTACGCCCCGTCACCGCACCGTACGAGAGCAGCACTCTCCTACAAGCGAACCATCGGTCGCGACGACACGCGTACAAGTCCATGTACTTCGTCGCACCGACGTTCCCGATCGGCGCTCGAAGATCCTTAGCTTTGCGAATGTTCCCAATCGTGTTCCCATTGGGCACGAAAATGGCCCCCAGAGTCTCCTCTGGAGGCCATTTCCGCTGATCACACTGGTAGCGGGGACAGGATTCGAACCTGCGACCTCTGGGTTATGAGCCAACCGGTTCCGGTCTCGCATGGCCTCCCGGGTCTCAAACGTGCATGTCACGATCAACCGCCCGTCCCAGCCATCACGGTGCGTCTCACATCATCACGGCAGTTGCGCCCCGTTTCGTTCACAAATCCGTTCACAAGCTAAGGCGTCAATTGCCGTCGGCCACCGGTCGGCGACGCTGCTGCAGGGCCTTGAAACCGGCACCACCCTCGCATCGCCGGGCACCTACCCGGCCCGGAGGGTCGCCGCGAACATGCCCGCTGCCACGAACGGGTCAGAAGAGCCTGTTTGTGGATCGAACCGCCGACCGCTGGTGTGTAAAATCAATATCGGTATGTCTAGCGGGTATATTCCCGTGTCGTCTTGTCTACCGAATCACCACGCGCACAAGGCTTTTCGTTAGTCACGATGTCGTCTCGTGTCGGCCCGTTATTTCCTGTCTTGGCCCATTCTCGGCCCAGCGGGGGGTCGGCTCGTTCAGGTGTTCGAGTGTGGAACGAACCGGCGCGCCGCAGCGGTCGGCTGCCGGACGACGACGATTCCATCGTCACCCGGCAGGTTGACCTCAAAGTACTTGGCGACGGGCGGTAGCAGCTTCAGCAGCACTAGCTCCCTGTCCACGCCGAGCCTCTCGGCGACGGCATCAGCGGTAGCCGCGCCGTTGTTCTCGTCGCATATCTCGATCGCCGCCCGAAGGACGGTCAGTTCGTCGGGTGTCGTCATGGCCTCCAGTATCCGCCGCTAACTAGAAAGCCAGGTGCCGCCCGCGCCACCGAGTGCGCCGATGGCGATCTGCGATGCCGCTCCGCCAAGCCATAGCGCGGTTTGCTTGAAGCGGTTCCGCTCCTCGTCGGGGCGCTCTTCGTCGTCGGCGGCGGCTTGCAATGCGGCGACCAGCCGTTCGAGTTGAGCCTCTGGTGACGGCCACTGCCCGGCGAGCCGCAGAGCAGCGCTGGTCGGTGGGCCGACTGCGAGGATTTCCCCGCCCCAAGTGGTCATCCCCTCCTCGAAGAAGGGCTCGCGATAGAGAGCGCGCAGCGCCCGCTGCACGGTGTCCTTGTCGAACCCGCACGCAGACCCCAGTTCGGCCGCGCTCGGATTGCGGCCTGTCTGGTCATACAGCTCGACGGCTGCCCGCAGCACCGGCAGGTCACGCGACTCCCAGGTATCGGCCATATCGGGCAGTATGCCCCGCATCCCGACAACACGGGCGCAGCGCGCGAGGCATCGAGCGTCGCATGTCACCCTGATATATATCACCATGATATGTGTGATTGCATTTGAGAAGACGCAGGCCGAGCAGGCCGCACTCCGTGCGGACCTGGCCGAAGCCGAGCGCGAGTACCAGAACGACAGGACCCACGACTACATCGCACGGGTCATTCGAGACGGACTGATCGTCCGTGCCCACTGGGGCGGGATTCACCAGAAGGAGATCAGCGCCATCGTCAGCAACATCGGCCAGCCAAACGTCGCCCGTGCGCAGAAGCGCGCGATTACTCGCCGTGACGTGGTGCCGGGCGGCATGATGGCCGCCGATGACGCCCAGGAGCAGTCGGGCCTTGGCCCGGCAGCGTTCATGGCCGCAGTGCGCTCCGGCCAGATCGTGCCGAGGCCGACCGGCAGCCCCGGCGTATGGGCGTTCAATCCCGAGGACGTTCCGTCTCGGATCGGTCGCCGCTAACCGGTGGCCGTTGCCAGGCCGTCACTCCGCCTCGCCCCTGAGCGCGGCCAAGTCCTGGTGCGGGGTTCTCCAGACCGCCGGATCGAGTGCTGCCGCGCCGACGGTGGTGAGGTCATCGGGAACCGGCACGCCGACATCCGAGACGCGCACGGTCACCGCCTCGTCAACGCTGGTGGTCGTGACCACGACGTCCTCGTTCAGCACCTCGGGGTCCACGGTCAGCAGGCCCTTCTCGATCAGCTCCATGAGCATGATCTGGGTGTAGATCACCCGGTCGCAGATGCGAGCGATGCCGGGCGCGGCGGCGTAGTACCGCTGGTCGATGCTCAAGTCGCGGATGGCCGGTGACCTTGGCGACTTGGCGTGAATGACGTCACCGTAGAGCCAGGAGTACATCAGCTTGCGGTCGGTGGTCTTGCCGCTCGGCGTGGCCACCCAATACGCCTGCGCCGCCAGATTGGCGTCGATAACATGCCGCCAGTACCCGTGCCACCAGGCCAGGTCGATCTCCTCGTTCAGCTTGTCGGTCCCGACCAGCTGCTCAAGCGCATTCAGGGCCTTCTCGTAGTAGATCGGCTCAGAGTTGAGGATCAACGGGCGGACCCGGCTGGCCAGTGACTCCAGGGCCTCCTCGGGCGGGTACTCGGCTTGCCGCCTGTGGGTCTCCTCGCCGGTCTTGGTGTTGACCGTGACCATGATCGTCACCTCGCCCTTGTGGAGCTTTGCCATCAGCGCGGCCTGCTCGCGGATCAGTGTGTGCGCCATCACCCGCCGGGTTCGTAGCAGGAATCCCTCGATGACGGCTTGAGGTGTCGGTGTCGAGGCCATAACCGCACTGTACGAGCGCACACCGATAATGCCGCGACGCCAGGGGTGATTACAGCGCAGCGCAGCGCAATGCGTCAATCGGCCTTGGGTGGAAGACCACCTGTATAGGCTCAGCGCCATTCATTGGGGGGTAGTCGTGGTTCAGTTCCGGAAGTCCAAGAAATCGGGGCCGTTCCGCTTCACTCTGAGTCAGCGGGGTCTGTCGAGCAGTGTGGGCGGCGGTCCCTTTCGGCTGAGCCTCGGAGCTGATGGGCGTGCGCGCCGCACCGTTCGGGTTCCGGGAGCCGGACTCTATGACACCAAGACCATTGGCGGTGGACGCCGCCGCCGCAGCGGGGGCAATCGCAGGACCAAGCACCCGTTCCTTTGGTTGCTGGCGGCAGTCGTCCTATTCGGTTTGATGATTCACGCCTGTAGCAGCGGTGACCACTCTAACGACAGCAGCAGCCGCAGCGAGCCGTCCTCCCAACCCAGCGAGCTGAACGCGCCCTGGGCCAGTGCACCTACGGACGGCCAATGGCCGAGTTCGGCCTATGACAGAGTGCCGTTCGGCCAGCTGACGCCGGTGCCGTCTGGTGGGGCGTTCACCGAGTACCAGTTCGCGGTCAGCGCCCCTCCGCAGCTCACCACCAAAGACGGCGGAAAGAATGTCACGATCACGAGCAAGGTGACCGTGCATCGGGTTGAGGACAAGGGCTTTGACGAAGGACTCGCAGGAAGCCAGTCGTTCATTTTCACGCCGGGCACGACAGCACCCGAGAATGAACAGGACGAGTCTCATGGCACGGACCCCAAGGTGACGTGTCAAAACGACCGACCCCGAGCTGGTGAAACAACGGTGTGCGAACTGTCGTTCACCGCTCCCGCAAGCGAGATTGCGAACTCCTACTGGACCATCAACAGGTGGGATGTCGGCACCTGGCCGTCACAGCTCTGAACCGACTTCCCCTTACCTGCCGAGCCGACGCCGCATCCAGGCGGGCGGCGGCGGCATATTGCTCTCTCGGGCGCGGCGCGCGGCGTCGAGCGGAGACACGAAATGCCATTGCTGGCCGATCGAGTGCGCGAGCACGTCGAAGCAGACCGTCGCAGCGGCCAGCGAATCAGGCTGGTGCTGGCCCGATTGCCATGCCACCGCCTGCGCCTCGAAGTCGGGCAGGTGACCGGCCACCCGGCAGGTGCCGACCTCAAGAGCCTGGCGCAGCCCGGCGCTGCGGGCCTCGGCATCACCCCTGCCGCGACCTCGAAGTGGTCATCGTCGGCTACTCCGACGATCTTGCCCAGGCGCACAGCCGCGAGGCCCGGCGCATCATTGCCGAGCACTCGGACTACCTGGGCATCAAGCTCAGCCAGGACGCCCGCCTAGTGGGCCGATGGCGGGTCGAGGGCCACGCCGGAGGGCTGCTGGCGACCGGAATCAACAGCGGCGTTACGGGTTTCGGTGCCGGCCTGCTGGTGATAGATGATCCGGTGAAGGACGCGCAGGAGGCGGATAGTGCCGCCCACTGCGCGGCGGCGGGGGTGCCGGTGATCAGGCTGCACGACGTTCGGCACACCGCCGCCACGATGCTGCTCGACGGTGGCACCACGCCGTCGGCGACGGCCAAGTGGCTCGGGCATGACCCGGCGATCACGCTGCGGGTCTACGGCCATGTCTATGACGACGCGCTGGCGTCGGCGGGCGATGCGCTACTCGGTCGGTCGCGGAGCGTCGGCGACACCTCAACCTGACTGTCCCCACCGAGGCCTAGGCTGCCCGACGTGGCAGACCAACGACCCCGTTACGACGTGCGCGAGCTATTGCAGCCGTCGGAGAACCTTGAGCGGACGGTGCTCACGGTGATCGGCGGGTGGGAACTGGTGCGGGCGCAGGTCAACTTCAACAGCTTCACCGACGCCGGGCCGGATGCCGAGTGGGCCGGGTCGGACAAGTTGGCCAAGACGCTGCGCGAGATGGCCGTCAGCCTCCGCGTTCGACACCCGCACGACCAATGGGCTCGCACTGCTGCAGAGGTGAGCAACGTCCGCCACAAGTTCGGGCACATGCTCTACCTCGAAGACGTCGAGGGTGAGATGCCGAACCGAACGCTGCACTTCATGCGGCTCGGTGTCGAGGGCGAACAACGCCGGGGTCGGGGCGACTCGCTCGGCCTTAGCTGGCGCGATGACGAATGGTCGCAGCAGTCACGGCACCGCGATTCGGTCACCGAGCAGGAACTGTGGCAGGCGCTCAATAAGGAGTACTGGCTGATTCAGGTGGTGCGGGGGGTGCGCCACGTCGGTGGGATTCTGGAGGACAGCCCAGACATACCCGACGACCACCCCGTCACAGGCTGGTACGTCCCCTGGTGGCTCCCCGAGTGGGGTGACCGGGAGGACTTGACGGTTGCCGATCTGCGCTTGCCGCCGCCGTGAGAACCGTAGGCCTATTGTCGGCCTAGCGGGGGTTCGGCGAGGATGAGGTTCTGAGCCGGAAAACCACTGTCTACCAGGAATTTTCGTTGGTGGGCGCGGAGGGTATCGAACCGCCGACCGCTGGTGTGTAAAGCTGCCGCAAGGCGTCTGCATGGTCCCACGAAGTTGCCTCGACATCGATTTGTCCAGGCTGTGAGTCCCAGATGTGTCACCGTGTCCACCGCTTCGCGGCTCGTTGTTGCGCGGCTTGGCACACTCTGGGCGCAGCGGGGGGCTCGCAGAGGGCGCGAAAGGATCGACGTGTCGAGTTCTGGTCGGCGCACTCAGCCCGATTCGCTTCAGCTGCGAGCCTGACGACCACCTCTCCGGTTGATGTAGCTGAGCTGCGATTACAGGAATCGCGTTACACGATATGCGTTACAGAAATCCTGTTACAGGAATCCTGTAATCGCAGGTCAGACAGATACTCACCCCGCCAAGGGTCTGTCGACGACCAACGACCCTGTCGCCGCGGCCCGGGTGGCCATCGACTCCCAGAAAGCCATGACCGCTCTAGAAGCCGGGCAGCTCAGTCTGATTGAGGCGAGACGATTCGTGGAGTTCGACGGCGACGACGAGACCGAGGCCGAGCTGATCACGGTGGCCGGAACCGACCGGTTCGCGCACACGGTCGCCCAAACGAGCATGCCTCATCCGACCGCTAAGCGTGGGGGCGAACCAACGCGTCACCAGGTGACGACACGTTCACCCGTACCACCGTTGCGGTCGTCGACTGGCGAGGCATAGGGTCGACGCGCACGTAGACACTTCGAGCGGCTGCCATCCCAATCCAAATGTCCCCCAAGGCATCCAATGCGATCCCATGGACAATCGTCATTATCCATGTGTCAGCAGTCACGTAATTCCCCCAGCTTGAGGGGTTGTCCGTCACGGAATTCCTCCACCCCGTCTGTCACGTAATTCCCCCACCCGGGGCGGTGTGGCAGCCGGTTGTGGGCCTCGCACACAGGTTCGCTCGACTCACGGATCGACTCGTGGGGAAGGGCGCCGATGGCGAGGAGAAGTTTCGACGTGTTCGACCTGATCGAGTTGTTCACCCATTGGCATGCGGGTCGGTCCCAGCGCCAGCTCGCGGAGAGTTTGGGCATCGACCGCAAGACGATCGCGAAGTATCTAGCGCCGGCGATCGCCGAGTCACTGACTCCCGGCGGGGACCCGGTCACCGAGGCGGCGTGGGCGGCGCGTGTCGGACGGTGGTTTCCTGAGGTCACCGATCCGGGTCTGCGTGCCACGACGTGGCCGGGGATCGAGGTGCATCGCGACCTGATCCGTGACTGGCTCAAAGCTGAGGTGAGTGCGGCGACGGTGGCGCAGCGGCTACGTGATGACTATGGCGTTGCGGCGTCGGAATCCTCAGTGCGGAGATGGATTTCGGCTAACCTGTCCGAGGACGTCATCCGGGAGAAGGTGACCGTGGCCCGCGGGCCGGTGGCGCCGGGCAGCGAAGCGCAGATCGACTATGGCCGCCTGGGGATGTGGTTGGATCCGGTCAGTGGTCGACGGGTCGCGGTGTGGGCGTTCGTGATGGTGCTGGCTCATTCGCGGCATCTGTTCGTCCAACCGGTCCTCAAGATGCATCAATCCTCCTGGTGCGCATCACATGTGGCAGCGTTCGAGTTCTTCGGCGGGGTCCCGACCAGGCTGGTCCCGGACAACTTGAAGACCGGTGTGGCCCGGCCGGACCTGTATGACCCGAAGATCAACAAGGCCTACGCCGAGCTGGGCGCCCACTACGGCTGCCTGATCGACCCGGCGCGGGCGGGCAAACCGAAGGACAAACCGCGCGTGGAGCGGCCTATGCAGTACGTCCGGGACTCGTTCTGGCGCGGCCGGGAGTTCACCTCGCTAGAACAGATGCAGGCCGCCGCGCAGGTCTGGTGTCGTGAGGTCGCCGGGGTGCGTAAGTCTCGGTCCCTGGACGGCCAAGAGCCTGGGTTCATATTCTCCACCGTCGAGCGACATGCCCTGTTGGCGTTGCCGCGCAATGATTTCCAGCTCGCGGTGTGGTCGACGGGCAAGGTCGCCACCGATTGTCACGTCAAGGTCGGCAAGGCGCTCTACTCGGTGCCGTGGCGGCTGATGGGCCAGCAGGTCCATGCCCGCACCTGCGGGGACGTGGTGCAGATCGTGCACAACGGTGATGTCGTGGCCACCCATGTCACTCACCACGGCGGGCGGGCCACCGACTTCGAGCACTACCCGCCGGAGAAGATCGCCTTCACCCTGCGCAATCCCACCTGGTGCCGCCGCGCGGCCGCCGAGGTCGGACCGGCCTGCACCCACGTCATCGCCGAGTTCATGGCCATCAACGCCATCCACCGACTGCGCAGCGCCCAGGGGGTGCTGGCGTTCCGCAAGACCGTCGGCGATCTGCGTCTGGAGGCGGCGTGCGCCCGCGCGATCGCGGTAGGTGACCCCAGTTACCGCACCATCAAGGGCATCCTCGCTGCCGGCACCGAACTCGACGCAATGACCACACCCACCGCCCCGCACACCGCGGCCCATCTGCGTGGCCCGCAAGCATTCGACACCGACAGCACCGGCGAGACCGCGTAACTCCGGTTCCGTATCCATCTGTCAGCCAGCACTATTCGATTTCAAAGGGAGAACTACTGCCATGAACATCCTCGACCCGGCACTGCGCAATGCGCTACGCACTCTCAAACTCACCGGCATGCTCGACACCCTCGATGCCCGGCTGGCCCAGACCCGCGACGGCACCCTGGGGCACCTGGACTTCCTGCAAGTGCTCTGCGAAGACGAAATCGCCCGCCGCGAATCCGCCGCCCTGACCAGACGTATCCGCCGAGCCCGCTTCGAGGAACAATCGACCTTCGAATCCTTCGACTTCAGCGCCAACACCAAACTCCCAGCAGCGATGCTGCGCGACCTGGCCGCACTGCGCTGGCTCGACGCCGCCGAGTCGGTCATCCTCTACGGGCCCGTCGGAGTTGGGAAAACCCATATGGCACAAGCACTTGGACACGCCGTGGCCCGACGCGGTGGCGACGTCCGCTTCGCCAAGACCTCCCGCGTCCTCTCCGACCTTGCCGGCGGACACGCTGATCGCACCTGGGGCCAACGCATCCGCGAATACACCAAACCACTGGTGCTGATCCTCGACGACTTCGCCATGCGCGAGCACACCGCCATGCACGCCGACGACCTCTACGAGCTGATCTCCGACCGCGCCGTCAACGGCAGACCGCTCATCCTGACTTCCAACCGCTCACCCAAGGACTGGTACAACCTGTTCCCCAACCCCGTCGTCGCCGAATCGCTACTCGACCGGTTGATCAACACCAGCCACCAAATCCTAATGGACGGACCCAGCTACCGACCCCGAAAAAGACCCGGCGCTATCGCGCCAGTAGACAACACCAAGCCAGCCCGGTAGACCTACACCCGAGGCCCACCGGTGGCGGAATTACCTGACAGACACCCCGGCGGAATTACGCGACGGTCGACATCCATGAGTTCCAGAACGTCATTCTTCCTGGCGGGGTTTGGCCCTGCCGGCGGACACCTCTGGTCGCGGCACCGCTGGTCCCGCAGGGAGGACGGTTCCATGGCGGGAAACCGCAATGAAAGGCACCGCGAAGTTCGCCACTGCATCAATCCCGCGGCCTCGAAGCTCTGTCCAGAGCGACTCTGCAAAAACCAGATCAAATACTTTGGTGGCGCCGTAGGCTGCCATGTTGGGCGCGCCCACAAACGCGGCGCCGGAGCTCAGAATGTCAGTTCGATTTAGTCGTGGCCGGCGTAGTCTTGACTGGCTCGGAGGGCTTCGGCCTTCCGTCTTGAACTTTCTTGGCCTGCTTGACATCAACTCCGTTTGTCGTAGGCCTGCTTGCCTGATCGCGAAGGTCGAGATCCTCGGCCGGGTGCGGGTGTCGTCGCTGGCGTTCCTCGCTAGTCAACTGGCTTCACTCTCTACTTCTTTTGACTCTTTTTGTCCTTATTTATGCTGGAATCTGGCTTTGGACGCCCTGCCTGAACAGCTTGCGCCCGTGCTTGAGAGCCCCGCTCGACCTTGCCAAGTTGTGTCCAGTGGATCCCGCAACGGACGGCAGCCGGGACACTAGTAGCGGGGACATAGTAGCGGGGACAGGATTCGAACCTGCGACGTCTGGGCAGATTCACGACGTTGCCGAGTGCTAGCGACGATGCCTGACAGCTACGGGAACTCCTCTATATAGAGCGGGAAGAGCCCGCGCTACTAGTAAAAGGACACCCGGGCAGCCCCGAGTAGCGCCGTTCCTGAACCGTTGACGGACCCTGGTCGGATCCCATCAGCTGTACTGGAGCGAACACTCGAGGCCGAAGTGACGAGTGAATGTCCCGGTATCGACGAGGCAGTTCGTAGGGTGTTGTCCAGAGTCCCCAAACGAGTGGAGCGTGATGTGAGCACGGCGGATGCAGCGACGGCACCTGATGCTCTCATCGCTGACGGCGTGCGCTTGGTGACGCTGGAGGAGTTCTCGACGACCTGGGCCGTTCAACGTTCGCGGTTCGCGTGGCTCCTCGGGGCGGGAGCTAGTGCCTCGGCCGGTGTGCCACTCGCAAGCTCCATCAGAGACCGGCTCCTGTTCGACCGATACGCGGCAGTCCACCAGCTGGTCCGTCAGGACCTGGATGAGACCGACCCAGCACTGGTCGAACGGGTGCATAACTTCTTTGACGACGCGAACGGAATGCCACCGCTGGGAAGCACCGGCGACTATTCGGCAGCGTTCGAGCTTTGCTTGCCGGAACCGAGCGCACGGAAGGCACTACTTCAAAACCTGATCGAGGGCGCGAAGCCCGGTTTCGCCCAGCGGGTCTTCGGAGGGTTGATCGTCTCCGGGGCATGCGACTTGGTCATCACGACGAACTTCGACCGCCTTCTGGAGAAGAGCTTTGCCGAAGCCCAACGAGCGGGGACAGACCTGAACCAGGACCTTGGCCGGGAACTGAACGTCGCCGGCCTGGACTCCACAGCGCGCGCAACGATCGCGCTGCAGAACCATCAATGGCCCCTAGTTCTGAACCTCCACGGAGATTTTCGAGAGAAGCGCCTGATGAACACCGACGATGAACTGCGCACACAAGAAGACGCGCTGCGACGGTTTGTCGTAGATGCGAGCCGGCAGTTCGGTCTGATCGTCACCGGGTACAGCGGTAGGGACGAGTCGGTCATGGACATGCTGACCGAGGCTGCGACCGTTCCGGACGGCTGGCCACATGGCATCTGGTGGCTCACTCGGCCCGGCGAGACTCCTGCACCCAGAGTCGAGGCCCTGCTCCGAGCCGCGGCGGCGAACAGCGTGTCGACGGCGCTCGTCGTCGCACCCAGCTTCGACGAAACGATGACCGCGCTCTCACGACAGGTGACAGTGGACGATGCGATGCGCGAGTACTTCAACCGACTGCACCCGAAGCCACGGTCTGCGCCCGCAGCACTTCCTACGAGCAGGCAGAGTTGGCCAGTCCTTCGTTTCAATGCGCTTCAGCTTCTGGAGGCGTCGTTCACTGTGGCTCGCGTCGTCATCCCGAGTGCTTGGCGTCGAGGAGAGGTGAGGAGGGCGTTTGGCCCCCGCGAAGAATGGCCAATCGTGGTCGGTGGGCCCGGTGAGGTCTTGTGCCTCGGCGAACCAGATGCGGCACTGGGTTGCTTGCGCGCGGACCCGAACCTGGCTGAACGAGGCACGCCTGGCCCGGCGGAGCAAGTCGAGCTAAACCTTCTCGCTCCCGATGCACCGCGTCATCATCAGAACCTCTTGCTACAGCTGCTTGGCCGTGCCGTCGCCGAGGTCGCGCCCGTTTGGGTGCAGGTCGCAGGAGGCGGCTCCCCCAATCTGATCCTCGATGGGAGTCACGACGGCGAGCCCGCCACCTTCCAGAGCATTCGGACGAAGATGAACCGCGCCTACGAGGGTTCGCTGTTCGGGTACCTCGACGCGAAGTACGGACAGACCGAGCGCGGCGGCGACAGGCGTTGGGCGGAGATGGTAATGCTCTCGTTCGACAGGCGTGCCGGCCGAGACTGGCTGCTGTTTCGGCCGTGGACCTGGATCGCACCGCTCCCGGAACCCGAGACAAAGGTCGGCGATCCTCGCAGGCGAGATGATTTCGACCCCGCAAGCCCTTGGCGAAGCGAAGTTTGGGCCAAACGCCGCAAGAACGAAACCTGGGCAACATTGATCGCTGCATGGTCGGTGCTCCTGGCGCCACGGGAGCCAACAGAACTGACCATCAACTCGACGGCCGGCGTGCAATTGGGGCGCATCGTCATCGGTCACACCAACGCATACAGCAGGCCAGCATGACAGCGCCCGCAATACTCGTTCAGGCGGACTCGGCGCTGGCTGCGTTCACCCGGATCGCCGATCGACCACTCGTTTTCGGAACCCGTCAAGTCCCGACGCGGGGACGACACCAGAACCCACTCGAGGGGATGTTGGTTCACGGCCCGCACTCACCCTTCCCTACTGGTGACATATTGAGGGTCGCAACCATCGCCGTTCCAGAACAGCAGCAGAGGCTGTTCGACTTCCTCAAGCGACTGCACGACAAGGCGACACCGAACGACCGACGACAGTATGTCCCCGAGTTCCCGGGGTTCGAGGGGGCCTTTGGCGTGCGTCTCGCCGGCTCCGTCAACCAGCAGTGCCATTCGAACGTCATGATGAACGCTCCCGGACAGGGCGACGCCGACCCCCACACGAACCTCACGAACGCCTTGATTCGCGCCATCCACGGTCTACGTGACATCCGGGAGCAGTGGGACGTCATCGCCGTCTTGCTGCCGACGCAGTGGGAGTCGCTGCGAAGGTCGCCAGGCGGCCAGTACGACCTTCACGACCGCATCAAGGCCGCCGTCGCTCCTCTAGGCATCCCGGTTCAGTGTCTGTGGGAGAACTCGGCGCTATCGAGCACACAATGGTGTTCGACCGCCTGGCGGCTCTCCCTTGCCTTCTTCGCGAAGGCCGGCGGCATCCCCTGGCGTATTACCCCTACGACTAAGACCACGACTGCGTACGTTGGACTTCATTACGCCATCCGCGGCGGCACAAGGAACGAGTACGTGACGTGCTGCTCCCAGGTGTTCGACTCCCAAGGTGGAGGGCTTGAGTTCGTCGCATACAACCTCGGACCCGGTGATCGAGGCCCGCGAAACAACCCGCACCTCTCACGCGAAGAGATGCGCACTGTCATGAGTCGCACCGCCGACTTGTACCGGCTGCGGCACGCCGGCGAGATGCCTCGGCGGTTCGTCATCCATAAAGAGAACCCGTGGCGAGACGACGAGATCGAGGGCGTGTACGACGCCTGGGGTGCGACGGCAGACATCGAGTGCATCTCACTTCAACGATCGCGCTGGATTGGCGTGGACCTGAAGAAGGCGGGCAAGCCAGACCCGGAACCCAACTCGATGGCCATCAAGCGCGGCACCGTTCAGCAGTTCGACGGACATAGCGGGTTGCTTTGGACCCGTGGACCGTCGCAGGTGGGCCTGGGTGGTAAGTGGTTCAGCCCCGACGGAAAGAACCTGCCGAAGCCCCTCGTCTTCACTCGCCACACCGGTTCAGGCGACTTCAACCTGCTCGCTGCAGACATTTTGGCACTGACCAAGCTCGACTGGAACAACGACAGCCCATACAACCCATTTCCGGTGACGTTGGGGTATGCACAAAAACTTGCCGAGGTCGTGTCGAACGTGCCGAACCTTGATGACAACGTGTATCAATACCGCTTGTTCCTATGAAGGCCGAGATCCGGCGTCGGGACCAAGCCCCACAGCAGACACGTCGGTTCGGCAAGGACGAATGTTTCTCGAATCGAGCCGCGTCCCGCGCCATGATCAAGCGAGACGGCGGCGCCTGGTCAGATACCCCTGGCGGCTGATCTGCGACTACTCCGCTGCCTTGGTTGACCCGCTGGCGGCTTTCGCCGGTGGTGCGGAGTCTCACCGGCCTCGTGGATTCAGCGACCAGCTGTTTCACACCTGGGTATGACACTGCCAAGGCGATGCTGGTCGTCATGGAGATCCGTAGAATGTGCGTCGGCACCGGCCCTGCGCCCGGAACGAACGATGACGACCCCGGGCTACGCCACCTCCGTCGTCCCCGCGGGGTCCTTGGACCACGGCTTCCACTCGGCACTTACCCACCGTGCTCCACCACCATTAGACCAGTCAGAGGAACTGCACCTTGACCGACTTCTTCACACCGTGGTGCGAACCACCCCACAACGAAGCAGTCGGCAAGTACACCGCGCGAGTTCTCGTCTCCCGTGACGACGACGCCGGCATCGACGCCGTTGCCACCGTCTTGCCACGGTCCTACGCCAAGAAGATGAACCTCAGGCGCATCGCGGAGCGGCATGGCAAGAGCGGGGTCGCGACCCTGCTGAGCAACAAGGTCCCCAAGACTAAGATTGGCCGATCCGGCGACATGGGCGAGATCCTCGGCACCGCCTACGTGCAGACCACCCTCGGCTACTCGACCGGGCCGAGTCGACTGATCGAACGTGACCACCAGGAGTGGGCGCTGCGTGGCGACGACATCCTCGGCGCTCGCCTGAACGGCCAGGCGCTGGAGCTGGTCAAGGTCGAGGCCAAGAGTCGAGCCCAAGCCCGCAAGGCCACGATCACCGAGGCTAGAGAGGGGCTGCGCCGCAACGGCGATCTGGCCTCCCCGCACTCGTTGACCCAGTTCGCCGAACGACTTCTGAAGCGCGACGAAGATCTGAGCGACGCCATCAACGACGTGTTGCAGAACGATGGCCTCCGCCCCGAGCAGCTCGCCCACGTGATGTTCATCTTCGCCGGGAACCACCCCGTCACCCACGTCCGCGACGACCTCAATGCTTACGAGGGCCGCGTCGCTCAGACCACCGTGACCGTGCGCGTCGGAGCCCACCAGGACTTCATCGCCAAGAGCTACAACGCGGTGGTCAATCGTGCCCCGTGACGCCGCCGACCTCGCAGCCCAGCTCACCGTGGTGACGGAAGCAGGGTTCCGCAACAGGCTGCTGGCCCGGGGCCAAGCCCAATCGATGATCCGCCGCGAGGGCACCCTCCCCGACGGCGCTCCGAGCTTCAGCGCCTACCTCGACCGCGACCTACTCGAGTACGGCTACTCGCTGATGAGCACCGCGCTGCGCATCCTGGAGGTCTACACCGCCACCGAACCTCGTTCCGCCGAGGACGAGGACTCCACGGAGGACTGGGACGAGGACGACGACTCGGACGCGACCGGGACGCCCGTGGCCAGCGATGCGAGCGACGAGGCGATCGACGACCAGATCGCGATCAGCCGTAACGCGTTCCTGCAAGCCTCATACGCGTTGGAGGCAGCCACTCGCAACGCTAACCCCGACACCTCTGAAATCGCGTTCCACCGGCTCATAGCAGGCGCCGCCAGCCACATGGCCGGCTACGCGGCCCGCGCGTTCTCACTGGTCGAGGCAAGCAGGTCGAACGGCCGGCTCTCGCCGATGGAACTCACCCTCGCCGACCTGGTCATGCGCGACCTCGGCGGCATCGAGGAGCGCACACTGCGCATTCGGTCGTCGCCCGAGCTGAGGGACGACGCCCTCACCGCAGCCCTCTCGCAAGCCGACAAAGACAACGAGGAGGCGGGCGCCAGCGACCCCGCGCTCGACCCTGAACAGGATCCGGAGGCCCTCGACGACCTCGGGCCGATCACGCTGCTCTTGAGCGAGCACTACCTGTCATCGGTCTCGGCAGCGATGTTCGCGATTGCATTCGACCTCAGCGCCCTACTCGCGGCATCGATCGCGGATCTGCGGCTCGGCGAGGACGCCTGCAACGACATCGCCGCACCAGGGCCATGGTGGGTGTTCCGGCTGACCCGACACATGATCGCCGACCTCAACCAGACTTCCATCCGGGCCAACCTTCCCACCAATCCACCGCACGACGACGACACCGACGACACCAGCGCGGACGAATCGGACGACGGAGAGCCCGGATCTGCCGACTGGGCCAGGCCCGCGCCGGCAACACGGACGGCGGTTGGCACCGAGAGTCTGTGGCATCGACTGCGGCACACCTACATCGCAGCACTCATGGCTCGGGACCGCTCCGAGATCGACCTGTGGCCCTCCCAACTTCACGTCGTTGACCGCATCTTCGACAGCACCGACGATCTGGTCGTCGCCTTACCCACCAGCGCCGGGAAGACACGGATCGCCGAGCTGTGCATCCTGCGATGCCTCGCGCAGAAGCGACGCGCCGTGTACGTCACCCCGCTGCGTGCTCTGTCCGCGCAGACCGAACGCATCCTCGAGGAGACGTTCGCACCGCTCGGAGCGACCGTGTCGTCGCTGTACGGAAGCATGGGCGCGAACGATCTGGACGGTGACGTGCTCCGATCGAGCGACATCGTTGTCGCCACACCCGAGAAGCTCGACTTCGCGATCCGATCCGAGCCGAGCGTCCTGGATGATGTCGGCGTCGTCGTCCTCGATGAGGGCCACATGATCGGCGCCGAGGAACGCGAGGTCAGGTACGAAGCCCAGATCCAGCGCCTCCTGCGACGAGCCGACGCGGACACCCGCCGCATCATCTGCCTATCCGCTGTGTTCCCCGAGAACGAGGAGCTCGACGACTTCGTCGGTTGGATCACCGATGACGCTGACGACGGACTCCACAAGGAGGACTGGCGTCCAACCCGGCAGCAGTTCGGACTCGTCGAATGGCGCAATGGGTACGCACGGCTCACTGTCACCGTCGGCGAGGACCAGCCGTTCATCCCCCGCTACTTCGAGGCCGTCACCCCGAATAAGCCACGAAGGAAGGCGTTCCCGTCCGACCAGAACGAGATGACCTTGGCGACCGCGTGGCGGCTAGTCGAAGAAGGACAGACCGTCTTGATCTTCTGCCCGTTGCGGGTGTCGGTCGCCACCCTCGCGGCGCTAATCGTGAGGCTCCATCGCCAAGGGCTACTTGCGTCCCTGATGCCTGCGGAGGTGGACATCTCGAACGCCATCGCTGTCGGGACCGAGTGGTTCGGCGCCGACGACGACATTCTCAAGTGCCTTCGCCTCGGCGTCGCTATCCACCACGGCGCGCTTCCAGGCCCGTTCCGCCGCGAGGTCGAAGCGCTCCTGCACCAGCGGATCCTTAAAGTCACCGTCGCCTCACCCACCCTGGCCCAGGGTCTGAACCTGTCAGCGTCAGTGGTGCTGTTCTCCTCGCTGCATCGCAACCGGACCCTGCTCAAGGGCTCGGAGTTCGCGAACGTGATCGGACGGGCAGGACGTGCCTTCGTCGATACCGAAGGGCTCGTGCTTTATCCGCTGTTCGAGCCGAATGACTACAAGCGCTCCAACTGGATCCGGCTCACCGACGGTGCACGATCGCGCGCACTCGAGTCAGGGCTCATCCTCATCGGGAAGATGCTGCTGCAACGGATGAACGAAGCTGTAGGCCCTGGCAGCGTCGCCGCGTTCGTGGACTATCTCACCGGGACCATCGACTGGTCGTTCCCGGTCGTGGCCAGCGAAGACGTTGAGAACCGTGACGCCGCCGCGGCGACATGGCGCTCGTCATTGGCGATGCTCGATACCGCCATCCTCAGCGTCATCGGCGACGAGAGCGCAGACCCGGCCGACGTCATCGCTGTCCTCGCCGACGTCATGCGCGATTCCCTGTGGGAGCGGCAAATGCATAGACTGAACGACAGCGCCGCGACGCTGATCCGGACCGTGGTCGAGCAGCGGGCACAGTTCCTCTGGGACACCTCGACACCAGCCCAGCGAAAAGGATGGTACCGGGCAGGACTCGGCGCCGACGCCGGCGGTGAGCTGGCGTTGACCGCTGACACGATCGTGAACCTGACCACAACTGCGGAGGCCTCGCTCGCCGACGGAGACCTCGAGGACGCCGCCGATACGCTCGCTCAACTCGCGGCGCAGGTGTTCAACATCTCGACGTTCGCGCAGACCGTGCCGGTGACGGACTGGCGCGCGGTTCTCGCTCAGTGGCTCGCCGGGCAGCCACTGAGCGAGATGGACGAGAAGCAGATGGACGTCGCTCAGTTCATCGAGTCCGACATCATCTACCGGCTCGTGTGGGGCATCGAGGCAGCGCGCGTGTACGAGCAGGCACAGGGCAACCTTGCCGCCGCCCTCGTGACCGGCACGGCGTCAGCCGCGCTCGAGGCAGGCACGTTGAGCCGGCCGGCCGCGATCCTGCTCCGGTCCGGGTTCGACCACCGGTCAGCGGCGATCAAGGCGGTCGCCGACACCGACGCCGACTTCATCGACACCTCCGAGATGCGGGAGTGGATCAAGAACCTCGACCCGTTCCTCGCAGGCGACCCGACCTGGCCGACTGAGTCCAGCAGAGGCGCGTGGGTAGAGTTCACCCGCCGCCTACGGGTTCGCGGGCGCCGACGCTGGGGCCAGCACGTCCTGGCCATCGAGGACGTCGAGTGGGACGGCGAGACGCCGGCACCCGGCGAGTGGCTACGCATCAACGAGGACGGCCACGGCACCGCAACGCTGTGGTCACCAGGCTTCGACAGGCTCGGAACGGTCAAGATCGCCCTGAATAAGCACCGCGAAGGTGTCCTGCATGCCATCTACGACCACGACGGCGTCCTCCGGCTCCGGTACAGAGGCCCTAACGACTGGCTCGCCGCTACAGCCGGGCACACGAAGTAGTAACGGTAACTCGCGCTCTACAGGCAGCCGGGTACGCGGTTCGTTACGGTGTTGTGGGCAATGTCGGGGCCTGCTGGGACCGTGGGTGGATGTCACCGACAGAGCGGCGTGTGGACACCGCACGGAACCGACCCCGCCATTGCTGTTAACTGAAATTTCCACCGTCGTCGTCTCCGCATGCCACGCCATTGATATTCGCCGTTTCATTGGCTCCCGGTCCGGAGTCGGTGACTCCGTAAATCGCGAGATGCCAGATTCTCATGGATAAACGCTGATATCCACCAACGCCGACCCCGGCGGCCGCCCACCAGCCGACTGACCGCCGATAACATAAAATCAGTAGTCGATGCCCGAAGGAGGTGTGGCCATGGAACGTCAAACGGTTAAGAAGGCGCCCGTCAAGAAGGCGGTCGTCAAGAAGGCGGTCGTCAAGAAGGTCGCTGCACGAGCCACCAAGGCATCCGCAAAGCTTGAGAATCGCGCGGTCCCCGCCGGCTACGTTCGCCCGGCGTCAGTGAAGCGGCTCCTGGCAGAGCGGCAGACACGCCAGCGCTGATGCCGCTCACGCCGGGATACGGCGAAACTCCCCTTCCACACGACGAGCTGACCGCGCTCCTCCCCCATGTCGTCAAGGTCCTCGAAAAGCCGGTCAGCAGGGCCGCGGTCTACGACCTCGAACAAGCGGTACAGGAGCAAGTGTCCGAGGACCTCCTGACCGCTGCGTTCAACGGCTCATTGTCGCTGGACGAACTGCTGACCGATTACTTCGTCCGCGATCTTCACGAACGCCTCTATGGCGATATCTGGAGCTGGGCAGGGCGGTGGCGACAGCGAGACGTCAACATTGGGGTTGACCCAAGACAGATCGCCGTCGAACTCCGCAGCGCACTCGACAACATCCGATATCGGTGGGAGCACACGGACGACTGGACAGCCCGCGAGCTTGGCCTCGCGACGCACGCCGAAACTGTACGGGTACACCCGTTCGCCGACGGAAATGGCCGCACCACAAGGCTTCTTGCCGATCTCGTGTTCATCACCGCCCAGGACCCTGCTGAGTTCCAGTACAACTGGGACCTCGATAAGGGGCGCTACATCGAGCTGCTCCGTAGTTTCGATACGCATCGAAACGCTCGTGAGCTGGCGGCCTTCGTCGGTGTGCAACCGATTGAGTTCTGAGCAACTCGCGGCCGCGGCCGTCGACGGCTGCGAGAATTCGCCACAACGATTAGGCACCGCCGTTCGCCACGTGACTGAGACAGGTGCAGAGCGGCTGGTAAGCGGTTCTCAAACTTTGCGACGAACGCCGGCCCGCGGCTGGAACGCTTTACGCCACTCCCCAAGCAGATTCGATGGCATTCACGTCCATGGATAATCTCTATTATCCATCAAAAAGTGCCGCATATTGCACTAGATGAATCAGAGTCCCGTTCGGCGGTGTGTACGTCAGCTGCTGCGCCTTCTTTCGAAACCCTTGTTGAACTGCGGTGGCACCCATGCCGGCCGGTCCGCTCAGCGATCACCGTGGCCGGCATCCGCGCTATGTCGAGTGTTTCTGGCTTTCTTCCGAGGAAGTGCGCCCGCCCCGTTGCCAGTCTTGCTCCGAGGCGCTTACTTGCTCGCATGTAAGGTAGGCGAGTGAGGGCCGATTCAACAAGGCTGCTGGTGCCAGCCTTCTACTTTTCAGGCGCCAACCACGACCAGATGGCGAACCTGGGAACTGTTACTTGCACGCAGGCAACCTGCCTGACATGATGAGGCTGGGCGCCGAACGGATTTGCGGTTCGCTTTGATCCAGCCCGTGCGACCGTGCTTGCTAGCAAGCACGGTGCAGGAGAGTCCTATTCAAATGAAGGCGAGGGTTGCGGTGGTTATGGACTCGGCTGTGGCACGCAGGCGCCCCCACCACAGAACGGGTGATGCGCGCACGATCCTGGCCGGCTCGTGATCGACCCGGTCGGTTTATCCGCACACCTGGGCAAATCTCGGCGCAGACCACCTCCGTGCATACGTGTTCCAGGAGGTAGACACGGATGATCCGCGGGGAGGCGGCGCGAGACGACCCGCAGCAGCTTCGTGCGGCCTACAGCTGTTTTCCTTCGGGGTTGGCGGCTATCTGCGCCCTGGCAGAGTCCAGTCCGGTCGGACTGGTCGCGAGTTCATTCACGTCGGTCTCGCTGAACCCGCCCTTGGTGTCGGTGTGCATTCAGAACAGCTCGACGACGTGGCCGCTGCTTCGCGGACGCGACCACCTTGGCGTGAGCATCCTGGCCGAAGGCCAGCAGCTCCAGTGCCGTGCACTGTCGCTGAAGATCGGCAATAGGTTCGCCGACGTGGATTGGAACGCCAGTGCACATGGGGCGGTATTTGTCGAGGGTTCCGTCGCGTGGTTCGAGTGCACGTTGCACGGCGAAGTACCGGCCGGTGACCATCTGATTGCGTTGCTCGAGATTCATTCGCTCCAAGCCGATCCCGAGGCTTCACCACTTGTGTTCCACGCTAGCCAGCTACGCCGGTTGGCCGCAACATCGAGCACGTAAAGACGATGACTGCAAATTCCATGCCCACCGTCTAGCTCGCCGAGGCGATCGAGGCTGGTGTCGAAGCGCTGGCTCGAGGCCAGATGATCGTGGTGATCGATGAAGAGGACCGTGAAAATGAGGGCGACCTCGTCGTCGCCGCTGAATTGATCACCGAAGAGCAGATGGCCTTCCTGGTGGCCAACCACATCGGGCATCGTGTGCGTGCCTCTCGCAGGCAACGAGGCCCGGTGATCCACAGCGGTCCGCCTCTACGCGAGCACCATCCAGCCCCGCCGTGCGAACAGACCGGCAGCCTAGGATCTCGCCTCGACAACTGCAGGTAGGGCCTACACCTCGATAGGAGCCCGGCTCGACGGATCGAGCGCCGCGAACAGCGTGATCTGCTCACGTACCGATAGTGGCTGCCGTTCGGTCTCTGCCAGACCGTGTAGCAAGGCGTTGAGATCCGCCAAAGTCCTCTCCAGCCATGGCCGCAGAACGTTGCACTTGATCTCATCCACGTGCGGGATGAAGAGGGTGTCGTTCCGCGGCGGGTGGTGCGCAACTGCGAGTGCGGCCAGCGCGTCGTTGATTGACTGGGAGAGAACCTCAATACTTGCTCTAGTCGAAGGTCGTATAGACCGGCGCATCCTGTCCGCCGGAGGACCGTCGAATTTCGCGCCAACCGAAGCGCTTCATGGTCATCCACGCCGTAATCGCTCTCGCCTCAACTCACCTGACCGGCTTTGCCCACTAGCGCCTTGAGGTGCTTCCGCTCGGTGGTTGTCAGGCCGGCGAGCACCCTCCCGTCAGCGGCGTTCGCTGCTCGCTGCGCCTGTTCCAGCAGCTTCTTGCCTTGGGGTGTCAGTTGTGCGGGCAATGCCCTACCGACCGGTGCAGTGGCGCGCCGCTCAACCGCATCGATCGCCTCCAAGCGCAGTAGCACCTGGTTGGTTGCCTGCGCCGATACGTGGGTCGCGCGCGCCAAGTCCGCACTTGTGCGCCCGGGATGCTGCGCAAGAATCCGCAAGCATACGAACTCCGGCAGCCCTATGCCCAAAGGTGCCAAGTCCGCCGCTACCTGCGGGCGCAGCATTGCTGCCACCTGATGCAGCAAATAGGCTAGGGATTCTTCCTCGAACTCATTCGTAATTGTCATCTATAAATGGCTCAGTATCGCTCACAGGGCGCGGCCCGCGGCGCGAAGAATTCGGTCGCGAGCGGCGCAATGCACAGATACACCCGCCTCCCGCGCTGGCCAGAGCCATTGTCAGCCCCTAGACCTGGATGCCGATCGTCGGCATGATCTCCTCGGCCACCGTCACCATGGTCTCTTCGCCATCGACTGCCAGAATGACAACATCGATTCCCTTCTCTGCGATGGCCGCCAACCGCTCACGACAGAAGTCAACGGTGCCGACGAGCGAGTTCTCCACCATGTCTTCGAAGGTCTCCCTGCCGCTGAGCGTCAAACCACGAGCCCGCTCCACGGCTTCTTCGTGCGTCCGCCCGATGCACGTATTGATCATCGCGGCCAGCGTCAGGTCGCGATCGAAGCCAGGGTATTCCTGACGGAACGCCTCGAGGGTTGGGGTGATCGCGTGGCCGTGCATGATCCACCCGTCGCCCAACTCGGCGACCAACGCCCGCGTCGATGCCGATTCCCCACCGAACCAGATCGGCGGATGCGGCTGACGGTACGGCGCCGGCGAGAAACGGCATTTCGAGACCTGAACGTACTTCCCGCTGTAGTCGACCTGCTCCGGTGAGGGGTGGGTCCACAGGAATTTGGCCACATCGGCGACTTCCCTTTGGTAGGCCACCCTTTCGTCCTTGTCGGCCAAGAACGGTACGCCGTAGGCGCCGTACTCGTTCTGGTAGTAACCGGTGCCCAGGGAGTAAATCAGCCGGCCACGCGACAGTTGATCGAGTGTGGTCGCCATCTTCGCCATCAGCGCCGGCGGGCGGAAGGATGAATTCAGCATGATGAACCCGATGTCCGGCTTCTCGGTGACCGCCGCAACAGCGGTCATCATCGTCCATGCTTCAACGCATGTCCGGGCAGGCTCGACGGGGCGCGGCCACAGGAGGTGGTCTGCCAACCAGAGGCTGTCGTAGCCGAGTTCCTCAGCCAGCCGGGCACGGCTCAGGATCGTTTGAGCATCGGTTGGGTTCTGCATCAGTCCCACGCCAAGTTTCATCGGTACCTACCTCAGTTTGAATGTCCTTGCGGAAGAGCCGACAAGCATTGGCGGGCCCTGCAATCCACAAGATCGCATCAAAAGCCCTTTGCTACTACTCGGCACATCGACATCCTGGCATATTCCTTGCTAGCAAGCAAGGACGATGGTCGCCAGCCGCGGGGTCGGCAACCACGCTGCAGAGCAATTCACCAGACGTGAGACCGGACGGTCGACCTGCAAACTCGGCCGCAACAGCGACGCCCGCTGATTCCAGGCCCGAAATCGACCGAACCAGTTCACCTGCTTGCTGGCACGCAGGTAAACTCGAGCGCGGACATGTCCGTACGCGCTGGTGCGGCCGCGCCACCACAGGGCGATTTGCCAGCCGCACACACTACGAAAGTATTCCTCGATGAAACTGAACTACGAATCCACAGCACTGCTGGCCAAGAACCTCAGCGAGGTCCGCACCTACGGACATTTCATCAACGGAGAATGGGTGGACGGCCACAGTGGCAAACTCATCGAGTTACGCAATCCAGCCACCCGCGACGTGCTGGCTCACATTCAAGCCGGCGACGCGGTTGACGTCGACCGTGCCGTAGACGCCGCCGCTGCGGCGTTTCCGGCGTGGTCGCGAACCTCTCCAGGATACCGCCAGCAGGTTCTGCGCGAGATAGCCGACACCCTGCGTCGGCGTCGTCTCGAGTACGCGATGATGGAGACGCTGAACAACGGCAAGCCGATCAATGAAGCCGTCCACATGGACCTTGTCGGCGCAATCGGCAATTTCGATTACTTCGCCGGGACACCGTTTCACCTCGACGGCACGGTGAATGACTTCGAGAACGCCACAGTGCTTGTCCACCGTGAGGCGATTGGACCGGTGGCACAGATCATTCCGTGGAATGTCGCCCTGCACATGGCGTCGATGAAGCTCGCGCCGGCGCTCGCCGCCGGCTGCACGATCGTGCTCAAACCAGCTGAAACCGTGTGCCTTTCGGTGATGGAGTTCATCAACGACATCCGCGAACTGCTGCCGCGTGGCGTGCTCAACGTCATCACCGGGTACGGGGCAGATGTCGGCGAGGCACTGGTCACCCATCGCAAGATCCGCAAGGTCGCCTTCACCGGCAGCCGAGACACCGCCCAGAAGGTCATGGGTTACGCGGCAGCGAATATGATCCCTCAGACATTCGAGCTCGGGGGCAAGTCCGCCAACATCATTTGTGAGGACGCAGATATCCGCAAGGCGGCGGACTCCGTCGTTCGGACCACCACAATGAACAAGGGCGAAGTGTGCTTCGCGGGTACCAGGGTGTTCCTTCACGAAACTGTCGCCGATGAGTTCTTCGACCATCTCACTGGATTTCTGAAGCTGGTGCGCCAGGGAGATCCGGTCGATCCGAACACGACTCTGGGCGCCCAGGCATCCGAAGCGCAGTATCGGAAGGTCTTGTCCTACATCGATTTGGGGCGCCAAGAAGGCGCCACCGTGTTCGCCGGCGGCGGTCCGGCCACCGTGGCAGGTCTTGAAGACGGATTCTTCATCCAGCCGACGATATTCACCGACGTATCCAATGACATGCGCATTGCCCAAGAAGAGATCTTCGGCCCCGTCACCGACATCCTGTTGTGGAGGGACGAGGAGGAGATGCTGCGCCAGGTCAATGACTCACCGTACGGCCTTGCGGGTGGCCTCTGGACCACCAATCTAGCCCGGGCGCACCGGATCACACGCGCGATGGAGACCGGCACCGTGTGGGTGAACCGGTATTACAACCTCACCCCCGGCCAACCGATCGGTGGATACAAACAGAGCGGCTTCGGCCGGGAGTCGACCATGGATACGGTCCTTCATCACTACACGACGACGAAGGCTGTTGCGATCGACTTGTCTTGACCACGCACTGCCCGACAGCGTTCCAGTCGTGGGGTACGGCAACAGTCGGGCTTCGACGGCAGCAGCCGCAATGATCCGGCTGCTGCCATCGTCGTGGTTGGCATCGGACATTCGCGACGGTGCGACGCCGAGCAAGCCCGTGAGTTCGATTTGAGCAGGAAGCGGCGCAACAACGTCCCTGTCAGGTGAACCTTCGGATCAGTCGGATGTCACGCTCGCCGTGCGACGGGTACAGCAGACGAGGGCCTTGACGGACACCGCCACCGGTCCGAGCGCCCCGGCCTATCAGGCTCGCGACCTCGATTTCTCCGCACACCTGCATCGCATTTTAGACGTCCTCGATTCACAGGAGTCTGTTGCGGGTCCTTTTGAGCAAAGCACCCAGGCTGGGCCCCAACGATGCCCGCGACGTGCTCAATCGCCTTGTCTACGACGGCTTTCGGCTGACCCTCGCAACCAAGGACGACTTCGACGACACCCACTCCCGCTGCTCGGCCGCAGCGACGATCGCACGGACGCTTCCGGTACGCGTCGTCCTCGACAAACCCGGATTCTCCGGCGAGCATCTCATCGCCACGATGACCTCGGCGTTGTCCAGCATCGTAGGACCCTAGCTTCGGTTCAGCCGACTGTGTCCCTACACAGGATTTCGAGGCTCTCCAACAGGATCCGAATCCGGTCAGGGGTCAGGAGTCGAAGTCGCTGAGCCAGACCGGGTCGAATCCGCGCCCCGATGTCATCGGTGGTCTGCACACCGTCGTCTGTCAACCTGATCCGTGATCGGCGCGAGTCCGCGAGATCGATCTGGCGAGTCACCAGGCCCGAGTTGGCGAGCTTGGACAATGCCCTACTGACAACGGACGGGTTAAGACCAAGATCGCTTACGAGATCACTTGGAGTATCGACACCCAGTTTTACCGTGCGCAGCACCAGAAAGTCCGCGAGGTCCAGGTGTGCGGTCGCGGCGACGTGCACGCGGGTGTCAGCCAAGACCAATTTGTTGAGTCGGTAGAGCGCGTCGAGGAGCTGCAGCTCCGGAGCGTCGGTGTCAACCATGGAGGAAATCTAACATTGGATGATTATTGACAAACATCAACTATTGCGGGTTGAGTATAGGTATGGCTGACGACACCACCACCAAACCCGGCCGTATCGATTTTCACCACCACTTCATGCCGGCCGGCATGTTCACCTCGGGGGCGTTCGGCGCCACGGGCGGCGATTCCGGCTGGAAATTCGTCAAGGACGCGGGCAGTTGGACACCGCAGGTCAGCGTGGAGTTCATGGATAGGCTGCAGATCGGTACCGCGATCCTGTCCATACCCAACGACGTGGAATCACGGCTCCCAGAGAACAAACGCCGTCACTTCGCCCGCGAGTTGAATACCCTGACCCGTCAGACAGCGGACGACTACCCAGGACGGTTCGGCCTGTTTGCGCATCTGCCTACCCCGACGGACACCGACGCCGCGCTGGAAGAGCTGACGTATGCGCTCGACGTTTTGGGGGCCGACGGAGTCACCCTGACCAACGTCTACGGCGTCGGGGATCAGGCCCGATCCCTGGGCGACCCGATCTTCGAACCGCTGTGGGCCGAACTCGATCGTCGCGGCGCGCTGGTGTTCCTGCACGGTGAGCAGACACCAGGTAGCAACCGGGCCCCGAGCCAGTTCTTGCCCATCCCGGTTAGCGAAGTTCCGAACGAAACCTACAAAGGCGCAGCTGATCTGGTGACCAGCGGGCGCAAACGGCAGTATCCGAACGTGAAGATCATTCTTTCCCATTCTGGCGGCAGCACGCCATATCTCGCTGCTCGGGTCGCCGCGTTGTGCGCGTTCCACCTCGACTGCGAACTGAGTCCGGACGAAATCATCAACGACTTTCGCACGTTCTACTACGAAACCGCCCTATCAGGGTTCGAAACCAATCTGGTGGCACTCGAGAACTTCGTTGAGCCAGACCACATTCTGTTTGGCACCGACTTCCCTGCCGTCAGCCCGCAAACCGCAGGTTGGTACACGCACAACGTAGATGCGTACTTCGCAACTCGGCCTGAACTGCTCGCGCAGGTCATGCACGGGAACGCTTACAGCCTCTTACCTCGGCTGACCGCCTGAACCCCGGCGCAACAGGAATTTCTCGGCAATCGAGTAAGTCGTCGCCCTACCCGAGAGCCACTGTCAAAGACACGTAGGAGATCTCGTCCTGGACGGGGAGCAGGCGTGTACCGGTCGAACGGTGTTCTCTAGCCGCAACGTGGGGTACTCGATCGACTCCCGGATGAAGTCCCGGTTGGCCACGACCGCGCTCGTAGCGCAGTGACACGGCGTGGTGCGGTGGCCGGCTGCATCGTGCACGGCGACCGCGGATCTCAGTTTAGGTCAAGGCGATTCGTGCATGCGCTGAGCCATTTCGAGGGCTAGAGGCCGAGATCGCGCCCGATGATGTCCTTCATGATCTCGGTTGTCCCTCCGAAGATTGTCATGATCCGCGCGTCGGCGTAATCCCTGGTGATTTTGTATTCATTCATGTAGCCGTACCCACCGTGGAGTTGTACGCAGTTGTCGATGACCCGCTTGGCGAGTTCGGTCGTCCACCATTTGGCCTTGGCTGCCTCAACCGCGGTCAGCTCGCCGTCAACGATGGCTTGCAAACACCGGTCGATGTACTGCTCAGCGATCTCCAGTTCGGTGTCCATCTCTGCGAAAAGGAAGCGATTGTGCTGGAAGGTGCCGATCGGCTGGCCGAAGGCCTTCCGGTCCTTCGCGTATTGCAATGTCTCGCGCCAGCTTTCGCGCGCAATGGCAACTGCGGCGATCGCGATCGACAACCGCTCAGAAGGCAGATTGTGCATCAAGTGATAAAAGCCCCGGCCCACCTTGCCGAGGATATTTTCGCTCGGCACCCGAACGTGGTCGAAGTGCAACTCGGCAGTGTCTTGGGCGTGCTGGCCCAGTTTGTCCAACTTACGACCACGCGTGAAGCCGTCCATACCGCGCTCGACGACAAACAGGGTGAATCCTTTGTGGCCGGCGTCCGGATCGGTTCGGGCCACAACGATCACCAGGTCGGAATTGATCCCCGCTGAGATGAATGTCTTGGAGCCGTTGAGGATCCAATCGTCGCCTTCGCGGACTGCAGAGGTGCGGATGCCGGCCAAGTCGCTTCCCGCGCCGGGCTCGCTCATTGCGATCGCACCGATGAGCTCGCCGGTGATGAAGCCTGGCAGCCAACGCTGCTGTTGCTCCTCGGTGGCCAAATTCTTCAAATAGGGTCCGACGATGTCGTTCTGCAGGCTCAGTGACGGTGCGCTGGCTCCGAACCGCGACAATTCCTCGACCACAACGGCGTTGAAGCGGAAGTCGTCCTGGCCGCCGCCGCCAAACTTCTCGGGCATGTTGAAGCCGATGAGGCCATACTTGCCTGCGACTAGATAAGCAGACCGATCAACGATGCGCTGGCCCTCCCACTTCGCAGTGTAGGGAGCGACCTCACGTTCGACGAAGTGCCGTGCGGTTTCCCGTAGTTGCTCGTGCTCTGTTTCAAAAACCAAACGTCTCATGAATCTCCCTTGAAAATACCGCGCAATGGCTGTGCATCCCACTCCCCTAGCCGCGCTGTGGACCGTTCAGTTACTGTAGTGCCCCGGAGTTGCATTCGAGCAAGCAAATTGGAGCGCAGCGTACATCAGTTTTCCCTCAACGTGTTTCACGCGGCTACGCGTTCCCCGGGCGTCCCGGTTGCGGGTCCCAGCAAGCGACTCGGTAGGTTCCCGACACGCAAGCACGCTGCCCCAGAATGCCTCCCAAGCAGATGCTCGGCCGCAAATTCGCCAGCGTGCCGCGGATGGTTCGTACGGGACGCAAGGGAGAAACGGGGTCAGTGCCCACGCAACCCGCCATCAGAGCCAAGCGCGAAGCTGTGCCAGCTCGCCGACAGGGTCGCCGCCGACGGGACGAACGTTCAGTATTGTCACGCCTGCCTCCCGATACGCTTCAATCCGTTCCTTCACGTAGCCGGCGGTCCCGATCAACGAGGTGAGCTCGAGGAGCTCGCTTGGCACCGCGGCCTCGGCCTCTTCCTTACGTCCTGCGAGAAACGCCTCTCGGATCCGCTCTGCCGCATCGGCATAGCCATAGCTGCAGGCAATGTTGAAGTAGAAGTTGCGATCTCGCGCGCCCATCCCGCCGATGTAGAGCGCGTACTCTCCGCGGCCGAGGTCACGCAGGTGTTCGACGTCCTCACCGATCGCAACTAGGCCGCCGGCGACGACCTGTAGAGACGCGAGCTCGCCTGAACGCTTCTCACCTCCCGACGTGAGCGCATCGCCCCACACGTCGGCCGCGCGTTCGGGAAGGAACATGTTCGGGATCCAGCCGTCGGCCAGCTCGGCCGTCATCTCGACGTTGCGCGTACCGAGTGACGCGACGTAGATCGGAATATTCACCCGTACAGGATGATTGATCAGCTTCAATGGTTTACCCCGGCCCGTTCCGCGGTCCGCCGGAAGCGGGATGTTGTACAGCCCGTCGTTGACGAGTCGTTCGCGCCGCCACACCCGGCGGCAGATGTCGATGATCTCTCGGGTGCGCGCCAGCGGTCGATCGAAGGGGACGGCGTGCCATCCCTCCACGACTTGTGGCCCGGAGCTCCCGATCCCGAGGATCGCCCGCCCACCCGTGAGATGGTCGACCCCGGCTGCCGTCTGCGCGATCAACGCGGGTGTCCGCGAGTAGATCGGGAGTATCGCAGAGCCGATCTGCATCCGTTCGGTGCGCGCAGCCAGATATCCCATCACGCTCGGCGCGTCGAAGCCGTAGGCCTCGGCGACCCAGACGACGTCCAATCCTGCGCTCTCCCACGAGGCGATCTCATCTGCCGCCGCCCGGACATCGCCTGCGTACGCCAACTGGGTGCTAAGCAGCATCGAGCGTCCTCGGGGCGAGTAGTTGGGCGGTGTCGTCGATGATCGTGACATTCATCGTTCTCCTTGGGGCCGTTCGGTCATCGAGGCGGCGAACTCACCACGGCGGGACCGGCTGACCGGATCGCCGCGGTGCCGGGATTCACACTCCGAGAGCGGCCAGGACTGCTTCGGCATCAAAGATGGGGCCGCCGAGGAACAGCTCGATGGACTTCGCCCTGCGGTAGTACAGGTGAGCCGGATGCTCCCAGGTGAACCCGATGCCGCCATGCACGTGAATGGTGCTGTCGGCGATTTGGAAATACGCCCGCGCACTGCTCGCGAACGCGACCGCGGCCAATAGCGGTACATCGAGCGGGCGATGCGTGCTGGCCGACGCCGCTGCGGTGAGGGCGGCCCGGGCGGCTTCCAGTTCCAGGAACATGTCGGCGCACTGATGTTTGATGGCCTGAAACGAGCCGATTGGGCGGCCAAACTGCACGCGGGTCCGGGCGTAGTCGACGCTCAGCTGCAGGCAGTGGTCGGCCCCGCCGAGCGCTTCGGCGGCCAACGCGATACGCGCAGTGTCGAGCAGCCGGGCGAGAATGACGTCCGCGGCCCCGTCCTCCCCGATTAGCCGGGCCGGGGTATCCGCGAAAGTGATCTGAGCGAGCGGCCGGGACAAATCCAGGCTGTCCATCGTGGTGCGCACGACGCCTTCAGCTGCGGGCTCGACTGCGAACAGCGACAGCCCTTGTGAGGTGCGTGCGAACACGAGAACGAGGTCGGCATCGGACCCGTCGAGCACAAAGGCCTTACGCCCTGAGAGTCGCCAGCCGTCGCGTCCCGGTTCGGCGACGGTGGCCCAGCCGGTCGCGTCCCAGCTTCCCGCGGTTTCCACCGCGGCGAGAGTCGCGGTGGACGTGCCCGCAGCGAGACTGGGTAGATAGTCTGCGCACGCTGCATCGTCGCCCGAGGCCAGCAATGCCGACGGCACCAGTACCGCGGTGGACAGGAACGGCGCCGGTGCCAACGCCCGTCCCGTTTCCTCCAGTACAACCCGCAGCTCGGGCAACCCGCCGCCGTCGCCGCCGAATCGTTCGGGGATTCCGATCGACTGCACGCCGAGGTTGCTGGTCATCGCCGTCCACAACGAACGGTCGGTGGGCCCCTGGAAACCTGCGCGCACCGCCTGCTCATCACCGTGCTTGGCCAGGAAGCCCCGGGTGGCGTCGCGAAGATCGTCGAGCATCCCCACATCGGCTATGGTCATCGCCTTGCCTCCGCCACGGAGGGCTCTTTCGGTAGCCCCAGGACACGTTCCCCGATGATGTTCCTCATGACTTCGTCTGTCCCTCCGACCAGCCTGAGCGCTGGGACACTGAGTAACAGCTCGCTCCAGGCATAGGTGCCCCACTGGCCGTTGTCGGCAATAAGTTTGGGCCCCAGTACTTCAGATACGTACTGCACTGCATCGTTGACGTTGCGAGTGTTGAGCAGTTTGAGCGCTGATGCCTCCGGTCCGGGCGTACGCCCATCGCGCGCCGCTCGGTTCAGCTGCTCGCGCAGCCGCTCGGTACTCGCTCGTTTGACGTAGAGCTCAGCGAGCCCGCGGCGTGCGTGGGGATCCTGAAGCAGATCCAACGCGTCGAGCATCGCGATCAGCCATTGCACGTTGAGTGCTCCTTCGGCCGCGATGACGTCATCACTGCCCACAGCGGAGCGCTCGGTCAGCAGCGTGGTCAGGCCCACCTTCCAGCCGCCGTTCACCGGTCCGAGCCGGTGCGCGTCGGGGATGCGTACGTCATTGAAGAACACTTCGTTGAACTCCGCCCCGCCTGTCATCTGTCGCAGTGGCCGCACATCGACGCCCGGGGTATTCATGTCCAACAGGAACGCAGTGATGCCGTTGTGTTTGGCGGCCGCAGGATCGGTGCGGCAGAGCAGCTCGCCGAGCTCGCTGCAGTGCGCCAGAGACGTCCACACCTTTTGCCCGTTGACGATCCAATCGTCGCCGTCGCGGACGGCACGGGTCTGCAGAGCCGCCAGATCCGAGCCGGCTCCCGGTTCACTGAACAGCTGGCAACCGATGAGCTCGCCACGCAAAATTGGACGCAGATAAGCCTCGCGTTGCTCGTCGGTGCCGTGTGCGTAGATGGTTGGCACGACGAGGTTGATGCCGACCATGCCGAGATCGTTGGCGAAGTCGGGCACGACGTATTGGGCTTCCATCTCGTTGTAGAGCAGCTGAAAGGAACTGTCGAGCTCGCGGCCGCCGAACTCGGCAGGTCCGGTGATCCAGCCGAAGCCGTGGTCGAATCGGGTCTGCACCCACTGCCGCGCCGCGCGAAGTTGTTCACTGGCCTTGCCCAGCGGTTCCCGCTGAAAGATGATGACCGCGTCGCTGCCGCGCCCCCACTGGCGCTGTTTCTCGGCGGGTCGTCGTGGCGCGTTGGCTTGCAGGAACGCTTGTGCCTCTGCCGTGAACTCGTCTGCGGTCTGGCCCAACACCGCCGCACCGGTGGCAGGTCGGCTCACTGGACGCCTGCGACGGTTTCGTCGCTGAAGTGCGCGGTGCGCAGCGCGAGCCGTTTGGCCCCTGCCATCGGGTAGTGCTTCACCGAAACCATGCGTTGGGCGAACAAGCCACCGCCGGACTGAAGCAGCGTCACGTACCACCAGCCGCCTAACGCGTCTGCGGTGTAGTCGCGGATTGCGTGAAACAGTCGTGATCGATAGTCGGCGTCGACGCCGTCACGGCCGACCATGTACTTGTGCAGCAGCGGTCCGACCTCGCTGTTGGCGAGGTCATCGGGGGTCGGTGCGGTGAGAACCGCGCCGCCGGCAATGTCGTGCAGGTGCCGGCACATCAAAGTCCACTGAGCGCCACCGTAGTGTTTGACGGCGTTGGTGTAGAGCTCGTTGGGATGGACCCATCCTTCCGGGGTTGTTTCCGCGTTGGCGATGGCGGCCTCCAGACCCCCGCGGATCAACGTTGCAGTAATCACCATTTCGGCGATCTTGTCTTTGATGTGCGCAATCTTCGCGACACCGTTCGCCTCAGCGATGAGTTGGGCGAAGCCGACCAAGGTGTCGGCGGCGTCGGCCATGTGCATGCCGCCGCTGACGCGTTCCCACAGTCCCAGTGCGTGCGCGAAGGTCGCGGAGTGTTCCACTTCGCCGGCGAGGAACACGCGTTCGTTGGGCACGAAGACGTTGTCGAAGATGATGAAACCTTCGGCCAGGTTGTGGACGCTGGAAACTGGCCAATAGTCCTGCTGCTCGCCGCGCGGTGCGAAGGTGGTGTTGACGATCTTCACGCCTTCGGCGTTGACGGGCACCGCGCAGGCCACCGCCCAGTCCGATTCATCGGCCTTCATGCGTTTGGTCGGCATGACGATCATTTCGTGTGCCATCGCGGCGCCGGTGATGTGCAACTTGGCACCGTTGATCACGATGCCATCGGGGCGGCGTTCCACGATGCGGGTATAGGAGTCGGGATCGGCTTGACGGCTTGGCGGCAGTTGGCGATCGCCCTTGGCGTCGGTGATCGCCTGCACACACCGCAGGTCGTTTTCCACGCAGTAGCGGTGAAACTCCTTGATCCGCTCGATGTATGGCGCGTAGGCCGGGTCGTCCGCCGGCATCCGCGCCGCAGTGGTCACCAGTGCCATCAGGCCACTGGCGGTGACTGAGGCCAGGTCGTCCCAGTCGCTGACCCCCTCCATCAGCGTGCGTAGCTCGCCGACATCTTGGGGGATCGTGTAGTACGGGCCGACCGCCTTATTCGGGTCCCACATCTTGTCGTATGTCGACGCCACGAACTTGTAGGCCGAGGCCAGAAGCGGATGATTGACCGGGTCCTCGACCAGTGCGCCGTCGACATACAGCTGACGGCCGTCCTTCATCGATGTCAGGTACTCAGCGCCAGTCAGCATTCCGTCTCCATTCGTTGGGCGAACCGCTCCGGACGCTACCAGCTTGCTTGCGCGTCGGCAAGGTCCGCATAAGGGAACCGGTTGCGCCGGTTGGAACTCACCGAGGAAGGCCGGCGTCCCACCGCCGCGATCGGCGACCGGATCCGGCCCCCGCTTGCCGAACGGCTCGACCGCCTCGACGCGCGGCACATCCAAACCGTGCTCAACGGCTTCGCAATCCTGAGCGCGGACCCGAAGCCATGAGCTTCGCGCCCTGACCTCGGTCACGCCCTGATCACGCCGAATCAGTCTGAGAAAAACCAGGTCTCGCGTACAAGGCGGCTCAACACCTTGCCGGTGGCGTTGCGGGGCAGTTCGGACACGAACCGAATCTCAGTGGGGCACTTGTATCGCGCGAGGCGGCTCCGGCAGGCCGCGATCAGGGTCGCAGCATCGACGGCACAGCCGGTTTCGGCGACCACCGCGGCCACGATCGTCTCACCCCACCGCTCGTCCGGCACGCCAACGACGCAGCACTCGGCGACCCCCGGCTGCCGAGCAAGCACGGCCTCGACCTCGCTGGCGTAGACGTTCTCGCCCCCGGTGATGATCAGGTCCTTCAGTCGACCGCACAGGTAGACGTATCCTTCGTCGATCCGGCCGAGGTCACCGGTACGCAACCAACCTTTGACGAAGAGCTCAGCGGTGGCCGTTGGCCGACACCAGTATCCGGCGCAATTCTGATCACTGCGTATCCAGATCTCCCCCACCTCACCAGCGGCCACCTCGACCTTGGTCTGCGGATCGACCACCTTGACCTCAACACCGGGCAGAGGCCGACCCGCCGATTGCAGGATCCGTCCCCCACGACGGTGATCGTCGGCTGTCAACGTGCAAATGGGGCCGACCGTTTCACTGAGTCCGTAACCTTGGACGAAGTCGACATCACCGAACCACTTCGTCATCTTCTCCAGAGTGGGCTGCGAGATCGGTGAAGCACCGTAGCTAAGGGTGCGCAGCCCGGAGAAGGCCTGCGGCGCGATTCGTTCGTCTTTCATGACGGCACTGATGAGCGCAGGGACCAGCATGGCGTCGGTAACTCCGAACCGCGCGACCGCCGTCGCTATTTCGAGCGGATCGGCATCAGGCACGAGCACGATCGCCCCGCCAAGCCAGGCAACGGCCGCCACCAACACGGAGCCTGCGACATGAAACACCGGCGACATGACCAGAAACCGGGTGTCGACGTCACAATGCACTAATTGTGGGCCCGTCACGCTCGCCCGCAGTTGCGACGTGGTGACGACCACGCCCTTGGGCTGTCCGGTGGTACCCGAGGTGTAGTTGATGAGTCCTACCGTGTCGACTCCCGCAGCGACGTGGTGGGGCGCGGAGGGAGCGGACTTCACGCTGGCCGTCCAGGTGCGGAGATCGGCCAGACCGGCCCCACCGTCGATCCATACGATCTTTGGCGCCACCCTGGAATTCGCCAGTGCGTCGGTGAGTGTCGCGTGAAATTCCCGCTCGGCGACGATGAGGCAGGGACGTGAGTCGTCGAGCACGTGGCGCAATTCCTCCGCTGATAGTCGCCAATTCATGCTGACGAGGGCTGCCCCGACACGTGCCGCCGCGGCCGCCAGGATCGGATACGTTGCACGATTGCGCCCTAGGTAACAGACCCGCTCCGATGACCCGACACCTGCTGCGCGCATGGCCGTGCTCACTAGATCTGCCCAGTAGTCCCAGTCAGCGTTGCTCAGCGACACCAGCGGGTCCAGGACTGCGGGCTGGTCGGGATTGCCGTGGGCGCGTGCGCGGACCACATCGCTGAGTGTGAGGCGAGTGGCAATCGCGGTCATCTGTGGGTTCCTTATCCGTTTCATGGACGTGCCGGCAGTCGTCGGGGCAGCGCGCCGACCGCATCGTTGCCGGCAAGGTTGTGGGTGCGCGCGGCACCGACACCATGCTACCTTGCCGACTCGCAAGCAAGGGCAACGTTGGCGCAGGCGGTCCAGGCTTTCCGTCCTCGGAACTCCCGCTGCGGGCCTGCCAACAAGCGACGCGCCGATCCCGCCGCACCATCCGTTTTCCCTGCTTCACGGTTGCTTGCGCGCCAGCAAGTCGCTAGATTGCCACTCAGACCGTTTCACGGAGCGCAGACACGTCCCGTGCATCCTCAGCCAGGATCGGACATCCATGCCGGACACACAGAAGAAGTTTCGCATCGGCCTGTCAGAGGTGGTGCTGCGTACACCGCATTACCACCGCCTGTGCAGCTTTTACCAGCAGGTGTTGCGCCAACCACCGACCCTGGACATGACCCCCGAAAGCGGGGTGGGCACAACTGATCCGGACGTGCCCACTCGCATCGCCTTCTTCAACCTTCCCAGCGACTATCCATACACCCAGCGGGTTGCCGTGTTCGAGTGCGCCGACGTTGGCGGTACGGAGCGCAGAGCGGTCGGCCTTCATCACCTGCAGATCCGCTACCCAGATCTGGAAGCACTGTTCGAGCAGTACAGCACCCTCAAGGATTCCGGTCTGCATCCCATCGAAGCCTCCAATCACGGTATCGCCACCAGCCTCTACTACCGCGACCCGGATGGAAATCGCGTGGAGTTGTCGGGCATGAACTTCCCCACCGAGGCCGAGATGCGCGAATTCATGTCCAGTGAGCAGTTCAAACGCAACCCCGACGGGCACAGCATCGACCCCGAGGCCTGCCTCGCGCGCCGAGACCAGGGCGTTCCGCTAGCCCAGGCGATCAAGCAGTGATTATCGCCGGAACTTGGTGGCCCTCAGGCGAACCGATCGCACAACCGAGCTCGATATCCGCGGCGCCGCAACAGATCCTGTCATGTTGATCGCCCAGACCTCGCGTGGCGTGGCCCGCGTCGTAGACGACGAGTACCAGCTGCTGGACTCGGATCGCACACTCGGACAGCTCATTCAGGACGGCCACCTCGGCGTCCTTCACCACGCATCGGTACGCGACACCGTGTCGGCGTCAGAAGTGACCGTACTCGCCCCAGTGAGCCGCCCTGGAAAGATCTGCATCATCGGCTTGAACTACCTTGACCACGCCGAGGAAATAGGCGCCGCGGCCCCGACCGTGCCACGATTTTTCTGGGTGGCAGGTTCGGCTGCGTCGGGTCCATTCGATGACATCGTGCTGCCGGCGTGCGCTCCCACCGAAGTCGACTACGAAGGCGAAGTGGCGCTGGTGATCGGCGCCCACGCAAAATCCGTTGATGCGCAAGAGGCCTGGCGCTACGTCGCAGGTATCACCGTGGCCAACGACATATCGGCACGCGACGTCCAGCTCGGCCGCGGCGGCCATGACGGCCGCGCCAATGTCGGAGTCGCCAAGAGCTTTGACACCTTTAAACCGCTGGGGCCTGCGCTGCTGACCGCTGACGCTATCGGCCCGGACGACCCGCTGCAGATCACGACCATCATCGACGGGGAAACTCGGCAATCGTCTACGACGGCAAACCTGTTATTCAACTTCGCCGAACTGGTGGCAAGGGTAAGCCAGTACGCCACCCTCGAGCCCGGCGATATTGTTCTCACCGGCACACCAGCGGGGGTCGGGATGACCACGGGCCGATACCTGGAGCCGGGTCAGGTTGTGGAAGTGCAGCTAGAGCACGTCGGCGCGTTGCGCAACACGGTTGTTGCTTCGTAGCGGTGCTCGACGGGCTGCGTTGCTCGTCCACGTCGATGGCACACAAGCTCACGCCGCACTATCCGCACGTGGCATCGACGCAGAAGAGGCCGTTAGCGACCTGATTGTGAGGTCGGAAAAGTGGTTGGCGGTGTGGCTTTCACGTCGCTCCTCTCCTGCGGCTGGGTGCCGCACGCTCCAGACGACCATCGCCAGATGGCGCACAGTGATCTGGTCAGCTGGTGCGGTCGCTTTGTTCTGCTCTGCGGCGACGGTCTCCAACGATGTCACGCAACCGCCGAAACAATGTGCGTCCCGCCGCGTTGGCAGTAACGAGTTCATCATCGCCAAAACAGCAATGAAAGAAGGGGGTGCTCCTGCACGTAGGTAGCCCAACGTGCTCTGTCGCGGATCATTTCCACCCATCAAGCGTTCCGTTACGGTTTGTAGCGCTTCGCGTGGAGTTGATGTAGTCGCGCAGTCCGCCTTTCGACAGTCGGAACGATGCGGCGATATCGTCGTAACGGGTGCCTGCATAACCGCGACGGGCGCAATTTATCGCCGCGCTGTCCAGAACTTGGCGGCGTGTCCGATCTATCGGCAGCGAGCCTGCAAGTGATATCTACGCCGAGTCCGCGGAGAATTCGAACCGCCCCTGACTGAACAGCACTGCGCCGCTGTCATTCTTGACGCAGAAGTCCACGATGCCAGGACTCGACTGCCAGGTGTCGACCGTCAAAGTGTCACCTGGCACAGTCGTGGCACTGAATCGACCGCTGAGCGACTTGAAGCGCGACGGATCCGCGTCGCAGTAGCCGGCAAGCAACAAACGCCCGGCGATGCCATACACGCACAAGCCATGCAGAATGGGCCGGTCGAACCCGGCGGCTTTGGCTACTTCAGGGTCCACGTGCAACGGGTTGTGGTCACCAGAAAGCCGATACAGCAGCGCTTGGTCAGCGCGGGTGCGGGCGGTGAAGACGCGGTCGGGATCCGCCGGCGGCGGCGACCACTTCGGCGTAGACGGACCGCGCTCGCCACCCCATCCTCCGACGCCTCGGAAGAACATCGACTGAGTAGACCGGCAATACACTTCGCCGGTGTCGGCATCGGCGACGTCCGACGTCGTCTCGACCACGGTCGCGCTGCTCTTGTCCCAGATTGCCGAAATCTGCGACTTCGCCGTGACCGCAGCGTCCGCGGGCAGTGTGGCGAGCTGATCCAGACGTTGCTCACCATGCAGCATCTGCGTGAAGTCGACGGCGTCTCCGAGCGCGGCGATGAGTTCACCGACGCCGGCAGCGGTGCCGGCCAACACGCCGAACGTCGGGTAGACCCGCTGGGAGCGCCCGCCACTACCATCGGTGGTGAAATCCAATTCACCTGCGGGATCATCGTGTCCCGCACCAATTCCCAGCGCATAGAGCGCACAATCGCGCTTGGTCCACGTTGACGCCTGGGGCGACAACTCCAGGCCGACGAGATTAGGGTCTAGCTTCACAATTGCCCTCCGAGTGGACTGGACCGCGGGGCATTGTGGGCCCGGCGGTGACGAACATTGGACTAGGCGGCGTCTCGCGTCAGGATCTGCGCGATGCATATCGACCCTCCGCCGAGGAGATGGCATAGTCCTACCCGGTCACCACCGGGTTGGCGCAGCCGCCGCACGGTCTCCCAGATCTGTGCCAGGCCGGTGGGCCCCCCAGGGTGGCCACGCCCGATCAGCCCGCCGTCGGTGGAGACCTCCGGCAGACCGAATTCTTTGCGCGAGTTCGGTCCGAATGCGCCTTGCTCAAGCAGTCCCTCGGCTTCGCCGGGAGCACAGAATCCGAGCAGTTCGTAGTACAGAATCTCTTCGATGGCGAAGGCGTCGTGCAGCTGAACGATATCGATGTCGGCTACACCAAGCTGGGCCTGTTTCAGCGCCTCGGCCACAGTGCTGCGGGTCAGCTCTGGTGGGCCGACGATGGCCCCTTCCAAAACTTGGCGAGGACCGAAGCGGTCAGACTGGAAGGCGCTGGCAGCGATCCGCACAGCGCGTGAGGCGTCGAAGCGTCGCAAAGCCGACTCTGTACACAACACAGCCGCGGCGGCGCCGTCACCCCACGGTGTACACATCATCGAGGTGAATGGTTCTGCCACCATTCGCGACCCCAGGACGCGGTCCACGGTGACCGGTTCGGCTGCCTGGCGGGCTGCGAATGGGTTGGTGCGAGCATAGTTCCAGTTCTTGGCCGCGACCATCGCCAAGTGCTTCTCGGTGGTGCCATAAGTGGCCATCCGCTCGCGGGCCCATAGCGCGAACGACACCGCCGGGGGGTGATGTCCTTCACCGGCGATGACGTCCTGACTAGACACGGCCGTCTCCGGCGAGTCCAAACCGCATACGAGCACCACCTCGGCGCGGCCAGCCTCCAGCGTGGCGATCGCCTCGTGCATTGCCGCCAGCCCGGTCGCCGAGGCGTTGGAGAGATGCTGAACCGGTTTGCCGGTCAGGCCCAATTCACGCGCTAGGAAAACCCCCCGCGGCGAGTGCGGGTTGGCCGATCCCGCGATCAGCATGTCGACCTCGGCGAACGTGATACCGGCATCGTTGAGTGCCGCGACAGAAGCCTCTGCCCCGAGCTTGATGCCCACGCCGGGGCCATGATTCGCGAAGCGCGTCATCCCGACGCCGACAACGTGGACGGTTTCAGTCACGGACGAACCTCAGTGTTCCGTCGCTGTCCTGGTGCCCGTGGTAACGGGCTCCAACCTCGTGGGGTCCTTCGGCAAGGAAGGCCTGGACGCGCGGCGACGCGTCGAGATCGACCAGTCCGTAGTGTTGACCCTCGAATTTGGTCCAGCTGACCAGGACGCCAACAGCGGGCACCGTGGTGGGTGTGCACGGTCGCAACGAACCGTCGGCGGCATAGCGACGCGACGGAACGTAGAGCTCCCCACTCAGTTCGTCCAGCGAGGCCGCTAGCTCCCCCAACTCTGCCGCTGCGCCGCTCATGACGCGCCGCCGGCGGCCAATTGTGCGATGTGGGCGCTGCTCAATTCGATGGCTTCCAGGAGGCCCCGCGGGGAGGGGGCCTCAGCGAGCGGCTTGTAGGCGCTGTCGAGATCGGCGAAGCTCCAAGGCTTTCCGTCGTTGTAGATCGTCGCGGCGATCGTCCACGGCTGATACCGCCGTACGAGGTCGCCTTCGACGCCAAAGACCGATCCAGAAGGCGCCGGGCAATCCGCCGTAGCCAGCCAGAGCACGAAGGGCGCCACATTCGCGGGATCGAAGAAGTCGAATCCATCCTCAGGTGCGGCCACACCGTCAGCGGCTCCCGGGGAACTTAGCGTCAGCCGGGTCCGGGCGCTGGGCGCGATCGCATAGCTGCGCACCTGGTAGCGCTCATTGAGCTCGAGGTGGCCATTGATCGCCATGCTGGCAATTCCAGCCTTGGCCGCCGAGTAGTTGAACTGACCGACATTGCCGTGTAGACCGGAGACACTCGTGGTGTGAATCAACGCCGCATCGCGCGCGCGACCGGCTTCACGAGACCTGTTGCGCCAGTACGCGGCGGCGTGATGGCTGGTGGCGTAGTGCCCGCGCAAATGCACCCGCACCACGGCGTCCCACTCCTCCGGCGACATGGAGACCAGCATCCGGTCCCGCAGAATGCCGGCGTTGTTGATCACCACGTCGAGATCGCCGAAATGCTGGACGGTTTCCTCGATCAGTGCTGCGGCGCCATCGCTATCGGCGATGTCGGCGTGATTGGCGACCGCTTCACCCCCGGCCGCGGTAATCGTGTCGACGACCTGTTCGGCAGGGCTCTTACCGGCGGCCTCACCTGACTCGCCGTGAATTCCTCCGCCAAGGTCGTTGACGACCACCTTGGCTCCGGCGGCAGCCGCCTGAATGGCGTACCCGGCACCGATTCCGCGGCCAGCTCCGGTCACGATGACAACTCTGCCCGCAAGTCTGCCCGCATTTTCGTCCGTCATAAGTGCCTTTCCTGTCCGTGATCGCATTCGCGGCTAGCTTGCATGCTCGCAAGCAAATTGTCAAGAACGGCGGCGATCCCACGCAGGGTGCGATCGCGGTGGCGAGTGCCGCCGCCAACCCGTCACGATCGCGCTGGTAGCAGCGGCGGCCGCCGAGTGACGCCGACCCGGTGCCGGTTCGGCGCCAGACGGCCACTCGACCGGTCGGCAGCGGCGTGCTTCCGCCGCAGTGCGACAGAGTGATTCACGCGTTCGGATACTGTCGTTGCGGCCGCTGGTTCCCTCCCGTGGGGGCATTTCCATCCGGCGCCGGCGCTTATTAGCCCGAATCGATACTCGGCCACCGTGTCTGACATGGGCATGAAATGGTGATGAGAATCCGCCCGGGGCTTGGCCAAAGCCTCGATCGGCATCGCCCCGGTCAATCCAAATAGTCAATTGGTATCAAGAGTTGCGGGTCGTCTGCGGTATCGTCGCAGGTGCGGTGGCGCGTGCGCCGTCACCAGCGTGGGGTCAACGACCGATCGCCGCTAGCGGGGCAACCCCAAGACGTGTTCGCCGAGGGTGTTGAGCTGTATCTCATCGGTGCCGCCGCCGATGGCGAACGCCGGGCTCATCAGGACCGCCTCGGCTGCGCGGCTCTGGCTGGCATCATCGGGGTCCCACGCCGCGGCGTCGGCACCCAGGATCTGAATCGCCAGCTCGGCGCCTTCTCGAATAACCGCTGCCTCAGCCACTTTGATGGCTGACCCCAACAACGCGTTGCCGGCGCCCGCCCGGATCTCTTGAGCCAGTCGCAAACTCAACAGGTGAGCGCCCTGTTGGTGGATATGCAGAAGGGCCAACCGGGCGCGCACCAGCGGATCCTCGGCCCGGCCGGCCGATACCGCCATCGCGTGGACATCCGACCACGCCAGGGTGCGCGAGTTACGCATTTCCGTTCCGACCGAGATCCGTTCGCGGCCCATCATCCACGTGGTGATCCGCCAACCCTGACCGGGTTCGCCAAGCACTGCATCGGCGGGCACCCGCAGCTGGTCGAGGAAGACCTCGTTGAACTCGGCGTCTCCCGTCATCTGTCGCAAGGGTCGTATCGTTATGCCGGGGTGGCGCATGTCGACGATCATCATGCTGAGCCCCTTGTGCTTGGGTGCGTCAGGATCGGTGCGGCACAACAGCAGCGCGTAATCGGCGTAATGCCCTCCCGAGGTCCAGATCTTCTGTCCCTCGATCAGCCATCCCCCGTCCGATTCCCTGATAGCCCGTGTCCGCACGCCGGCCAGGTCCGAACCTGCCTCCGGCTCGGACCACAGCTGGCACCAGACCTGTTCGCCGCGCAAGGTCGCGGACACGTGCCGGTGGTGCTGTTCGGGGGTTCCGAATTCGACCACCGCGGGCCCGCATACTTTCAACGTGAGGGTCAGCGGTGCGATTGGAACCCGAAATCCCTGCGCCACAGAGGTAAAGATCTGCTCGGACTCGTTGGGCAGACCTTGACCACCGAGTTCGGTCGGCCAGCTCAGGCCCGCCAGGCCCGCATCGAACAGGGCGTGTTGGAAAGCCCGCGCTGCGGCAACGTCTTCCGAGGCAGTCGATTCCGGGACGCTATGCGCAGCAAAAAAGTCGTTGAGCCGGCTCGGCAAATCGTCGATTTCGGTCACCGCTGGAGTCCTCGTCCTAGATCATCGAGCGTCGAGTGTGGGTCTCCGAAGAGAGCAGTGGTGGCCCGCGCGCGTCGAAAGTACAAGTGCGCGGTGTGTTCCCAGGTGAACCCCGTGCCACCGAGCACCCGGATGAGGTCAGCGGTACCTTGCACGGCCGTCGTGCTGCACATCCACCAGGCTTCACCCGCGGCGACCTCGAGGTCGGCGTGGCCGGAGTCGGCACACCAGGCTGCGTACCGCAGCAGCGACCGCGCCTGCTCGACGTCGATGAGCAGCCTGGCGCAACGGTGCTTGACGGCCTGATACGAGCCGATGAGGCGGCCGAATTGACTGCGCTGTTTGGCGTAGTCCACCGCTGTCTCCATTGCGTGGTCCGCCACGCCGAGCAGTTCTGCCGCGGCCGCGATGCGGGCAAGTGTCCACCCGCGCGCGACGTCCACGTCGTCTACGGGGCCAAGATCGACGGCCTTGCAGTCGACCAGCGTGACGGTAGCCTGGCTGCGCGCAAGGTCCAGGGTGCTGCGGGGATGCCGTGTCACGCCCGGAGCGTCAAGGTCGATGGCCAACAGCTGCATTTGGTCCTTCTTGCCGACAAGTACCAAGACGCTGCCGGCGGCGTCGGCGTCAACCACCCGGTTCACCACCCCTGACACGACAGGGGTGCCATCGGCGTAGCGGCGTATTTCCAGGGTGGATCCCGTCCATGCCGCGGTGATGATCCGCTGATTTGTGGCCACCGCCTCCAGCAGAGCAGCGCGCGCCGGGTGCTCGACGTCGGCGGCCAACAGGGGTATCGCGAATCCCTGCAGGCTCAACCATGGACTGGGATGCAGCGCCCGGCCGAGTTCTTCGGCAATGACACACATTTCGCCGACACCAGCGCCCGCTCCCGAGCACTTCTGCGGCACCGTGACTCCGGCGACACCAATGGCCTGGTCCAACGCGTTCCAGCACTGGCGGGCCAGCTCCGGCGCCGCAAAACCAGCTTCGGTCAGCCGCTGCGGGTCCCACGTCGATTGCAGGAACTGGCGCAATGTCTTGGCCAACTCGCGCTGGTCGTCAGTAAGGACGAGCTCGGGTTCGGTGCTCTCGCCGGCCGCCACCGATCCGGTCACGTCAGCGCGGGCGGCGGTAGATTGCGACAGCGCAGGCGCTCCCAAGGCCGATGTTGTGCTGCAGGCCGATCCGCGCGTTTGGCACCTGGCGATCGCCGGCGTGGCCGCGTAGCTGCCAGGTCAATTCGGCGCATTGGGCGACACCGGTGGCTCCGATCGGATGGCCCTTTGAAATCAGGCCGCCAGACGGGTTGACCACCCACCTGCCGCCATAGGTTGTGTCACTGGTCTCGACGAGCTTGTGACCCTCGCCTTCAGGGGCCATTCCGAGCGCCTCGTAGGTGAGCAGCTCGTTGGTCGAGAAGCAATCGTGCAGTTCGATCACGTCCACGTCGCCGATGGATACCTGCGCCTGCTCGAGTGCGACCGCTGCCGCACGGCGGCTCACCTGGGCGCCGACGACGTCGATGCTGGATTTGTGGGAGAACGAATCGGCGGCATCGGTGGCGATGTGGTGACCGGCCAGCTCGATCGCCTGATCCCACAGATCGTGCTCCTCGACGAAGCGCTCGCTAGCCACGATCGCACTTGCAGCGCCGTCGGAAGTTGGCGAGCATTGGAGTTTGGTCAGCGGGTTCCAGATCATCCGCGCCTGCGCAATCTGCTCAAGGGTGTACTCGTCCTGGAATTGCGATCGTGGGTTGTTGACGGAGTGCTTGTGGTTCTTCCATCCGATCCACGCAAAGTGTTCCGGGGTCGAACCGTAGCGCGCCATGTGCTCTCGTCCGGCATTGCCGAACATCTGCACGGTCGGGGGTGCGTGGGCGTCGAGCGGGGCACCCGTCGCGTCGGCCATCGTGTCGAGATGAAGGTCCAGGAACCCTGGCCCATCCTCTTCGACTCCCGTGCCGAGCGATCCGGGTTTCATCTTCTCCCAGCCAACGGCCAGCGCCACCGGCGCGCCGGCCTTGACCGCCTGGCGCGCCAGATACAGCGCCGACGACCCGCTCGCACAGGCATTGGTGACGGTCATGATGGGCACTCCTGTCGTGCCTACCGTGTAGAGGCTGCGCTGGGCGAGGGCACCAAGGCTGGTGCCGCCGAATGCGATGCCGATCTCGTCGTAGTGCACGCCGGCGTCGTCGAGCGCAGCGTTCACCGCCTCGGCAACCATTTCGGGGTATGTCCAAGCGCGCCGCAGAGGCTTCTCGAACTTGGTCATTCCGACACCGATGACGAAGACAGGCTGGTTCACGTCGGGCTCCTCTTGACGACCGGCGGCGTCGGATCCACTCTCGTCGACGTCGCCCTGATTTTACTTGCTCGCACGCAAGGTACCGCATAGCGCTCCGACCGCGCAATGTGCGCATCGCGCTTCCCCCGTTGCCGGGATGTCGTTGTGGCAAGGGAGGATCTGCCACGCTTTGCTTGCTAGCATGCAAAATAGACGTATGGGTGAAGACGGCGTCAGAGCGATAACACCGCGAAAGGGTGCACCAATGGCTGGTCCACTGGCAGGATTGCGCGTCGTCGAGCTCGGAGGTATCGGGCCGGGGCCGCTGGCGGCCATGTTGCTGGCCGATCTGGGCGCCGACGTGGTCCGGATCGACCGACCGTCGGAGTTGCCACCGGGGACGGGAATTTTCGGTGCGGACCACACCCTTCGGGGTCGCACCTTCGTACAGGCCGATCTGTCCGATCCAGCACAACGTGACGATGTCCTCGATCTGATCTCGCACGCCGATGTCCTCATTGAGGGATTCCGGCCCGGTGTCACCGAGAAACTGGGTCTCTCTCCGGCGGATACGGCCGCGCGCAACCCCCGTTTGGTCTATGCCCGGATGACGGGCTGGGGCCAAGGCGGCCCGTGGTCACGGCGCGCGGGGCACGACATCAACTACATCTCGGTGACCGGCGCGCTCAACGCCATCCGCACTGCGGGCGCCCGGCCCACAGTGCCGTTGAACCTGGTCGGCGACTACGGCGGCGGATCGATGTTCCTCCTGTTCGGCATCCTCTCCGCGCTGTGGGAGCGGGATCGGTCCGGGCAGGGCCAAGTTGTCGATGCGGCGATGGTCGACGGCGTCACCGCTCTGCTGCAACAGTTCTGGTCGTTTCGCGCGGGTGGCGCATGGAGCGACACCCCTGCCGACAATGTGCTCGACAGCGGGGCCCCGTTCTACGACACCTACGTGTGCAGCGACGAGCGCTATGTGGCGGTCGGCGCGATCGAGCCGCAGTTCTTCGCCGAACTGCTGCGCGGACTCGAACTGGACGCCGCGCTGTCGCAGGGGCAGAACGATCGATCGCAATGGTCGCATCTTCGCGCCCTATTCTCCGAGCGATTCCTCACCCACGGCCGTGATCACTGGGCTGAGGTGTTCGCTGACACCGATGCCTGCGTGACCCCGGTGCTGTCCTTCGAGGAGGCAACGAGGCACCCGCATCTGGTGCAGCGGGGTAGCCATGTCGACGTCGGCGGCGTTGTGCAAACCGCAGCCGCACCGCGGTTCTCGCGATCCGTACCTGGGTCTCCCGGTCCGCTGGCCAACGACTTCCACCACGTCGCTGATGTGTTGGGCCGCTGGTACAGCGCATCGGAGCACGGGGCGACAGAGCAGGCCACCACCTAACCAAGGCGATCCCAGTATGGAGGAGGCCTACTGATCGGACTGCCTACACACCGACCCTGCCCCCTGCGGCATTTCGTGGAGCGACCACCGTTACCTCGCGGTTGTTCCGTGCAGTCAGCACGTCATGGGACTCGGGATCACCCTGGTAGATCCCGCCGTAGTTGACCACCGTCCGCGCGTAGCGGCCCAGCGACACCGTCGATGATGGGGGCGGCGACCGCTACATATGGTCCCTTTCGTTCAGCGCGGCGGTGCGCCCCACCCAACGCTGATTCGGCGATCGGCTAACGCAACGTGTACTCGATCGGCAGATGCTTCAACCCGCCGACGAAGGTTGTGGCCATGCACTCAGGAGATCCGCTGAGTTGTATCGACTCAAGCCGTGGAACCAGCTCTCGAAAGAAGCTGGCGATCTCCATACGGGCCAGCCCGGCCCCTAGACAGAAGTGCACCCCGAATCCAAAGCCCAGGTGGCGGTTAGGCTCTCGGCCGACATCGAAGCGGAGTGGATCGACAAAGACATCCTCGTCGCGGTTCGCCGAGACATAGGACAGCAGCACGTCTTCCCCCTCGGCGATCGGCACGCCGCGGATGACTGTGCTCTGCGTCGCGCGTCGCATGAACGCCTTGACCGGAGACACCCACCGAATCATCTCCTCGGTGGCGAGCGGCATCAGCTCTGGGGTCTCGGCGAGCCGTCGTCGCTCAGCGGGGTTCTCTATCAACGCCAGTAGGCCGCCGGCGATCGTCGCGCTGGTCGTGTCATGTCCGGCGGTGGCAAGGATGGTGTAGTACGAGAACGCTGCGACATCCGATAACAGTTCGCCGTCCACGCGCGCATTCGCGATGGCCGATGCCATGTCATCGGTGGGGTTACGACGCCGAGCGGCGGTGAGCGCGGCGAAGTACTCGAAGAACTCCACCACGGTGCCGAACGACTTCTCAACATCGCCGACACTGAATTCCGTATCGGACTGACCGAACAACTCCTGGGTGAGGCGGATCATCAGCGGCAGGTCAGATTCCGGCAGTCCCAGCAGCGACAGAATGACGAACGCCGGATAGTTCACGGCGACCTCTTGAACGAAGTCGCACGTTCCACCCAGAGCAGCCATGTCGTCGACATGACGCTTGGCCAGATCATTGATGCGAAGCTGCATGGTGCGAATGGCTTTGGGACGGAACCAGTCAGCTCCAATTGCTCGCATGACACGGTGCTCCACGCCGTCGAGATTGATCAGAGTGCGTAGACCGATCCCCGCGGCGGCCTGGGCCCGCGTGAAGTCTTCGAACTCGGCGGCAACCAGAATGGAGCGGGGTTCGTTGACGAAGACGGTGTGGGCCCGTTCGATCTCCATGACGTCGGCGTGTTTTGACACCGCCCAGAAGGGACGATACGGCTCGCGATCCACCCAAGCGATCGGTGTTTGGCTGCGCACCGTTCTCAGTGCCTCGTGCAGCCGCGTTTCGTCGGTGTAGGACATCGGGTCCGCCAGCACATTGGCCGACTCGTTGACGATCTCATGCATGACTTCCCCCAAGGGTATAAGGGCTTGGTGACCAGTTCCCGAGCGAGCCGGCGCGAGGGCCGTTGAGGTAAGAGCACCCGCCGTCATCCAGCGAGGTCCGGCACCTTCGACGTCACACCTTCACACTTTACTTGCCCGCATGCAAGCTATCGCATAGCGCTCCGGCCGCGCAATGGTCTGGCCGTTTTCACAATGCCGGACAGTCGCAGCAACGGAGGGCGACGCCTCCGCACGGCGTTACCCGCAAGCATGGACGCGCCCCCAAGCCACACGCTGCCATAAAGCTCCATTCACGTGCGATCTATCCGCAACAGCACGGGGTCCGATCCCTTAGGTCCTCGAGCGGCGTTGAAGCAGACGTGTTGCGACGCTTGTGGTTACTCCTCCACCGAGTCGATGAACTCAGCGGTCCTGCGCTCCACTGCTGCGGCAACGGCCTCTAGCTGGTTGGGGCTGCCAGCCAATGCGGCAAGGGCATGAGACTCGGCAAGGAAAGCTGGGGCATAGCCGGTCTCCTGCGCCTCGCGGATCAAGCGCTTGCCCGCTCGGATCGCGTCGGGACTGCGCTTGGCGATCTCGGCCGCCAACGACATGGCCGCGACGTCGGGGTCTTCGGCCACCCGGGTGGCCAATCCCAGGCGTACGGCTTCCACACCATCGACTCGACGAGCCGTCCAGATCAGCTCCTTGGCCACGTCGGCTCCAACTAGCCGCACCAGGCTCGCCGTCCCGCCGGTATCGGGCACCATCCCCCAATTGATTTCCAGGAGGCCCAGCTTTGCATCGGGGCTCACGATCCGGATATCGGCGCCGAGGGCGACCTGTAGACCGGCCCCGAGTGCATAGCCGCGGATCGCGCAGATGACGGGCTGGGGAAGCTCGGTCCACACATAGGCGGACTGCTGAGCGAGATTGGTGATACGCCCTGGCTCGCGCAGGACGGGGTCGCGAAGCCGGCCGAGTCGCGTGCTGGCCGTCTCGTCGACAGTTATTGAACGGGTCGTGCGCATCTCCTCGAACGTCGAGGTATCCATACCGGTGCTAAAGGAGGAGCCCTCACCGCGCAGCACAACCGCGCGTACATTGCGATCACGCCCAAGCGCCTCCCCGGCAACGACAAGTTCTTCCCACATCGACATTCTCAGTGCATTGAATTTGTCTGGACGGTTCAGGCTGACGACAGCGATCCCACCGCGTCGGGTGACGATTACATCGGCCATCGTCGAATCGTCCTCACTTCGGCGCGGGGCCGTCTGGGTTTACTGGATACCCCCTTGGCCGGAACTAGGCTCCAGCCTGGGACTATGGCGACGCTACATTCGCATGTGCTGGATCTCAAGCACGTTCACGTTCGACCGGATGGGCCACGGCATTGCCGTCAGAGGCAGGCGATTCAACGTGAGTCGATCATTTCGGTGTGGCGGACGCTAGCCGAAACTGGCCCGACTGCTTAAGGGTTTGCATGGTTTCGGCGAAGCCAGGGGTGGTCAAGAACAGTTCCTGTCGTGCTTTCGCAAGGCGAAGCGCGGTCCAAAATTCTAGGTTTTCTTCATCGCGCAGCTGCTGTTTGATCACTGCCACGGCCGGCGGTGAGCAATGCTCGGCGATGTCACGGGCGTAGTCCCATGCCGCGGTCGGCGCATGACTCGAGTCGACGATGAACTGCGCTAGACCAATCCGGTGCGCTTCGGTCGCGCTCACCTTGCGTCCGGATATCAGTAGGTCGCTGGCGTGTCCGACACCGATTTGCCGGCACAAGAAGGCCGCGATGCCGAATTCGGCCACGAAGCCTCGGCGGGCGAATGCGGTCGACACCCACGCATCGGCTGCGATGAACCGTACGTCGCACGACAAGGCCTGTACTAAGCCGAGTCCCACCGCGGGGCCGTTGATGGCGGCCACCAGGGGCTTGCTGAATCGCAATGTGGCCTCGATGTCTCGGGTGAATGGCTCGAAGGGAACGTCTTTCGATGTGATCTCACCCAGATCTGCCCCGGAGCAGAATGCCGATTCGGCTCCGGTGATCACGACAACGCGTACCTCATCATCCTGCTCGGCTTCAGCCAGTAGCGCCGCGTAGCGCTCCCCCATCTCGACGGTCCAGGCGTTGCGACGTGCGGGACGGTTCAGTGTCAGCGTCAACACGCCGCTATCGCGATGCTGCAGCACGACGTCGTCATCGGAACGACTGTCGTGCTGTCCGGCGGTACTGTTCGCAGAAGTGCTGGGTTGCTGTTGAGTCGAAGCGTCCACGCAGCCAGTATCGCACCTTGCTGACACGCAAGTAAAGTTTCTTCACATTCGGACCCCACGCACCCTTGCCTGCAGGCAAGTAATGGGACAAGATGCGTGCATCTGCACAACCACGCTCGCCCGATTGCCTGCTCGCCGCACCAACCGTCATGCTGCGCTGGCACCGCGCGGAGCCCAACGCGAGAAAGCGACTACTCGATTGAAGATCGAAGGAGAAGGCCACCGGTGGGATGCGATCAGGGCAGTGAAGGTACGCAGCGCATGAAGATAACTGCTGCTGTACTCCACGAGCACGACAAGCCGTTCTCGGTCGAAGCGCTGGACCTCGATGAACCACGGCCGGGCGAACTCTTGGTCAAGGTCTCCGCGGTCGGAATGTGCCATACCGATCTCGTCGTGAGACATGGCCTACCGATCCCCCTACCAATCGTTTTCGGTCATGAAGGCTCCGGAATCGTCGAGGCGGTGGGGCGCGACGTCACCCGCTTCGCGGTCGGCGACCACGTCGTCATGAGTTTCGATCACTGCGGATGGTGCCCGCAATGCCTGACCGGACAACCCGCCTACTGCACCGAATTCGTGCTCCGCAACCTGACGGGCCGCCGGATGGACGGGACGACGGCGGCCGCGACCGAGGACGGCGTCGCGGTTTCCTCCCGATGGTTCGGCCAGTCCTCCTTCGCGACGCACGCGATCGTCACCGAACGCAACCTCGTCAAAGTCGACCCCTCATTGCCGCTGGAGGTGCTGTGCCCCCTCGGGTGTGGAATTCAAACCGGGGCCGGCGCAGTGTTGAACACAGTGAATCTGCGCAGCGGACAACGCCTCGCAGTGTTCGGCGTCGGTGCTGTTGGGATGGCCGCAGTGATGGCCGCCAAGCTCGTCGGCGCCTCCGAGATCATCGCAGTGGACCTCGATCCGGACCGCCGAACACTCGCGCTTGAACTGGGCGCGACAACCGTGATCGACGGCGCAGATCCCGATGCAGTCGCCAAGATGGGCGCCGACACATACGGTGCAGATTGCTGCTTGGACACAACCGGCGCGGCGCAAGTCGTTGACGCGGCCATCTCGTTGTTGGGCCCACGAGGCCGCCTTGCCCTGGTCGCCGCCGGGAGTGATCCAGTGACCGTGCAGCCCGAACGCCTGATGGGCCGCAGTCTGACCTACGTCCTGGAAGGCGACGCCGTACCGCAGGTGTTCGTGCCGCAGCTCATTTCGTACTGGCAGCGCGGCCTTTTTCCGGTTGATCGCTTGATTCGCCAGTATCCACTGGAGGCAATCAATAACGCCGAGCAGGACTCGTTGAGCGGCAAGACCATCAAACCCGTCCTGATGCCGTAGCCGTGCGAGCGTCGGTGTCCTCAACGGGACCTGCGCCACCTGGAATGCCAGCGGAGGATGCTGACGCGGTCAGCGCGGTAGTCCCGTCGGGCCGAGCATGAAACACTTTGGTGCGCAGGCAGTTCGGTCGGTTAGGCGCGGTCGGGGCAGGCCGCCAGGTCCGTTCGGTACTGATTCACGTCAACCGGCGGATCAGTTTGACCGCACGATCGGTGAACGGCGGGTACATGATCCGTGGGTCGGGACGCGCCGGCTTGGATACCACCGCGCGACGATGGCTCATGGTTTCGAACCCCCAGCGTCCGTGGTATGCGCCGATCCCACTGGCGCCGACGCCGCCGAACGGCAGCTGCGGCACCAGGCAGTGGATCCCCACGTGGTTGATGACCGCGCCCCCGGACGGCATCCGGTCGACTAGGTCTCGCCCACCACTTCTCGACGTAAACACATACAGCGCCAACGGTTTCGGCCGACTATTGACGAAGCGAACTGCCGCGTCCATCGAGGGAACGCTGAGCACCGGAAGGATAGGTCCGAAGATCTCTTCCGACATCACAGCGTCGGTCGGCGACGGATTCCAAATCACGGTGGGCTCGATCCCGCGGATGGCGGCATCGGACTTACCACCTATGACGACGTCACCGGTCGCAGTCTCGATCAACGATACCAATCGGGCGTACTGACGATCATTGACAATCGGAAGGGTAGGTGCGGCTTCGGCGGAGCGGAACTCGGTGATGCTCTCGCCGATCTTGTCGGCGAGAGTTCTTGCGATCGATTCGTGCGCCAGCACGTAATCAGGCGCTATACAGGTCTGCCCCGAATTGATCAGTTTGAAGGACGCGATGCGCCGGGCAGCGACATCCAGGTCGGCATCGGCGGCCACGACAACCGGGCTCTTGCCACCCAGCTCGAGCGTCACCGGAGTCAACGTTGCCGCGGCGGCGGCCATCACCTTACGGCCCACGTCGGTACCGCCGGTGAACAAGGCATGGTCGAAACCCGCAGCCAACAACTGCTGGGTGGTATCAGCACTTCCTTCCACCACCCTGACGGCCTCGGGGTCAAGGTACTGCGGGATGAGCCGGGCCAGCAGACGCGAGCTGGCCGGAGCGAGCTCCGAGGGTTTGACGACCACGCAGTTCCCAGCAGCTACCGCCGCCACCAACGGAGACAGCGTCAGGTACAGCGGATAGTTCCACGGCCCGATGACCAGCACGACACCGAGCGGATCGTATTGCACCCAGGCCCGGCCAGGTTGCTGTGTGAAAGGAATGCCGACGCGCTGTCGGCGCATCCACCGTTTCACCCGCTTGCGGGCGTAAATCGCCTCGCCCTTGGTCGATGCACCGTCGCCCAGCCACGCCTCGATCGCCGAACGACCAAGATCTTCAGCAAGAGCGGCCAGGATCGACGACTCCTGCTCGATGATCAGGCGTTCGATTCCCGCCAGTTGCGCGATGCGCCACTGCAGACTGTGCGTGCGACCCGTGGCGAAGACGTCGCGCAGGTCCGCCAGCAGACCGTCTTGCCGGTGTTCCGTCTCGTGATCGGTTGAGTGAACGGACAACTCACGCTCCTGTCTTGAGGTATCGATCGAGCAGAACCCGCTTGGCGAGCTTTCCCGTAGGTAACCGCGGCAAGTCGTCAACGAAGTCGATCGACTGGGGTGCCTTGTAGTGGGCGATCCGGTCACGCACGTATTCGATGAGCTCCGCAGCCAGCGCCGGTGACCCAACAACGCCGTCGCGCAACTGCACGACGGCTTTGACCCGCTCCCCCATTTCCGGATCGGGGATGCCGATGACGGCCACGTCGAAAATCTTGGGATGCAGGGCCAGAACGTTCTCGACCTCCTGCGGATAGATATTGACTCCACCCGAGATGATCATGAACGCCTTGCGATCCGTCAGATACAGGAAGCCATCGACGTCGACATATCCGATATCACCCACCGTCACCCAGTTGGAATGCTCGGGGTGCCGGGATGAGGCTGTCTTCTCGGGGTCGTTGTGGTATTCGAACGCCGCGTCGGCTTGCTCGAAGTACACCGTTCCGATGTCACCGGCGGCCAACTCGTTGCCGTCGTCATCGCAGATGTGCAGAGGCCCTAGCGCGCTACGGCCCACAGAACCCCGTTTCGCCTGCCATTCGGCGCTTGTGATCAGGGTGATCCCGTGGCCCTCAGTAGCCGCGTAGTACTCAACGAGAATGGGCCCCCACCACTGGATCATCGCGTCTTTGACATCCGGCGGGCAGGGTGCGCCGGCGTGAATCGCCAACTTCAGCGACGACAGATCAAATCGCTGGCGGACATCGGCGGGCAGCTGCAACATTCGGATGAACATCGTCGGCACCAGCTGCGCGGCAGTGACGTGATAGCGGTCGATGGCTTCCAGTGCTCGTTCGGCGTCGAATCGGTCCAGGAGCACCACGGTGCCGCCGAGGCCGTGAATTCCTGCACACCAGCGCAGCGGTGCGGCGTGATAGATCGGAGCCGGCGATAGGTAGACGGTCTGATCGTTGAGACCGAATACGTGTTCTATCAGTGCCAGGAAGGAGTCACCTGGATCGTCGACCTGCGTGGCGGGTAATGATTGCCTGACGCCTTTGGGGCGGCCGGTGGTCCCCGACGAGTACAGCATCTCGGCGCCGCGCGGCTGCGTGGCGAGCCGCCGTCGAGGTAGGGCCAGCAGTTCAGCGTAGGGTTCGTATCCGGTGACCTCGCCACCGAACGCATAGTGATGCTTGAGGTTCGAGGAAGTGTTCGCGACCTGCTCAGCCAGTTCGCGCACGCCCGCTGACACGATCAATACCTGAGCGTCGCTGTCCTGCAGGATGTACGCGGCTTCGTCCGGGCTCAGATGCCAGTTCACCGCGGTGAAATACAGACCCGAGCGGATGGCAGCCCAGTACACCTCAAAGGCCTCGGCAGCGTTGTCCGACAACAGTGCAATCGTGTCACCGCGTCGCAGCCCCAGATCGTGGAGCGCGGCGGCGAGTCGAGCGGAGTTCTCGTCGAGCTCGCGATAGGTCACTACCCTTCCGCTGACAGCCATGACGATGGCGGACCGATCGGGGCGGGTTTGTGCGTGGGTTCCCGGATACATGTGGTAGTCGGCCGATCTGGTTGAGGTCGAGCGTGTCTCGCGACCGAGACGATGCTTGCGGAGTCGGCGCATCGGGCGGTCGGCGATGATGTGCTACTTCGCCGCTCGACGAGTTGGTCCTTGCTTGCGGGCTAGTAAGCTGGTTCTGATGAGCAAAGTACCATCCATGACATAAAACACAACGGGTGCGTTTCGAGAACCGGGACACCTTCATCACGTGATCCGCTGATCAGTCTGCTCCCCAGAGAAATCTCGCGAACGTATTGACAACTGGGCACGCCACTGGACCGGCTCCGGCATTGCCATCGTTAACGAAGTTCCCGCGGGGAGCCCGCGACCTTGCTTGCTCGCAAGCCATGTGGCAGGATCGGGTCGACCTGCGCGATCGACGTAGGCCGGGCAGCCGTACGACCGCATGCCGCGGTTGGCTGGCGTCACCCTCGTACGGTTTGCAGCTCCGCGCCGCTGATCACTAATGGTGAGGCTTAGATGAGTTCTACATGTCCACTGTGCGACAGATTGTCTGATCCCGTTGCGCCGCCAGGGGGACGGATTCGTCGCGGTGAGAATTGGTCCGTTACGGGGCATCCCGGCATAGCTGTCCCAGGATGGCTTGCCTTACAGACGGTTCGGCACGTCGAGTCCCTCGCCGAACTCAACATCGACGAAGCCAGAGAGCTTGGTCCGCTCCTTCGTGAGGCCTCCGCTTGGTTGCTACAAGTCACCCAGGCGGACCGCACCTATACCTACAGCTTGGGCGAGGGCGTCCGACACGTGCACATGCTTCTGGGGACGCCACTGTCATCGACTCGGCCAGAGGACCGCGGCGGCCTGCTGCTGTCACGAATCTTGGGCCGCGACGACACCATCGTGGATCCCGCCGCCAGCACACGGATCATTGAGGACATCGCGCGCCTGGCCGGCGACCCATCGGCCGGGTGAACCCACCGCCATAGCGCTTCGCGACAGAGTTATGGAGAGACACCCAAGCGGGTTAAGCCATACCGCGCCTCAGATGACACGCGATGATCGATCCAACGAAGTCGGCGTCGACTCCGTTCTGTCGTCGACCGTCGAGCCCGCAACGGCATCGCCCGTTCACCTGTGCAGAGCGGCGTCTCCGGTGGAGCGGCGCGCCCGCGACCGCGGCTATCGATCGGGTTTCCACGGTCGTCGTCGCCGGCCCAACCAGAGACTTCGATGCCGTAACACCAGCGAAGTGGTGTGGTTGATGAAACTTTGCATGCCGGTAAGTAAACTGTGCGACTAACAGGCGGAAGGAAAGCGATGATGGTGAGCAACGTCGGATCCAAACGAGGCTCCGGAGCTGCGCGGCCAGTCGAGCACAAGGACGAGGGTCGGCGCGCAGCGATCCTGGCTGCTGCCACGAAGCTCTTCGCCGAGCAGGGGTTTCGTGAGACCAATCTGAATCAGATCGCCGAAGAACTCGGCTTCCGTCGGCAGGCCGTATACCACTACTTTCCGTCGAAGGAAGAGATCCTTTACGAGCTCGTCGCCGCAGCAGGTGAGGCGATGACCCAGTCGTCGCAAGCGCTCTTTGATGCCAAGGTGTCCCCTGAGGTGGCGCTGGCAGACGTCGTGCGCAGTCACGTAATCGTGGTCTTATCGCGTGCCGACATCTTCCGGGTGCAGTTCAGCGAACTCAACAAACTTACCGGCAAGCGCGCTGAGGTGCTCCGCGATGCGACGTCGGCCTACGTACGTGGGATCGCAGACGTCATCAAGCGGGGACAGAAGGCCGGAACGTTCTTCCGCGGATCTGCGATGACTCAGGCTCTTCTCGTCGTGGGGATGTGCAACTGGACCACCGATTGGTACCGGGCCGACCAGGCTCATCTGACCATCGAAGAGGTGGCTGAATACGCCGCCCAGATGGCCATCTCGGGTTTGATCGACAAACCTGCCTCGACACGGCGGCGCACAGCGACGGCCAAAGCCCCGGTACCGGCTAAGCGAACACTGAAAACGGTCACGAGATCTAACAGCGCGGCTGCCCCCGCCCGCCGACCATCGCCGCAGAAAGCCAAACCATCCAGTCGCTAAGACGTTCGGCCACGGTCCGTGAGCCTGCTAACCCGCGCCCTGTGAGAGCTTCGGGTTAGACCGGCACCCGACACGCGCCGACACACCGCGTCCTCACGTCCGCCGACGTTGGAGACTTTGGTGGGTGGCGATTACGCGCACAACAGGCGGTTCTGAGCCACTACTTTCCGAAGGCCACCGATCTCTCACGGCACAGTCGCGAGCTCGCACAGGTCGAACGCGAACTCGATGACCGCCGTCGAGCGTTTCTCGACGACCGGACCCGAAGTGTTCACCCAGTTGCCAACCACCACAACGGTCCCAATGGTGCAGTGAATACTGGAAACCACCCCTGGTTGATTGAACACACCTCCACCGATACGGGGTGTCCGTGAGAGTCATCGGTTTGGGACGCCCCAGCCAAGGACGCGGGCCGCCACGGCGTGAACGTCGTCCGCATTCGCAGGCCCCATCCACGCCACAAACCCATCGGGCCGCACCAGCACCAGATCGGCCGAATAGTGCACGCGTGCTTCAGGAGTGGAAACATCGACCACATTCAACCGTGCTCCGACGCTTTCAAAAGTAGCGGCCCACACGCCGGGTACCTCCGACCCGCTGGTACTCAACAGCACGAATCCGGCACCGAAAAGATCCAGCGTCGATCGTCCGTCCGGCAGCATGACGTGGGGAGCCCGATGTCCCGGACGGCAATACGGGACATAGACGGTGGGCTCGTCGACCGGCTCGACAGTTCCGTCTGGGACGATCACGGGGGAACGCTCGTAGCGGTACCCCAGTTGCACGCCGAGGGAGCTCCACTCCGGTTTGCGGGTGGTTGTTACCAAGGCTTCAGCGTCAGCGCGGGCTGCGCGGCCAGCCGAATCCTGGAGCTCGAGGTCGGCCCCCGTCGGAAGGGCGATGTCGGCTAGATAGTTGTGCTGCGCGCGACGGGTGTTGCGCAGGGCCACCGGACGTCGTTCGACTTCGTAACTGTCCAGCAGGGCAGGTCCCGCCTCCCCTCGTATCTCTGCGGCCAGCTTCCAGGACAAATTGTGTACGTCGCCGATGCCGGTGTTCATTCCGTGCCCGCCCGACGGCCACATTTGATGGGCGGCGTCCCCGGCCAGAAACACTCGACCGTGGCGGTACGATCTGCTCACCACGGTGTGGCCGGCCCACTCGCGAGCGTCGCGGAGCACGACCGACACGTCGTCTTGACCGATGGATGCGTGGATGGTGGCGATGACCTCGTCGTCGTCATGATGCTCCCCGTCGCGCAACGGGTAGGTGACTCGCCAGAGGTCCTTGCCGTTCAGTGAGCCGAAGATGGCACGCCGTGGCCTCAGCATGTAGTACTGCGCCGCCGGCGCAAGGTCGATTCGGTCGAGCAACTCGGGAATCTCGACGAATGCGCCGACCCATACCGCTTCGGCTTGTGAACCCTCCGACGGTATGCCCAATTGACGCCGGACCCCCGACCGAGCGCCGTCGCACGCTACGACGTACTTGGCCGCGACCCGGCGCGACGATCCTCCGACCTGCGCCAAACGGACGCCTACCTCGTCATCACTGTTGACGTCCACGCTCTCGCAGCGCCACTGGTAGCGCACGCACACCGTCGGGAGCTCCGCTGCTCGATCGCGCAGCGCCGTGTCGAACCAGAACTTGGGCCACCACGCGGGCCCTTCCGGACTGACGCCCCCGGTGGGCAAATGTCGTTGCCCGTTGGTGGGGCGGTCAAAGCGCACCAGCTCGTCGCCCGCCAGGCGTGTCACGAACGCGATATCGCGGGGATAGTCGTCGGGAAAACCGCTGCGCTGCAATGCATCACTGATACCGAGCTGGCGAAGCCACTCCATGGAGCGGGTGTCGATCGACTCCGCAGTCGGGTAGTTGACACTGCCATCTCCTTCGTCGACCAGCAGAACCCGAACACCTCGGGTACCCAAGTCAACGGCCATCGCCAGGCCCACCGGTCCGCCACCGACGATGCACACATCGACTGCGTCGACATCGATGTCACCGGTCGGACCCGGACCGGTGAGCGGATTCATCGCCGACCCCGACGGTCGATCGGAAGTGCGGCCTCCTGGGCAGCAAACGCTTGGGTGTCAACGTGACGTTGCATCGAGAACTTCATCTCCGCTTGATCTATCGGACAGCAGCGGGGCCGCCGCAGTAACAAGACACTAAGTCATGACCTTGCTTGCTAGCAAGCAGCGTTATGTTTCGGCGTGGGACCGCCGGGCGACATACTGATGCCCGAGACCGCTAGCCTTGCGGCGTACTCGGCGACCTCTTGGCCCCCCACCTGCGATCGGCCATCACTGAACCATTCCGTCGTCCAGTTGCACATCCCGACGATGAGTAGTGCGTGAGCCATCGGCGGCACCTCCCGAAAGACCCCGCAGCGCTGGCCCGCCACGATCACGTCGGCGATCCGTTTGACATAGGCCGCCTGCTCGGCCCGAAGCTGATCCGCCCGTTCACCGCTCAATTTCGGCAGTTCGCTGAACTGGATACGGAAGACCTCGATGTTGTTCAGCAGTTCCAGAACATGGTTGCGCACGATGCGGTGCAACGCCTCTTCCGGTGGAAGTTGCTCGGATAACGCCGACTGCGAGGACCGGTCAACGGCGTGACCGGCGCGCAACATCAATTCGTAGAGGATTTCGTCTTTCGATCGGAAGTAGTGATACACGGCCTGCCGGCGAAAACCCAATCCCAGCGCGACGTCGTTGAGGTTGGTTTCTCGATAGCCCCGAAGTGCAAAAAGCTTCTGGGCGGCATTCAGGATCTGCTCGCGTCGGCCGATACCCAGATCGCCCTGTTGCGGATCGTCGTCATAAACCGGCGAGACCGACAAGTCCCCTCCTATTGTCGGTAGAAATCACTGCTTGCGCGCAAGTAGGCCAAGTATAGCGTGAGTCAGCCGTCGGGCGAGCTCCGCTGACCGAATCGCGGTACTCAGCGAGGCGAGTGAGACGACGTGCCGCTGTCACGACCGGGTGAAACGAGCGGACAGCCACGCCACACCGTGATGATGGCCGCTGCCGGTGAGCCCGGTGATGTGGGGAACCTTGCATCGCAAGCATAGAGTCGGACTACTGGCGTGCAAGCATGTATCTGTTATCCGTGAGCGACGCGGTGGTCGCCTAGCGCGTGTGGGCAGGACATCCGCTATCCATCTGTGGTGTCGCACAGTGGTGCACGTTGAGCAGCCCAAGGCTTGCTGGTTCAGCAGGACGTCAGCCGCCGAAGCACCGCCGGAAACAGTGTCAGTGCGGTGTCGTGGAAGTCCGCGATCTGCTCGTTGGTCAACAACGTCGTAGTCGACAACTGCTCAACGTGGTGAGCGATTCCCGCGTCCCCTGCCGGCGGATAGTCCGTGCCGAAGACAATGTGATCCGCGGTGGTCGCGTGCAGCAGTGGTAAGAGTGAGAACGGCGAGCCCGCAAGCGCCGTGTCGTAATACAGACTCGCTATTTGACTGTAGACGTCTTCAGCAGTGACGTTGTGCGGGTTCGGAACCCACGAACTCAGTCCCGTAGTGGCAATCCGATCAGCGAGCGTCGCAAGTGCGCCCCCACCGTGTGCGAGAATGAACTTGACGTTCGGGAAACGTTGAAACACTCGCGCATACACAGCGTCGACCACAGAGCGGGCAGTGTCCGTCGGGAACTCGAGGACCGGTCCCGGACGCCCGCACGCAAGGTCCGCGAAGCAGTTCGGAGCCACCGGGTGTAGGAAGACCGTCGCGGAGCGCTCATCGAGTTCACGCAGCACAGGCTCAAATATCGGATCACCCAAGTACCTACCGGCGTAATTGGTGACCATGACGAAACCGTCTGCATGCAGTTCCTCGGCCGCGCGTCTAATCTCAACAACCGCCGCAACCGGGTCTCCGGCGGGAACATTCGCAAGCAATCCGAAACGGTCACCATTGCCGGAGACAACCTCAGCACCAAAGTCATTGACCCGCTGCGCGATAGGCAATCCCAACTCACCCGGGAAGGACAGCAGCTGAAACTGAATACCGTAGCCACCCATGAAATCGATGGCCTCCCGAGCGGTCCACTCGCTCAGCGCAGGGCGGTGCAGGAAGAACTGCTCCCTGGCCATTCGGTCGAACGTGTCATTCATCTCCGCTGGCACAGGAACGCTGTAGTGCGCGTGGACATCGATTAGCCCCTTGCCGCTGCGACCTCTCAGTGCCAACGTCATGTTTCCCTCTCGGTTTGGCTGTCTTTGAACATGACTCGGGATGCTTCGCGGCCCAGGCGCAGGCACAGGCTGGATCAGCCGACCTTCCAGAACATGTCGGCCGTGGCCAAGGATGCGCTTGGCTCGCCCGCACCCCGTCAAGTTACCAAGCTACTTGCTAACGCGCAAGCAAGCACGTCACTCGTCCGCCCACGCAGGCGATAGCTACCCTCATTGGCCGGTCTCAGTCGGCCGCCGCACGAGGGTGCCGACTTACGATCTTCGCTTCGTCAAAGGACCCAATAACGTTGGCTTCAATGTCGCCGCGTCGCACGGAGCAGACTGATTAGCGACACTACTCGATCGAGTCGCTTTAGACGGCCCCGATCGCCCGGATCCGATCCTGTTAAAGGACAGCGGGTTTGACACGCCTATAACCAAAATTGGGCGTACCCGAGTGCGCGTCCTCACACAGTCGCATTGCGGGCCCGTAGATATTCGTCACTTCATCGTCGGTCACGACGTCGGGCAAAGTGCGCGCGCGATCTTGGACTTCCGAAGGGTACAACAGACCGCCGATGCTAGGTCTTGGAGTTGGTGAGACCCGTTGCTAACCCGACAGGTTGATGTCGGGTGAATGGCCGTAGATCGCGAGGGTCAATCCGAGGACGACGAAGGCGGACGTGACCAGCGACGCACGCACCGCCCGCCCCACTGCCTCCCCGACACCCGCTGGCCCCCCCGCTGCGGTGAACCCATAGTAGGTGTGAACCAACATGATGACGACGGCCATCACCACCGCGGTGACACACGACCACACCAGGTCCATTGGGTTCAGGAATGTGTCGAAGTAGTGGTCGTAGACTCCGCGGGACTGCCCATATACTGCCGTGGTACCGAATCTTGCCGCGAAGAACGACATCAGAACCGCGACGCTGTACAGGGGCACCACCACTATCACGCCCGCAATAAGCCGGCTCGACGCGAGGTAGGCGATGCTTCGGATGCCGATCACTTCAAGCGCGTCAATCTCCTCGTTGATCCGCATCGCCCCCAACTGCGCAGTGGCCCCCGCGCCGATGGTGGCGGCAAGTCCAACGCCCGCGATCAGCGGGGCGATCAGCCGGACATTGAGGTAGGCGGACACAAAACCAGTCAGCGCCTCGATGCCGATATTGGAGAGCGAGTGATATCCCTGAACCGCGATGAGAGCACCTGCTGAAAGCGTAAGAAACCCGACGATCGCGATCGTTCCGCCGATGAGCGCCAATGCGCCGGTGCCCAGGCTCATTTGTGCGATGATGCGGATCAGCTCGACACGATAGTTTCGAACGACGTCGCCGACGGATGCCAGTGTCTTGGCGTAGAAGAACGCTTGGTCGCCAAGCCGAGTCCGGGCATCGGCGACTTTCTCGAGAGTCCGCCGAGCTTGCATGAATAGGGTGCTGGGTACTGAGACGGTCATGCGGTTGCCTTGACGCCGATAGCCGTTACAACGACGTTGATCACGAATAGTCCGACGAACGAGAACACCACCGTCTCGTTGACAGCGTTGCCGACTCCCGCTGGGCCACGGCTCACCGACAGCCCCATATAGCAGGCGATCATGCCCGCTGTGAACCCGAAGAGAGCCGATTTCACCAGCGAGATCACGATTTCAGGCAGTCCCACCAAGAGGGTTAAGCCGGCGACGAAGGCGCCAGGAGTGGCGTTCTGCAAGAACACCGAAAATGTAAAGCCGCCTAGCAATCCGACCGCCGTCACCATCGGTGAAAGCAGCAATGCGACGAGCGTGGCAGCAACTACTCGTGGGACAACGAGTCGCTGGATCGGGTCGATACCCAACACGCGCATCGCGTCGATCTCCTCGCGGATCGTCCGGGCGCCGAGGTCTGCGCACATGGCCGTTGCCCCCGCGCCCGCGACGACCAATACCGTGACCATCGGACCGATTTGGGTCACAGCACCCAAGGCCGCGCCGCTGCCTGCGGCGTCTTGGGCGCCGATTTCAACAAGCAGCAGATTGATGACGAACACCGTCATGACGGTGAACGGCACGGCCATCATGATCGTGGGGACGATCGAGACCCTCGATATGAACCAGGCCTGCTGTAGTAGTTCACGCCAGGCGAATGGCGGTCGCAACATTGCCAGGACAGTGTCTGCGGCCATGGCGAAGAACTCGCCAACGCCGATGAGGGGCTTGGCGGCCGCAGCGCTGACGAACTGTCGAGAGTTCACAAGTTGGGTTCCTTACTGGCCGGCGACGGGGGGCAGCAGCATTGATTCGAGCGTCCGCGGCGCGGCGTTGGCTGCCAGATCGGTTTGGGTGTACACGTTGCCGTCCGGTCCGGTATAGGTACCGTCCACCGGGTTGTAGTCAGCAATGGCCAGTGCGCCCGCGGGCGTTGAGGCAGGTGGCAAACCGTCGGGCGACGGGGGGGTCTGCTCGACAGCGGGTCCTTGCCCGGGCGCGAGCTGAGGCACGCTCTGACCCGACGACGTCGCGTTCGGGTCACCTTTCCAATTGTTTCCGTCATTGAGGGGTTCGTATTCGACGTCGCTTTCACACATCCACACCAATGGTGCCCGCTTCCAAGGTTTGTTGGCGCACGGGATGTTTCGGGCACCGCGAACAGCAATCGGCGAATCTTGGGGGATCCTGCAGTAGAAGTCACCGGCCGGACGCTCGGGGTAGTCCTCCAGCGCCGGAGAGCGCCGTTGGGATGGCGGAAGGTAGCCGGTCAGGCACGGCGGTGGCGTGTTCAAATTGAGTACGACCTGCTGCGTCGTTCCCTTGTAGTCCGATTTGGTGTTCATGTTTGTGACATAGCTCGCGCCGAGCTGGGCTACTGCCTGCGGCAACAGCACTAGCATTTGTTCGAGGTTCGCGTTATAGACAATGCCCACGTCCGCGAAGCTGACGAGGTTGGACAGCAAGATCGGAATTGTTGGTTTGACCCTGTCAAGCAGAGCGCGTGCCTGTTCGGCGGTCGGGCTCGCATTCTTGAGGAGGCTTGATGTCGCGTCGTTTTGGCTGCGAACCTGCTCCGTGATCCTGGCGAGGTGAGCCGCCCAATTCGTGATGTCGTTCGAGCTGTCGGCTTGCGAGTCCAGAATCGGCCCGGAATTGTCGATGACGTTTGTCATCTCGGCGAGGCTCCCTTTGGCATCGATGGCCAGGTTGTTCGCTCCGTCGACCATTCTGCCAAGTTCTGGTCCGAGGCCTCCGAGGGCGATGTAGCTCTCGTCGATGACAGTTTTGAGGTCGCCTTTCGGGATCGCCTGTAGCGCCGTATTAGTCAGGTTCAGCTGATCGTTGATGTCAGGTGGGACCGTAGTTCGGTTCGTGGGAATCTGGTCGCCCTCACTGAGGGACCGGTTGGTGGTGTGTGCGGGTACCAACGCGACAAACTGCTCGCCGATGGCCGTCTGGCTGTGTACCTCGGCGATGACGTCTGCCGGGATGTCAGAGTCGGTGTCCAATGACAGCACTGCCTCAACGCCGGATGCGCCCAGCTTGACGTCTTGCACCCGTCCGACCGTGGTGCCTTGGTAGGTGACGTTGGCGCGGCTGTAGAGCCCAGCCGACTCGGGCAGATCGACAGTGACTGTGTACTGTCCCGCCCCGAACCAGCTCGCACCGACCCGGCCGTATCCAAAAGCAAGAATGGCCACGGAGACGGTCGCGATGATCACGAAAACTGCGAACTGAACCTTGATCCGTCGCTGTAGATGCATGTCACCGACCCTGGTTGAAGTGATAGGGCACGATTAACGGGTTTCCGGCCGTATATGGGCTGGGCACCTGGCCAATTGTGCGGCCCCACTGCATCTCTAGTTCTGTCAGCGCGCCTTCGAACCTGGTGCCGGTGAGGAGCGTGCCGTCGATTCGGCTCAGCGTCAGATCCAAAATCAGCGTCGTGTTCTGGTAGTCACCGCGCATCAGCTTGCGCAGCTTCTCCTGAGGAATGGGCAAAGTCGCGAGCAGGCTTAGTGCTCGAGTGAGGGCAGGACCGGCATCGGCCAGCGACTTTACGACTGGAGCCAGGTCGTTGAGTTGTTGCACCAACGCGTCTTTGGTGGGACTGATCGCAGCGTTGGTCAGGGCAGCCAGTTGTCCCGTTTTGTCGAGCGTCTCGACAATCTTTTCCCGTTGATCGGCGAGGACGGCGGCGGCTCGGGGTATGGCTTGCAACGCCTCGTCGATGACTGGCTTTTGAGCCGCGAACTGACCCGCGAGTTTGTTCAGACTTTCGGCAGTTCCGATGATCTCTTGCGTTTGATCGTTGAGGTGAGTGGTAAGAATCTTGAGTTGTTCAATCAACTGCCGCACGTCTTGATCACGGTTGACACTTAGTGCGGTACTTAGCGCGTCGGTGATGTCGCCGATCTGCCCTAGCCCACCGCCGTTGAGAAGGAGCGATACCGAAGCCAACGTCTGCTCGGTAGTCGGGTAGCTGCCCGAGGAGGACAGCGGGATCAGTGCTCCGTCGGTTAAGCGTCCTTCGGGTGCGGCCTCGGTCGGTGGGGCAAGTTCGATGTGCATCGATCCCAGCAGGCTGGTCTGGCCCACCTTGACAGTTGAATTGGCCGGCAGTCGCACATCGCCGTCAAGGCGCATGGTGACCAGGGCATGCCATCCCTCGAGCTGGACGTCGGTGACGTTTCCGACGGTGACATCGCCGACCCGAACTCGTGAATTGCGTTCTATGTTGGTGATATCCGGAATCTGCGCCTTGACCTCGAACGAGCCGGGCCCCGTTCCGGCTGTGCCTGGCAGTGGAAGGGAGTTCAGTCCGTGCCATCCACAGCCGGAGAGTGTCGTCAGGACAATCAGCGCGCCGATGACAACTCGTAGCGGTCGTCGCGCGATCATGAGCCCGCTCCGGGCGGTGTCATCAAGCCGCGCAAGCCGTCTTGTGGGTTGGGGGTCACGGGTTCGTCCGCCAAGGAAGCCGCTGCACCTGGCAGAGCCTCCGCTGCGCCTGGCGGAGCGAGTGCCTCAGTGTTAGGCCCGGGAGTCGATGTCGGCCGGTAGTCGGGCCGCATCCAGTCTTCGCTATAGGTAATTTCATTCGGTCGTGCCATCGCGCCGACTGTAGGGATTTGAAGAAGTCCAATGGTGGTACCGAGCGGTGGAAAGTTGTATTCGCGGTTCTTGATGATGGGCGCCATGTACTGCGCACACAGCTTCGCCGACTGCTCGTAATTGAGCCGCGACGCCGCTTGAATCCCGCTGCAGATGAACTGCAGCGGGTTGGCGAAGTTGGTAAGCGCGAATGTGCCAGCGACCGAGGCTGTAGCAGGGCGATAAGCATTGACGAAGTTGGACAGCGTATTCGGCGTGACGTGAAGGGTTTGTTTCAGCTCGGGTAGACGCTCGTGCAGCATCGTGGACAGTGAGGACAGCCGATCGAAGGTGGTCCCCAGCGCTGCCCGGTTGTCGGCGACGAATCCGTCAACGTCGCGCACCGCGACGTCCAGATCGCGCAACATCGCACCGACGGCGTTGGGATTCTGCGCGAGCAAGCCTGTAACTGATGCAAGATTGCCGTTAAGCTGCTGAAGCACATCGGAACTGGACCTCAGAGCCGATACCAAGACCGACAGGTCTTTTACGGTGCCTGAGATGTCGTCGCTATGGTCTCCGAGTGCGGACAAAGCCTGAGATAGTTCGGTGAGGGCGCCCCGAATATTGGCCCCCTGCCCGCGCAGGTTGTTTGCCGTGGTGTTGATCATCGAACCTGCGGCGGAGAGACCTCCGGGTCCGGTTGGTTGCAGACTCTCGCTCAGCTTGGCGAGTTGCGTTCTCAGCTCATCGTATTCAACGGGGACAGCAGTGCGTTGGTTTGGAATGACGGCGTTCTCCGTCATAGTGTCGCCGCCGGTATAGGGCGGTGATAACTGGATGACGCGTGCACTGACCAGCGCCGGCGACAGAACCGCGGCTTCGGCGTTGGCAGGAACCTTGAAGCGGCGGTCGAACCAGAAAGTCACCTTCGATCCGTCTGATTCTGGTGTGATGCTTGTGATTTCACCTACCGGTACCCCGAGGATGCGCACTTGATCACCCGGGTAGAGGCCGTTGGCGCTGGAAAAGTATGCGGTCACGTGCACCCGATCCATACGGTCGGATACGCTTGCCGCGACGAATGCACTCGCGGCAAGCAAGCCGGCAAGCGTTGTGGCCACTGCCCGTCGGAGCGCGGATCTACTCATTGGGACTCCCCGGGATCGGTGGCACGGGTTGAGGTGTCGTCACCTCGGTGAGTGTGGGGGTCAAGGACGTCGACGTCGGCGCCGCCGGGTCATAGCCTGCGGGCGGCCCCGGAGGGGGCCCGCCGGGCGTAGGCTGCGCAGGCTCTTCGCGGTAGGGATATCGCGGATCACCCGGATTACCGGTGATCGCGTCGGGCATCGTCGTCCTCGGTTCACCGCCCTGTCCGGTGCGCGGGAATGGAATTGGTAGAGCCGGCGTCGCGGTTTGTCCGACCTGGGGATCGGTTAGCTGAGAGGGCAGCAGCACACTGGGGTCCAGACCAAGATCAGAGAAAGCCGCATCAATGAATGGCTGCATGAACTGGCCGGGAACCAAGTTTGTGATGTATTCCTTGAAGAACGGCCCACTGGCAAGCGACTCGCCGAGAGACAGCGAAAACTTGCTCACCAGGTAGATGGACTTCTTCAGCTCTTCTTTTCGGTCGTCGATCATGGTCAGCACCCCATTCAGCTTTTCAAGCGCGGGGCGAAGTTGGTCTTTATTGTCGTTGATGATCCCGGAGACCTGTTGTGCCATCGCAGATACATTCGAGGAGATATCGCTCAGGGCGGCGCTTTGGGTCTGCAACTGTGAAAGCAGCGAATTGCTTTGAATAGTTAGCTTCACGATTTCGTCGCTGCGCCCCCGCAACACCCCGGTCACCGTCTTGGCATCGGAAAGTAGATGGCGCAGCTCCATGTCGCGTTTGTTCACACTTTCGGAGAATCTGGAGATACCGGCCACGGCCAGTCGCAAGTTGACCGGAGTGTCCTTGAAAGTCTGCGACAAGGTGGTGAGCGCCTCGTCAAACTTCGCAGTGTCCAGAGTCTCGATTGACTTGGATAGAGAGCCAAGAGCTTCTGGCAGTTCGTACGGAGAGGTGGTGCGGCCCAATGGAATCGGGCCGGACAGGCGGCCCTCGCCGAGCGGTGACACTTCCAACAGGCGGGAGCCGAGCAGGGTCTCGGTCTTGATGGCCGCTTCGGTGCGGTCGCCGAGCTGTATTCCCTTGTCCACGCTGAAGCTGACAAGGACTCGCGGCCCGTCCAGCTTGACGTCGGACACCTGGCCTACGCGATAACCGGCGACCTGGACGGGCGAGCCGCCGCTCAATCCGCCGGCCTCGGCAAAATATGCCTGGTACGTGTGGCCTGAGTTGAAAATCGGCAATCGGTCGTACTGCAATGCCACCACGACGCCCAGCCCGACGACGAGAGAACCCACCGCGCCGACGATCTTGGGGTTGTACTGCGAAATTGGCTTCATCACTTCGGTGCGCACCGCCCCGTCGTCTGGTTGAAGAGTCGGACGTACACGGGCTGACCGCCCTTGCCGTTCACCTTGAGCAGGCCTTCGCACAAGTACAAGCTGAAGAAGTCTCCGTACAAGCCTTGGCGCGCCAAGGCCGTATAGCTAGGAAGTAGACCGTCGAGCATGTGGGTGAAATAGTCGTGGTCGGCAACCACCAGTCCGGCCGCGCGGTCGGTTTGGCCTACGACATCGGCCAGCGGGGGACGCGCCTTGACTAGAAGATCGGCGAGCGTCGCAGCGGTACCGTTGAGGTGCGCCAGCGAGTTGGTCACGTCGACCTGGCGCGCCGAAAGCGAATCAACCAGATTGGACAGTGATACGACCGCGCTGTCAACCTGCTTGCTCTGATCAGCCACTGAAGCCATGACGACGTTGAGATTCGTGATTACCTGGCCGATCAGTTCGTCACGATCTGCAAGCGTGTTGGTGAATGTGGCCGCCTGACTGAGGAAGTCATTGATCGTGGGACCTTCCCCTTGCAGCGCTTGGATCAATTGTCCGGTAAGTGAATTGATCTGCTCGGGATTCAGGGCGCGGAACAACGGTTTGAAACCGCCGATCAAGGCGTCAAGATCGAGTGCCGGGGCTGTGCGGTCCAATGGAATGGTAGCGCCTGAGGGAAGAATCTTGGTGCTACCCGCACCCTCCTGCAGCGCCAAATAGCGTTCACCCGAGAGGTTCTGGTAACGCACGACAGCCTTCGTACCTTCGGTGAGCACCGCCTCATCTACGGTATCGAATTCGACGACGGCTGTCCGATTGTCCTTGATGGCAATGCTTTTTACCTTGCCTACTTCGACACCGGCGATGCGCACGAAATTGCCGCTACGCAATCCGCTCACGCTGGTGAATTCGGCGCTGTAGGTCCGCGCCTGGGCAAACCGCATCTGCCCGAAGACAGCGACCATGCCGAAGCCGACGAGCAGGCAAATCACTGCGACGATGGCAAACCGCCACGCCGCGTTTGCCGTACTGGACTTCATTGCCCAGCTCCGTCATTGGGGGCGATCGTTTCGGGGGCGGCCGACTCGGTCGGGCCAGGGAGTTCCGGGCCAGGACCGTACGGGGCTGGAGGTATTGGGACTCCCGGTACAGGCGGCGGACCTGCTCCGGCGGGCGGAGGTGCCCACAGCGGTGTTCCGTCCGGGCCGAATAGCGGGGCTCCATAAGGCGGCGCCCCCGGGTAGGGAACCGGTCCGATGGCGGGTGGACCAGCACCGTAGATCTTCGGCGGCTCGGGAATGGCTTTTGTAGCGGGAAAGAAGTTCATCAGCCACGGATGGGCGATGCCGGGATTTGGGCGGATGTCCATTCCCGTGCCGAACCCGGTGTTTGTGACGAGGTATCGCACGGGCATGTTGAGATCCGGGCGCGGTAGCGCACCGCAACTTGGTTTGCCGTCGGGTCCGCCCTTGGCGCCGACTATCGGGAGATTCTCCGGATAGCGGTATGGGTCTTGGGCCAGTCCAGCGAGTCCGGCATCGGTGATGGCGCTGCGCCCGTTAGTTGAGTTGCCCCCGGCGTCATACAGGATCCAATACGCACCTTGTAGCAGACAGGTGTAGGTCGGGCTGTACTTATGCAACAGATCGGTGGTCGTGGTGAGCTTACTGAAGGCGTTGACGAAGTTGTCCTTCGTCGGCCCGAGGAGCTCTATACCACTGTTGGACAATCCAATTGCGCTCAACAGCGCCGCCTGAAGGTCGTCAGCTTGGCTGGAGATCGTGTTCGATGTCGTTGACAGGGCCGACAGTGTGCTAACGATATCGCCGGCGGCCGCGCCGTAAGCGTCGGTCGCGCCGGTCAAAGAATTGAGACTGTTGCGCAAAGCGTCAGTACGATCACTGAGCGCCCTGGTGACGTCAAGCGCGTCTGTCGTAGCCTGCCCAATGCGATCTCCTTTGCCTCTGACTGCATCAGCGGCTGCAGAGACAACGGCGTTGAGCTTGGCCGGTTCGACCTGTCGGAGCAGTGTCGTCAAGTTCTCGAACACGGTGTTCACCTCCGTAGTCACATTGCGGGAGCGAATCACTGAGCCCGCGCGCAATTGCTGTGACTCCGGCTTCTCAGGTATCACGAGATCGACGTACTTGGAACCGAACAGTGTTGTGGTGCGGATCTGGGCTTGGATGTTGGCCGGCATGAGTCTGACGGCGTCAGGTTGCAAAGCGAGTTTTAACTCAACGCCACCAGGACGCGCATCAATAGTCGACACTCTGCCGACTTCGATGCCGCGCATTTTCACCTTGCCGCCTGCCTCCATCACAAGTCCGGCTCGGTCCGAGGTGACAGTGACAGGCACTGAACGCACGAAGGTACCGCGAAATGACAGGAAGCAGGCAGCGACGAACACCACGATGACAGTGATGAGGCCGGTGGCCCAAAGTCCTCGGTGTGCGCCCGCGTCGTGCCCTGCAATCATCGCCGACAACCGCGTGAGCACAGCCCGATAGCCGAGAAGAACGATCCGAAGGCGTTGCCACAGCACGTGAACGTGAGCATCGACTAGTGCCTCTCTTGGATTTGAGAACGTACGTGACAGCTGAGTTGGGGGAAGCAGTTGTTCAGATCAGGAGGGTGGCCCGTCGTTCTGGTGAAGCCATCGAGGTAGCCGCGGGATACAGGTAACGCAGTGTGAGGAGCCTCACCTTCGACGGATCATTGCCGACTGCATCTCAACTTGCATAAGCGCAAGCTACTCGGCTTATCTGCCTGCGCGCAAGTAATTCCGAAAATCGGCGGTATTGTCCAGGAAACCCGCGCGCGGAACGCTCTCCCGATCGTCTGCCCACCGACTCTAGCTACTTGCTTGCAAGCAAGTTATGCTTCCAGCGTGTCAAGAACGGTATCGGCAGTCGTAAGTGACCCCGCGCACGGTGGCGGCCAGTTCGCTGCTCGTCACAGTCACCCCATCTTGATGCCGGGAAGTCGGAGGAAACAAATGCACCTACGAGCACGCCGACGATGGGCCACGCGAGAGTCATCGCCGATTCGACTGCGTATGCCGATGAGCCGAGACTGCGGCAGCCCTGGCACAGCTACACGCCAACAATCCTGTCAGCTAAGCGGATCCGTCGCTGCATCGGCCGTTCTATGCCATCGAAACACGAGGACGTCATGATGATCGAGCTTGCGAACGACCGGTGGGTCAACGCGCCCGCGGGCGGTACCGGCATCCGCGGTGATCGACGAGATGGAGAGGAAGCCGCGAGAGCGTACTACGCCCCCGCGTCCGGCAGCCACCAAGACCCCGACGGCCCCGTCTACACCCAGTCGAACCTGGCTCCCAACAATCGAGGGAAGACATGGCAAAGCATGCTGACACCGCCGAACTGAGCGAAACAAGCAGCGTCGACACCGAAGACGTCGTCGGCGAGCACGAGTCAGCCACTGCGGCAACCAAATCCGTCGCCGGAGCCGAATCCGACAACACACCGGCTCCCGCCGACGAGGCGACCGGGCGCAGACGCCCGTCGACCACGGCCACTGCGATCACCGTCGGCGTGGTCATCGTGATCGCATTGGGGTCGGTAGCCGGGTGGCTGGGGTACCGTGTGATCGCGGACCGCCGAGCACAGGCAACCCGCGCCGCGATGATCGACGCCGCGCGGCAAGGCGCCGTCGACCTGACCTCCATCGACTACACCAGGGTCGACGCCGACATACAGCGGATCTTGGATGCGTCGACGGGAACGTTCCGCAAGGACTTCCAAGACCGGTCGAAGCCCTTCGTCGACGTGGTCAAACAGGCACAGTCAAAGTCGGAGGGCACCGTCACCGCCGCAGGCCTCGAGTCGCAGGACGGAGATACCGCCAGAGTGCTGGTTACCGTATCGGTGAAGACGTCGAATGTGGGTGCACAAGAGCAACAACCGCGCGCCTGGCGGATGCTCATCGACGTTCAGAATGCCGATAACGCTATCAAGGTATCCGACGTGCAGTTCGTGCCATGACCAAGACCGACTGACATCACATCGTCAATGGAATGATCACCAACTGAACGGAATTCACCATGTCCCTGGACATCGACCAGGTTGCCGACGACTCGCCGTCGGATGCGACGACCGAGGACGGAGGTTCCGCCGTTGCGGCCGAGGCCATCGACGACACGCCGCGTCGCGGCGACACCACTGGCGACACTGCCGACGCCGGTGCCACGACGTCGACGCGGTCGCGGTTCGGTCGGATCTCGTGGACGCGCGCCATTGCTTTTGCCCTGTTACCGGGGCTAGCCCTGGTCTTAGCCGTCGGAGCAGGCTATCTCAAGTGGAAAGCCGGGTCGGCTCAGCTGTCGCGCCAGGCCGCCGCGCAGTCCGTGCAAGTGGCGACCGAATCGACGATCGCGATGTTGGCATACCAACCGGACACCGTCGACAAGGATCTCACCGCCGCAGCCGATCGCTTGACCGGTTCTTTTCGTGGCGACTACACGACGTTGATCAACGATGTCGTCATCCCCGGTTCGAAGGCGAAGCAAATCTCTGCGGTGGCCACCGTGCCGGCCGCCGCGTCGATATCGGCGACCGCGCAGCACGCCGTCGTGCTGGTCTTCGTCGACCAGACGACCACCATCGGCGCCGGAGCCCCCACGGCTTCACTGTCCAGTGTGCGCGTGACCCTCGACAAGGTCGGTGACCGATGGCTCGTCTCGCAATTCGAACCCGTCTAGACCCCGGACGCGCCCGGCTGCTCCGGGCAGCGGAAAGTATCACGACGATCGACCGAGCGCCACGACCGAACGACGAGGGAATCCCATGAGCGAGAGCCGACTTCGCACCTGCGCGGCGCTAACCGCCGTCACCACACTGAGCGTCGCCGCCGTCCTGTGCAGCCCCGTCGCGCACGCCGACAACTCACGCCTCAACAGCGGTGTCGCCATCAACGTCTACACGTTGCAGCACCAAGCCGGTTGCACCACCGACGTCAAAGTCAACCCGCAGCTGCAGCGCGCGGCCGAACGGCACACCGATGACGTGCTCAACAATCACGACCTCGACGGAGACACCGGCTCCGACGGCTCGACGCCGCAAAGCCGGGCGCAGGCCGCGGGTTTCAACGGTGACGTCGCCGAGACCGTCGCGATCAATCCGGCCCTGGCCATCAGTGGCCTCGAAGTCCTACACCAGTGGTACTACAACCCGGCGTACTACGCCATCATGGCCGACTGCGCGCACACCGCGATCGGGGTGTGGTCGGCGAACAGCCTCGACCGCAGCGTGGTGGTGGCCGTCTACGGTACACCGGCACGATGACTGCGTCTGTCGCTCAACATGATCCGACCCGCACGCAAAGCGCCCACGAGGAGGCCCAAACCGCGGAACTAACACCAGGATTGACGCAAAAGCAGTGCAACGTCGACGCCAGCCCGAGAGGACCGATCCACATGGATCCGAACCCCGACTACGACGCTAGTGACGAGCTCGAATACTTCTTCAGCTGGTTGCCCTGGGCGCTTCGCGGTGTTTATCCGCCGCCGGCCTACCCCCCGATCTAACAATCCCCAGTGTCCAAGCGCGCCAGGGACGCGCGGACCGTCCAGCAGAGTCCCGACGAAGGATCGATTCGCGATGAGGTTGACCACCATAATTCTTCGCGCAGCATTGGCCGCGGTGCTCACCGCGTGTTTGTGGAATGCGGCCACGGCCCGAGCGGCCGGCGTCGAGTACTTAATGATTCCTTCCGCATCCATGGGTCGCGACATCCCCGTTGCATTCCAATCGGGCGGCCCCCATGCGGTGGTGCTACTCGACGCCTTCAATGCTGGCGACTCCGTCAGCAACTGGGTGTCCGGAGGCAATGCAATGAATACCCTTGCTGGCAAGGGCATCTCGGTTGTTGCCCCAGCGGGCGGAGCCTGGAGCCTCTACACCGACTGGGAGGCCGATGGTTCCAAGCAGTGGGAGACGTTCCTGTCGAGTGAGTTGCCGGACTGGTTGGCCGCCAACCGGGGACTAGCTCCGGGCGGGCACGCGGTGGTGGGCGCGTCGCAGGGCGGCACCGCTGCGTTGACGCTAGCCGAGTTTCACCCCGACCGCTACCGCTATGCGGGGTCGATGTCGGGGTTCTTGAGCCCGTCTTATACCGCGCTCAACGGCGCCATCGCCGCCGGCATGGCCCAGTACGGCGGGGTCAACACCCAGGCCATGTGGGGAGCCGCGCAGCTGGGTCGGTGGAAGTGGCACGACCCAATGGTGCACGCACAGCTGTTGGTCGACAACGGCACTCGGCTATGGGTGTTCTCGCCACAGACGCTGACCGCCAGTGACCCGGCGACGATGATCGGCTACCCCGACCAAGCCCAGGGCAGCAACCGGTCGTTCTATGCGGCCTACCGCGGCGACGGAGGTAGCAACGGGCACTTCGACTTCCCGACGAGCGGGGACCACGGCTGGAGCAGTTGGGGACCGCAACTGGCCGCGATGTCCGGTGACCTGGCCGCCTCCATCCGTTGATCGACCAATTTCACTAGCAGCAAGGGTTGTGAATGGGTATCGGCATTCAGGTTGAAGGGCTGACGAAGTCCTTCGGTTCCCAGCGAATCTGGGAAAACGTCACCTTTGACATCCCCGCGGGTGAGGTCAGCGTTCTGCTGGGCCCGTCGGGTACCGGTAAGTCGGTGTTTTTGAAGTCGCTGATCGGTCTGCTCCGCCCGGAGCGGGGCAAGATCATCGTCGATGGCACCAACATCATCGAGTGCTCGGCCAAGGAGCTCTACGAGATCCGCACGCTGTTCGGCGTCATGTTCCAGGACGGTGCGCTGTTCGGCTCGATGAGCCTGTTCGACAACACCGCTTTCCCGCTTCGTGAGCACACGAAGAAGAAGGAAAGTGAAATCCGCAACATCGTCATGGAGAAGCTCGAGATGGTGGGCTTGGGCGGGGATGAGACCAAGTTCCCCGGTGAGATTTCCGGCGGTATGCGCAAGCGCGCCGGGCTGGCGCGCTCGCTGGTGCTTGACCCGAAGATCATCCTGTGCGATGAGCCCGACTCGGGCCTGGATCCGGTGCGTACCGCCTATCTGAGCCAGTTGCTGATCGATATCAACGCTCAGATTGACTGCACGATCCTGATCGTGACGCACAACATCAACATCGCCCGTACGGTGCCCGACAACATCGGCATGCTGTTCCGCAAGCATCTGGTCATGTTCGGCCCGCGTGAGGTGCTGTTGACCAGTGATGAGCCGGTGGTGCGCCAGTTCCTCAACGGCCGCCGCATCGGGCCCATCGGTATGTCGGAGGAGAAGGACGAGTCGACGATGGCCGAGGAGCAGGCCTTGGTCGACGCCGGTCACCACGACGGTGGTGTCGAGGAGATCGTGGGTGTGCCCCCGCAGCTGACGGTCACCCCGGGCATCCCCGAGCGCGACGCTGTGCGCCGCCGCCAGGAGCGGGTGCGCCAGATCCTGCACACCCTGCCCCCGGCCGCCCAGGAAGCCATCCGCGACGACCTCGAAGGCGCCCACACCTACACCGCCCAGGCACTCCTCGCGCGATCAGGCGCCCGACACCGTTCTGCCGACGAACTGTCTTCGTCCATGGCCGTCACCAATCGGAGCGGCGGCTAATGAACAGAGCAGAAGAGACCTTCCTCGTGTGGTCGCTCGTCGACGTGGCTAGGGCGGCGCTCTCACCCGACGCGCAGATCTGGCTGTGCGTGAAGATCGGTGCCGGAGATCAGGTCGAGGCCATCAACGAGCTCCTGGATGTCTTCGCCCAACACGATGTCGAGATACCAACAGAACTCTCGCCGCCGTTGTGGGCCTGGGTTTCTGGATACTTTGGCAGCGACAGCGAACCACGTCTGCGGACCCTGATGGCAGGGTTGCGGATGCCCGACCCACTCGGGTCACCAGACGTCCGACCAGATACCAGGCCCACGCCACACGACGAACGTCCACGACGGGTGCGCCCCCACTTCGCACAGATGGCTTCGCCGACGGGCGCACACCTCGATGCTGCCGCCTCGCACATCTCCTTTGCCTCAGCGTCTTACGGCCAGACGATGTGACCACTCCGGAAGTGGCTGATCGCCAACTGCCTCCGACGACAAACGACACAACCAGCTAGTAGGAGTGCTACATGAAGCAGCGTAACGCGGCCATCGCCGCGGCGGCCATGGCCACGGCCCTCGGCAGCGTCGTGCAGGCGCCGTCGGCGCACGCAGTTCCTGGACCCGAAGTGGAATACACCTACGACGTCATCGTGCGGCGGCACTTCGACTTTCCCAACAACGATGCAATCGGCTATGGCTATGGGATCTGCGACAAGGTCGGCCTAGGTGAGCCATATGGCAGCGTCATGGCGGACGTGAAGTTCGACGTCATGCCCAACGACGAACAGGCGGCCAACTACGTGGTTTCCAACGCCGTCGGCATCTTGTGTCCCGGCCAGATCTGGCAGCTGCGCAACTCCGCGGCGCACTACCAGGCGCCTGTGTAGCACCCGGCAAGCCCACCCAGGCGTGCTTTGCCAAACCTCGCAGCGCCGCGCAGCGACCATCGTCGCGCGATCTGGATCCCTGCAAAGTCCAACGAGTAGCCCACGATCCTGGTGGAGTACACACATCCTCGATGTGGCCCGGCGACGCCTTGTAGAAGCGGTTGACCACGAACGTGAATGGACCCGTGCGGCGACACGGAAAGCCGTCCACTCGCGCCGCCACGATCGCGGGGCGCGGCCCTTCGAAACACTTCATCAGATCGCGGGTTTGGGTTCCGGAGTACGCTGGCAATCATCTGCTTGCTAGCAAGCCGATGATCGGGCCGCCTATACGGTCGTGCCGGAGAGGGGATGGCGCTCAACTCGAGTTCGTGTGCGCAGAGGTAGGCCACCGGCTCTGCCTGGAACTCGCGACCCCACGGCTGCAGGGGCTCTCGCCCTCCGCACTGTCAGTGGTGTGCCCGCGCATCACATGCCCAAACTCATGAAAGAGGGAGTTGAGCGGGAACTTTGCGACCGGGCTCACGGCTACGTTCCGCTCAAAGCTGTACCCCTGGCAGTTGCCGTCCCCAGGACGGCCTTCGGGCGCCGGAGGTGTCCACGTTCGAGTCGCGAGACGCCGTTCGGGTGCGGACACTGCACCCGTCGCGGATTAGCCGTTGGTGGGGCGATGCCGATCCTCCAACAAACCGTCGCAGGTGCTCACCAGGTGGCGCAACATCTCGTCGGCGGCCTCGGCCGGAGTGCCCGCCGCGATGGCGGCCAGGATGGCCCGGTGGTCGTCGAGGGAGCGTGGCGGCTGCCCGGTCCGGGTCAGCGACGTTTCCGAGGTCCGGTCCAGCGACCCGCGAATGCCGTTGAGCAGCTCGATGAGGATGGGGTTGTGTGAGGCCGCGGCGACACCCATGTGGAAGCGCCGGTCGCCATCCAGGCCGGGCTTACCATCGGCAATCTCGGCGGCCATGAGCCTTAGGGCGGCCTCCATCTCGTCGAGGTCAGGCTGACGGGCCCGCGCCGCGGCGATCCGTGCGCACTGGGTTTCCAGCGCCTGCCGCGTCTCCCATATATAGGGGTGATCGGCGTGCGTTTCGATGAGCTCGGCGGCCAGTGAGGAGATCAGGTCCTCGGGTCGGCGCAGCAGATAGATTCCCTCGCCGTGCCGAACGTCGACGATGCCCTGCGCGCGCAACGCAGTGACCGCCTCGCGGATGGAGGATCGACCGACCGACAATTGTTGAGCCAGCTCGCGTTCGGTCATCAGTCGGTCGCCGGGCTGCAACTGGTTGACGTCGATGAACTCTCGCAGTTGATCGCTGACCTGCTCGTAGATGGGCTTGCGGCTCACCGGGCGGAGCGGCGCGCGTTTTGCAGCAGAGCTCGGCATGTACGTCCCGTCGCGCAGGTAGTCGGTCTTTCCGCCCACATTACCGCTGATGCCTCGGGCCGACGGCGAACCAGGCCGCCGGACCGACGACCCGCTCAGTCGTGGAAGCTGGTGAAGGCGCCGATGGCCGCGTAGCGCTGCGGTGCGCGTTGCCGGAACACCGCCGCGGTGACGACGCCGATCACGAAGAGCCCGCCGATCACCCAGGGCAGCGCCCGCACGAACATGGCGTCACCCGCGCCCGAAAGTGTGGTGCGGTTGATCAGCAGGATGACGACGGCGGCAACCATCGCCGCGGCGCCCAGCAACGGCGCGATCAGCGTCGCCCATGGGCTGAATGCTTCGGGCGCCTTGACTCGGAAGTAGCGGATGATGGCGACACACACCAGGGCCTGAATGGCCAGCAGCCCGAGAACACCCAGTAGCGGACTCCAGGTGCCCAGCTTGGTCAGTGCCGCGGCATCGGAGCTGTCAGCGAGGACGAAGCACAGCATGTAGACCGCGACGACGACCGTGACGACCAGACTCGCGCGGTGCGGGCTGCCGTGCCGTGGATGGGTTCCGGCCAGCCATGCGGGCAGGACGCGTTCGCGACCGAGGCTGAACAGGTAGCGGGCGGCGGTGTTGTAGAAGGCCAGTTGTGCCGCGAAGCCGCTGGTGATGGTCAGCACCCGGAAGTACTCGGTGAGGGCCTGGGTGCCGAAGTGATCGGTCAGCGGATAGAACGCCGAATCGTACTGGCCGTCGAACTGCGCTTTGACCGCCTCGGCGACTCCGGCGACGCCCCAGCCGTTGACGAAGCAGAACGCCACGACCGTGTAGATCACGCCGAGTCCGATCACGCTGCCGTACATGGCGAGCCGTGCGACCCTGGCCGGATCGCGACTCTCCTCAGCGTAGTTCGGGGCCATCTCGAATCCGACCCAGGACCAGAACGCGCCGAACAGTGCCACTCCGACTGCGGCCGCGCCGAACACCGCCACGGCATCGCTGTTTCCGAACAGCGCCAGCGGATTGAGCGGACGCAGACTCACGCCCTCGGGGCCGCCGCCACGGACCAGTACCGCGACGACGAAGACGGCCAATCCCAACAGTTCCAGGCACATCAGCACGCTCAGGACACGCGCGGTCAGACCAACGCGGAAATAGGCGAGGACCGAAGAGCTCGCCAGGATCACGAAGAGCAGCAGCCACGCCGGGACGTCGATGTCGAACCAGTGCTGCAGGCTGCCGTGGGTGAAGTACGCCGTCGGGCCGATGATGGCCGCGCAGAACACGATGTAGCAGACACTGATGACGTAGGCGCTGCCCAGCCCGAGGATCTTGCCCAAGCCCGCGGTGACGAAGCTGTAGAAACCGCCCGCGCTGCGCACCCGCTGCGACATCCGGATGTAGCCGACCGAGAAGATCAACAGTGCAACGGTCGCGACGATGAACGCGGCGGGCCCGGCATAGCCACTGCCCATTACGGTCAGCGGCACGTTGAACAGCATGGCGTAGAGCGGCGCGGCGCCGGCGAGCAGGATGAAGATCACCCCACCCAGCCCCATCGCCGCGGGGGCCAGGGCGGTGCGGCTGCCCTCGCCGGGTGGGGCCGCGGATTCGATGGTCGGTTCGATGGCCATGCTGGATTCCCTTCGGGTGGTGGTGGTTTGGAACGGGAGTTACGGGATGTCGATAGCGTCGTCGATGAAGGTGACCGCAGTGCGGCGGTCGCGGCGCACGGTGCTGACGAACACGTCGGGACGGCTGTAATGACCGGTGGGGTCGAACGTCAGTCGCTCCCGGGACACCTCGCGCAGGTCGAGTTCGGCGACGATGAGCCCCTCGGTGTCGGGCACCGGTTCGATCAGCCATCGACCGTCCGGGCCGGCCACCGCGGACCCGCCGTTGAACGACGTCGCCGCCGAGTGCGCGCGTAGCTCCGCGGCGAGCGGGAAGTCGTCGGGGACGTCGTCGGCGTGTAACAGGCCCGACACGGCCACGCTGAACACGCGCCCCTCCAGTGCGACGAACCGGGTGATGTCGGTGGTCAGATCCGTTGTGCCAGGCCAAATACTGACGTGCACGTCCTCACCACCGGCGTACAGCGCCTGCCGCGCGGACGGCATCCAGTTCTCCCAGCAGTTGAGTGCGCCGATACGGGCCGTACCCACGGCGTGGGTACGCAGGCCTGCACCGTCGCCGTTGGCCCACACCAGCCGTTCGTCGTAGGTGGGCACCAGCTTGCGATGGTGACCGACCAAGCCCGCTTTGGGATCGACGATCACCAGCGTGCAGTAGGTTGAGCCTCGGCCGTTTCCGACGCCGCGCTCGGTCATGCCCAGCAGGATCGTCAGACCGAGATCGCCTGCCATGGCTTCGATCTGGGCGATTTCGGGGCCAGATATCTCGACCGCTGAATCCAGGTAGTAGGCATAGCAGGCCTTCTGTGCCGGGTCGTTGAACCGAGCACCCTGGGTGCGGGGCAGCCAGAAGGGATATCCGTTGAGGTACGCCTCCGGGAACACGACCAGGTCACACCCTTCGCTGGCCGCGGCCTCACTGCTGGCGATGACCTTGGCCAGTCGGGCCGCCGGGTTCAGCCAAGGTCCGCCGAGCTGCGCCGCTCCGACGGTCACCATCGATGCGGGATCCGGGTCGGGGGTGCGATGACGGGCGATGACCGCGATGTCGTTGTCGGCCACGTCAGTAGACCTCGAAGTACTCGCGCTGCTCCCAATCGGTGACGTAGGCGTTGAACCGGGCGACCTCGTGCCGTTTGATGGCGCTGAGGTAGTTCACGAACGCCGATCCGAATTCGTCGCGGAGCAGGTCGCTGCCCTCGAAGCTGTTGACCGCCGACTCCAGCGTCGCGTGCAGGCTCGGCGCATCGGCCAGGTATGGCTCGTCGGCAGAGGGTCCCGGGTCGGCCTTGTGGCGCAATCCATCACGGCCGCTGACGATCTGGGAAGCCAGGTACAGGTACGGGTTTGCGGCGGGTTCCCCGATCCGATTCTCCAGGTGCGTCGTGGCGTCCCCGCGGCTCCCGGCGACGCGGATCAACGCGCCGCGGTTTTCCTCGGCCCACGCGACCCGATCCGGTGCGAACGAGTCCGGTCGAAACCGCTTGTAGCCATTGATGGTCGGTGTGGTCAGCACCGAACAGGACAAGGCGTGTTCGAGCAGGCCGCCCATGAAATGCATTCCGGTGGGAGACAGCAACGCATCGTCCTGCGCCGCAAATGCGTTCGGCGTGTCCTGGCTGCGCAGTGACTGATGCAGGTGCCAGCCGCTGGAGAAGGCGTTGGGGAAGCTCGGCCGAGCCATGAAAGTAGCGTGATAGCCGTTGCGACGGCACAACTGCTTGATCGTGCCGCGGATCAAGACGGCGGCGTCGGCGGCCTCTGTTCCGACCATCGGGTCGAAGGTGAATTCGACCTGGCTCGGACCCCATTCGTCTTCGACGGTGGCCAACGGGAAGCCGAGCTCAACCAGGTTGTCGCGCAGCAGACCCAGAATCGGGTCCATCTCGTCACCGCGGTTCTCGGTCAGGTACTGGAAGCCGTGCGAGACGGCGATGACCTCCGGCGGCTCCGGCGGGTAACCCGAGTCGGCGAAGCTCAGTTTGGGGTCGACCAGCCGGGTGATGTAGCACTCCAGCTCGATGCCGGCGACGTACTCGAACCCGTCCGCGGCCAGGCGCTGCAGCTGGGTCTGCAGGACGCCACGGGTATCGAACGGAACCCGCTCGCCGGACTGGTAGTAAAGATCGCACAAAATCCATCCGGTCCGGTCGAGCCAGGGCAGGATCTTGAACGTCAGGGGGTCCGGCACCAGGACGCCGTCGGGCAAGCCAGTCATCCGCGGATCGCCCAAAGCGGAGGCGCCGAAGGGCGCGACGACCGGGTTGTTGGTGGTGTCGAAGATGAGCGTCGCGGTCTGGAAATCCTTCCCGTCACGCAAGGTAGACAAGAAGTGCCCCACCTCGACGGTCTTGCCACGCAAGATGCCGTGTTGGTCGCTCCACGCAATGCGGATCTGGCGTAAGCCCAGATCCTGGGCATGCGCGGCGACGCTCTCGGCACGGTCGCGCTGTTCGTCGGTCCACAACTTGTTGCCTGCAATGAAGCCATCGTGCATCTTTAGGTCCTCCGGTGATCAGGTGGTCTGATGACCAGTGTCAAGGAGTCGCATTTCCAGCTTGTTAATACCGGGTTCCAGCATTGAACCGCGTCATGGCCTTCACCCCCAGCCAATGCCAGCAATGTCCAGGACCCTGACCTCGGGTATCTCAGGACAGGGTGTAAGTGGCCGCTGACACCGTCGAGCATGCTCGCGCATGTTTGCACCGCTAAGCGGTGGACTTCGACACGCGGGCCAAGTAGGGCCAAGTAGGGGCAGTGGACTGCACACAGGCGGTCCAAGGGCAAAGATCCCGGCATTTCGCCGCATACTGGCTCAAATCGACATTCCTCGCGCGGATCGGGTGTGGACGGCAGTCGCAGGAGGCCACCACCACCACCGATAATGTTGGATTTGCCGCAGCCGCGACAGTTGCGGGTGATACGCGACGGTGATCATCTACATAGGCCATATTTTCGACAATCCGAGGTCCCCTTCCTGGAGAGTTTGCAGACGCCCACTCTCGCGTCTTAGTTCGGTATCCGAGCCAGGACCGGGTGTACCTGGCTACTCAAGCCACAAACCGTTGATGGATAACATTCGTTATGCATGAAGAACTCCGCCGTTTTCATCTGATGAATCAGCCAGCCGTTGCCGCCCATCCGGGCGAGCTTCGCTTGGGTTCACGAATGCTGCTGTTGAGCAGCGACATTCGGAATGACGCCA
>NZ_JAPZLB010000014.1:0-181737 GCF_033804635.1 Mycobacterium sp. RTGN4 | reverse complement strand
GTCAACTCCACCACTGCCTGCACACCGGCCTGCACTACGACGAACACGTTGCGTTCCCACCTCCTCTCCAACTCGCGGCTTGACTCTTAACTTCGTGAGATGTCTTTCTCGGGCCTACCTCGTCCCGAAATCCCCCGCGGCGGTCATCTTGTTGCCGTTGCTGACCGCCGAGAACCCCGCCTCGGTCAATTGGCAGTCCGTGATGATCGCGCGGTGGCCCGGGCTGTTCATCCACCAGGTGACCGCGGTTGCCGGGGTGCCTAGCGACCCCGTGCCCCAGAAGACGATCTCGCCGATTTCGGCGTAGTGCGTGTAGCCCGCATCCGTGACGCGCTGGACGACGGTGGAGCCGTCCGAACCAGTGTGGCCTGCCACTCCGTTCACCAGCATGTCTTCGGCGTGCCGCTCCGCTGACGCAGTCAGCTGCGGATTGGCCGCGACGGGGCCACAGCCGTTCGCCGCGCGCGTGTCGTTGATCTGGCTCAGCACCGCATCGCCCTGGTCACCGCCGTCGGCCTGAGCTGGCGCCGCGACCAGCGCCGAACCGAATACCGTCATGGCCGCCACACATACCGGTATGAGCATCGAGATTTTCCCGCGACTGATCACGTGGCCCCCAGAGGCTCAGTACCCGACTGATCACAGTATGGACACGGCAGGGTCGGTATTTCAGGTGCTTACCCACATTTCCGGTACTTTCTCCCCACCCTCCCCGCGGAAGGTGCACGAGTCCGGTCACTAATGTTGACCGCATGGCCGATCTGACGATTCCCGCCGACCTCAAACCCAACGACGGCCGTTTCGGCTCCGGGCCGTCGAAGGTCCGCCCCGAACAACTCCAGGCCCTGGCCGCAGCGGGCGACCTGTTCGGCACCTCGCACCGGCAGGCGCCGGTCAAGAACCTGGTCGGACGGGTCCGCGATGGCGTCAGGCAGCTGTTCTCCGTTCCCGACGGCTACGAGGTCATCCTCGGCAACGGCGGGTCGACGGCATTCTGGGACGCCGCCGCGTTCGGGCTGATCGACAAGCGCTCGCTGCACCTGACCTTCGGTGAGTTCAGCGCCAAGTTCGCTTCCGCGGTGGCCGCCAACCCCTTCGTGGGCGACCCGATCATCGTCAAGTCCGACCCCGGCACCGCTCCCGAGCCTCAGTCGGATCCTTCCGTCGACGTGGTCGCATGGGCACACAACGAGACCTCGACGGGTGTCGTCGTCCCGGTGCAGCGCCCCGCCGGAGATGCGCTGGTCGTCATCGACGCGACCTCGGGTGCGGGCGGACTGCCCGTCGACATCGCCGACACCGACACCTATTACTTCGCGCCGCAGAAGAACTTCGCCGCCGACGGCGGACTCTGGCTGGCCATCATGAGCCCGGCGGCGCTGGCTCGCGTCGAGGCCATCGCGGCGGGCGGCAGGTGGGTACCCGACTTCCTGTCGCTACCCATCGCTGTCGACAACAGCCTCAAGAATCAGACGTACAACACTCCCGCGATCGGCACGCTGGTGCTCATGGCCGACCAGCTGGACTGGCTCAACGGCAACGGCGGGCTCGATTGGGCGGTCAAGCGCACCGCCGACTCGTCGCAACGGCTGTACTCCTGGGCGGAAGCCACCAGCTACACCACTCCGTTCGTCGCCGATCCGGCACAGCGTTCGCAGGTCGTCGGCACCATCGACTTCTCCGACGACGTCGACGCCGCGGCCGTCGCCAAGGTGCTCCGGGCCAACGGCATCGTCGACACCGAGCCGTACCGCAAGCTCGGCCGCAACCAGCTGCGCGTGGCGATGTTCCCCGCCGTCGACCCCGATGACGTCAGCGCGTTGACGGCCTGTGTCGACTGGGTCGTCGAGCAGCTCTGACCTCATGAGTCACGGCCCGCGTGTCAGCGCGGTTACGAGTCGATAACGCGTTAGGGTGCGCGATAAGCCCCAGGAGGTCGATATGCGGGAACTCAAGGTCGTCGGACTCGACGTCGATGGCAAACGCATCATCTGCGAGACCGCCGAGTCGGGCGAGAGGTTCATTCTGCATCCCGACGACCGGCTGCACGCTGCGCTACGCGGCGACCGGGTCGGCTCCACTCCACCCCCCGTCGATGTTGAGGTTCCCAACGTGCTGCGTCCCAAGGACATTCAATCCAGGATCCGCGCGGGCGCATCCGTCGAACAGGTTGCGTCTGCAGCTGGGGAAAGCATCAGCCGGATCGAGCGCTTCGCTCACCCCGTCCTGCTGGAACGCTCCCGCGCCGCCGAGTTGGCCACCGCCGCACATCCCGTGCTCGCCGACGGACCTGCCGTACTGACGCTGCTGGAGACCGTGACCTCTGCACTCATCTCGCGCGGCCTCGATCCCGAATCCACGAATTGGGACGCCTGGCGCAATGAGGACGGGCGCTGGACGGTCCAACTGGCCTGGAAAGCCGGTCGCTCCGACAACGTCGCACACTTCCGGTTCAGTCCAGGCGCGCACGGTGGCACGGCGACCGCGTTCGACGACGCCGCCGCCGAACTCATCGATCCGAACTTCGATCGGCCACCGCTGCGGGCGGTTGCGCCGGTGCCCGAACTCGACGTCACCGAGCCGGAATTGCCGCTGGAGCACCCGGAACCGAAACCGGAGCCTGCAGCGGAGCCGGCCCCCAAGCCGCGGGCTCGCAAGCGCAAGCCAGAGGTGCCCGCGTGGGAGGACGTCCTGCTCGGCGTCCGCTCCGGCACCCAGCCTTAAGCGCTAGCCTCCGAGCGCCATCGCCAGTAGCGCGATCCAGCCGCCCGCCACCCCGACGCCGCTACCGAGTACGAACCACCGCCACACCGGACGCGTGCGCCAACTCCACACCGTCGGAGCCAGCCCGCCCACCGCAACGATGTTGAGCCCCACGGCGAGCAATGGCTGCACACGCGTCAGTCCGAGGCTCAGGACGATGATCGCAGCGGCCGTGACGGCGGCGACGAACGCGGCCACGGTCAGCCCGGTGCCCCAAGGCGTTTCCGCTCCTCGCATCCGCGGCGGAGTCGCGTGCTCGGTCACGTGCTCACCCTAACTCGCTCGTAGAACGCCAGCGCCGCAGCCGTCGCGACGTTCAACGAGTCCGTGCCGCGCGACATCGGAATCCGCACCCGCACGTCGGTCGCCCGCATCGCATGCTCGGTCAACCCTGGTCCTTCCGCACCGACGAGCATGGCCACCTTGGCTTGGGCCAGGTCCGCCAACGCCTCGGCCAACAACAGCGCCGCCGGATTCGGTGTCATCGCGAGCAGGTGAAAACCGTTGGTGCGCAACGTATTGAGCTCGCCCGGCCAGTTCGCCGCCCAGGCGTAGGGCACCAGCAGCGCGTGGCCCATGGACACCCGCACCGCCCGTCGGTACAGCGGATCTGCGCACCCGGTGCCGAACACCACCGCGTCGACGTCGAGCCCCGCCGCGTTGCGAAAGATCGAGCCGAGATTCTCGTGGTCGTTGACGCCTTCGAGCACCGCGACCGTGCGGGCGCCGTCGAGCACCTCGGCCACCGTCAACTCCCCGGGCCGCGGCGCCGCGGCCAGCACGCCGCGATTGAGGTGGAAGCCCACGACCTCCGCCATCACGTCGGCGGCGGCCCGGTAGTACGGCACGTCGACACCGCGCAGGTCGGCACTCAACTCGGCAAGCCGACGATCGGTGCCGAGCAGCGCGCGCGGGATGAACCGCGACGCCAGCATCCGCTGCACCACCAGCACGCCCTCGGCGATCACCAGCCCCTTGCCGCTTGGCAAGTCGGGCCTGCGGTCGATGCTGTTGAGGTCTCGGAAGTCGTCGAGTCGAGGGTCGCTCGGGTCGTCGACGTCGATCACATTCAGGTTCAGCTCAAGCACTCTCGTCGACGATGACCATCATCAGCTCAGCGGCCAGCACCAGCGTCTTGCGCTCGTCGGGCGAAAGTTCGGCCAGTCGCTGCTGCAACCACTCGCGGCTGGCGCGGCGCTCCACCTCGATCAAATCCGCCCCGGTCGACGACACCGAAACCAGCACCTGACGTCCATCGTCGGGGTGAGCACACCGGTCGACGAAGCCGAGTTCGGCGAGCGAGGCTACGACCCGGGTCATCGACGGCGGCCGCACGCGTTCCCGCACGGCGAGCGCGCCTGGGGTCATCGGACCCTCCTTGGCCAGCGTCGCCAACGCGGAAAGCTGGGAAAGAGAGACCGGCGAGTCCGGGCGGCGGAACCGCAGCTGCCTGGCCAGTCGAAGCACGGCCAAGGACAAATCGTTGGCCAGCCGGGCGTCGGCGTCATTCACGAGGCAAAGAGTACCGAGCCAGGCTCGCGAACTGACCCAACAACACCGGTTTCGGACCCATTGGGGCCACATCGCTCATCGGCTAGGTTGGTTGACGATGTCCGAGCCGACGCCGCCCAAGGGCGAAGCCGCACCCGTACCGCCTGCCCTTCCGGCGGCGCTACTCAACCCGTGGCCCGTCATCTTCGTCATCGCCGCAGGTTGGCTGGTCGCGGTCGCGCTCGCGTTCACGGTGCCAGGTCTGCACGATTGGCGGCCGACGACGATCGCCGGCGTCGGCGTCGGCGTGCTGGGGACTTCGATCTTCCTGTGGCAACGAAGTGCGGCGCGGCGCGGCTCACGCGGCGCGCAAAGCGGCCTGAGCTGAGCTTCGACCGCCGAAGGCCTGTTAGGGCTCGGTGACCTCGACCATGCCGTCGTCGAACGGCTCGAACATCGGCGAACCGATGGGCGCGGGTTGCGGCGTGTCCGAGTGCGCACCGCACCCGTACTCGCTGGCGACCACGTGTCCGTCGGCCGCCAACTCGTTGCCGCAGACGCCGAACGCAGGGCCCAGCGCCCCGGCCAGCGGCAGATAGAACCCACACTCGCGGCATACCCGGCGCGTCGACCGGGCCATCGCCGATCCCGGCCCGGTGTCGCCGTCGTACCAGCGTTGGGCGGCCTCGATGCGGCCCCATTGGCTGAGCACCTGACGGCGGCCCAATCCGATGTCGCCCGCGACCTCGTCCAACTCCGGATCGCCCGAGGACAGGTATCCGGGCACCAGCCGAGGATCGTCGGCGGGTGGAGCGAGCAGATCCCCTGGGCTGAGATCACCCGGCTGGATGCGCTCATGCCACGGCACCCAGGCCGGGGCCAGCAGCGCCGTCGGTCCAGGGACCAGCACTACCTCGCTGATCGTGGCGTGGTCGGCGCCGGGGTATGCGGCCACCACCACCGCCCACTGCCAGCCCTGATAGCCCGGCATGTCCGCGAGGAAGCGGTGCGTGGCGGCCGACGGATCGTCGAAGCTGGCCCCGAGATATTCACCGACGACGCCGTCGCCACTGAACTCGATGATCGCGGCCCGGGCCGCCTCGACGGCGCCCGTCAGCACAGGCGTGAGGTCAGCCAAGTCATCGGCCGCGGTGGCAGGACTGCCCATGGCGACGTGTTCGGCGGGTTCGGTAATGCTGTCCATCGGCATCAATACTGCCTGACGCCCAGCGAGCAAAGCCACACCGGTCGCCCTGCGAGCACCTGTCCGGGCGATGGGGAACAATCAATACCGTGAGCGGACCGCGGCACGACCCCCCTTCGGGACCCGGGGACTCCGACGATCCGCGCTACGCTCCGCCGCGCCCACCTGCAGGCCGGCGCGAGGAACATCCGGGTATGGCCAACTACCCCAGCGGCGGTGACGGCCTCCGTCGGCCGCGCCGCGGGACGCAGCCCGGCAGTGCCAACCCCTACCTCCCCCCAATCGACCACTCTCACGGCCGCACAACCGATTCCGGCCCGTCGCCTCGGTTCACGGGCGGCGCGGGCCAGGCTGCGGGACAGCGCGTCGGAGCCGCGCAGCGCAGCCGCGAAATGGGCTCGAGGATGTACGGACTGTTCCATCGGGCCGCCACTGCCGACGGAGCCGACAAGTCCGGGCTGACCGCGCTGACGTATCCCGTGATGGCCAATTTCGCCGCCGACTCCTCCATGGCCGTTGCGCTGGCCAACACGCTGTTCTTCGCCGCCGCGTCCGGCGAGAGCAAGAGCAAGGTCGCGCTGTACCTGCTCATCACCATCGCGCCGTTCGCGATCATCGCCCCGCTCATCGGACCGGCGCTCGACCGATTGCAGCACGGGCGACGAGTCGCACTGGCCACCTCGTTCGCGTTGCGCACGGCGCTGGTCGTGGTGCTGATCGCCAACTACGAGAACGGCGGCTTTCCGTCGTGGGTGCTGTACCCGTGCGCCCTCGGCATGATGGTGCTGTCGAAGTCGTTCAGCGTGCTGCGCAGCGCCATGACGCCCCGCGTGCTGCCGCCCACCATCGACCTGGTGCGGGTCAACTCGCGGCTGACGATATTCGGGCTGATCGGCGGGACCATCGTCGTTGGAGCCATCGCAGCAGGCGTCGAGTACCTCTTCAACATGTTCGACCTCCCCGGGGCGCTGTATGTCTGCGTTTCCGTCACGGTTGCCGGTGCGCTGCTGTCGATGCGCATCCCCAAGTGGGTCGAGGTCACCGAGGGTGAGGTGCCCACGAAGCTGAGCTATCACGCGCCGACCGAACTGATCACTCGCGCGCCCGATCCCCGGCAGCCCGCCAAGTCGGTGCGACAACCCTTGGGCCGCAACATCATCACCGCGTTGTGGGGTAACTGCACCATCAAGTTGATGGTGGGCTTCTTGTTTCTGTACCCGGCGTTCGTCGCCAAGGCGGACGCCGCGAGCAGCGGCTGGGAGCAGATCAAGGTGCTCGGCTTGATCGGCGTTGCCGCAGCTATCGGCAATTTCGCAGGCAACATGCTCGCTGCGCGGCTCAAGCTCGGCGATCCGGCCAAGCTGGTGGTGTGGGCCACCGTCGCGGTGACGTCGGTCGCGTTGGGCACCGCGCTTGCAGGCACCATCTACGTCGCGGCCATCGCCACCTTGGTCACGTCAGGGGCCAGTGCCATCGCCAAGGCGTGCCTTGACGCGTCCATGCAGGACGACCTGCCCGAGGAGTCGCGGGCGTCGGCCTTCGGCCGTTCCGAATCGTTGCTACAGCTGGCCTGGGTCCTGGGTGGTGCCACCGGCGTGCTCGTCTACACCGATCTGTGGGTGGGCTTCACGGCGATCACCGCATTCCTCATTCCCGGACTCGCACAGACGCTGGTGAGCTACAGCGGCGCGTCGCTCATTCCCGGACTCGGCGGCAACCGGCCGGTGGTCGCCGAGCAGGAAGACAGCCGCGCGAGCACCGCCGCGGTGCCCAAGTGAAGCGGGTAATCGCCGTCCTCGCCGTCGTGGCGGTCGTCGCGTCGGGCGCAACGGGGACGTTGATCTGGCTGCTGACGCAGAACCGGGCCCCAAACCATCCGGAGATCAGCGCCTATACGCACGGCCAGTTGGTCCGCATCGGGCCGTACCGGTACTGCGACGTCTTCGACCTCACGAAGTGCGACGTGCCGGAGGCCACGGGCGAGTTGGTGGTGAGCTCGCGCGATCCCGTGCAGCTGTCGGTGCCGCCTGCGATCGCACGGGCGCCATGGGTGCTGCTGCGGGCGTACGAGGGTTCGGACGGGCCGATCGCCGAGGCGTTTTCGCCCAGTTCGAAGCTGGCCGTGACCATCCCGACGGTCGACCCGCACTACGGCAAGTTGACTGGAGTGGCCGTCCAATTGCCGACGCTGGTACGCGACGAAGCAGGCAACGAGTTCCCGTTCCCGCACGCCGAGTGGTCGGTCCGCACCGTGTGGACCTAGTCGGCTCCGTGCCCCTGCTGGACGCGCTCGTCCTCGCGCACCGGACCTGGGGGTGTTCCGTCGCCGAATGGGCTGCCGCCCAACGCTTCCCGACCGTGCGGCGTCAGCCAGTTCGATAGGTCGGGCCCCTTCGGCACGATGCGGGTGGGATTGATGTCGGCGTGGACGATGTAGTAATGCGCCTTGATCTGGACGAAGTCGGTCGTGTCACCGAAGCCCGGCGTCTGGAAGAGGTCGCGCGCGTACGCCCACAGCACGGGTAGTTCGGCAAGCTTGGAGCGATTGCACTTGAAGTGGCCGTGGTAAACGGGATCGAAGCGGGCCAGCGTGGTGAACAGCCGGACGTCGGCCTCGGTGATGGTGTCGCCCACCAGATACCTTTGTGTGCTTAGCCTTTCGGTCACCCAGTCCAGCGCGGTGAACAGCCGGTCGTACGCGGCCTCATAGGCGCTCTGCGAGCCCGCGAACCCGCACCGGTAGACGCCGTTGTTGATTTCGGTGTAGATCCGCTTTGCCACCTCGTCGATCTCGGCGCGCAGTGGTTCGGGGTACAACTGCGGCGCCCCTGGTCGGTGGTATTCGGTCCACTCCGTCGACAGGTCGAGCGTCATCTGCGCGAAGTCATTGGTCACGACCTGCCCCGTCAGGACGTCGACGATGGCGGGGACCGTGATGCCCTTGGGGTAGTGAGGGTCCCGCTTGAAGTAGGCGTCCTGCAGGCGCGGGATCTTCAGCACCGGGTCGACGCCGCCGGGGTCGAGGTCGAACGTCCAGCTGCGCTCGTCGTGCGTGGGACCGCAAAAGCCAATGGAGAGTGCGTCTTCCAGCCCCAGCAGTCTGCGCACGATGATGGCCCGATTCGCCCATGGACAGGCCCTGGCCACCACCAGGCGATAGCGCCCGGATTCGACCGGGTAGCCGTCGCGGCCGTCCGCAGTGATGCGGGTGGTGATGTAGTTGGTGTCGCGGCTGAACTCGCCCTTGGGATTTACGTAGGCCACCGCACCAGCATGCCGCTTGCGCGCGCTAGCCGTCGAGTTCTTGGGCGACGGCCTTGACCACTTCGGAAACCTTGCGCGCGGTCTTGCGGTCGGGATAGCGGCCCTTGCGCAGATCCGGCTGAATGGCGTCCTCGAGCAGCGTGATCAGATCCGCGACCATGCCGTGCAGTTCGTCCGGCGAGTGCTTGTGCTCTGGACGCTCGGCCTCCCGGCGCGTGCGCTGGATGCTTGGCGGCGGTTCGATGACCTTGATGCTGAGCGCCTGGGGGCCGCGCCGCCCCGCCGCGATGCCGAACTCGACCTTCTGGCCCGCTTTGAGCTCCTCCACGCCGGAGGGCAACGCCGACGATCCGACGTAGACGTCTTCGCCTTCCTCCTGCGCCACGAAGCCGAAGCCCTTCTCGGCGCTGTACCACTTCACCTTGCCGGTCGGCACTGCTCTCACCCGCTCGTATCTCGTTACATGAGGAACGCGTCCCACTTGCGCAGGACGCGAATGCGATGATCCTACTCGGACTCCGCACCGACCAGCATTCGAATTCCTTCGGCCGCCCGGCCGGTAGTCTGAAATGACGGCTGGAGGAAACATGCGCCTGATCCTGAACATCATCTGGTTGATCTTCGGCGGCCTCTGGCTGGCACTCGGCTACTTCGCGGCGGGCCTGCTCTGCTTCATCCTGATCATCACGATTCCATTCGGCTTCGCGGCGTTCCGCATCGGCGTCTACGCGCTGTGGCCGTTCGGCAATACGGTCGTGGACAAACCGGGACCGCGCCCTGGCGCATTGATCGGCAACGTGATCTGGCTGCTGCTGTGCGGCATCTGGCTGGCCATCGGCCACGTCGTCTCCGCGATCGCGATGGCCGTCACGATCATCGGGATCCCGCTCGCCATCGCCAATCTCAAGCTCATTCCGGTATCGCTGATGCCCCTTGGCAAGGAAATCGTGCCCACCGGTTCCACGAACCAGATCTACGGCCGTTACGGAGCGCCGGGATGACGGTCACCGAACTCGGCGTGCCGTCGCTGCGGCAGGTGGCCGCGGCACCGACGGCCGGCCCGCTGATCGACACGTACGGACGCGTCGCGATCGACCTGCGGGTGTCATTGACCGACCGATGCAACCTGCGGTGCACGTACTGCATGCCAGCCGAAGGTCTCGACTGGATGCCCGGCGAGGAGCTGCTGAGCGAAGCCGAGCTGGCTCGCCTGCTTGCCATCGCGGTCACCCGGCTTGGCGTGACCAGTGTGCGCTTCACCGGCGGCGAACCGCTGGTGTCCCGTCACCTCGAAGGGGCCATCGCGGCGGCCGCAGCGCTGACTCCACGCCCCCAAATCGCCATGACCACCAACGGAATTGGCCTCGCCCGTCGGGCCGCCGGGCTCAAGGCCGCCGGACTCGATCGAGTCAACGTGTCGCTTGACACCGTCGATGCGGGCCGGTTCGAGAAGATCACCCGCCGGGACCGCCTCACCGATGTGATCGACGGGCTTGCCGCCGCGGCGGCAGCGGGCTTGACGCCGGTGAAGGTGAATGCGGTGCTCGATCCAGACACCGGCCTCGACGATGCCGTGCCGCTGCTGCAGTTCTGCCTTGAGCACGGATACGAGCTGCGCATCATCGAGCAGATGCCGTTGGACGCCGAGCATCATTGGCAGCGCGACCAGATGATCGGCGCCGATCGAATCCTGGACACCTTGCGCGGGCACTTCGAGCTTCGCCCCGACCCGGCGCCGCGAGGTTCGGCACCCGCTCAACTCTGGCGCGTCGACGGACCCGGACCACGCGGCACCGTCGGCATCGTCGCGTCGGTGTCGCACGCCTTCTGCGGGGCGTGTGACCGCACCCGACTGACCGCCGACGGCCAGGTGCGCAGCTGCTTGTTCTCCCGCGAGGAGACCGACCTGCGGGCGCTGCTGCGCAGTGGGGCCGACGATGCGGCGCTCGAGGAGATGTGGCGAGCAGCGATGTGGGCCAAGCCGGCGGGCCACGGGATCAACGACCCGAACTTCGTGCAGCCCACCCGACCGATGAGCGCGATCGGCGGATGACGACGCCCCTGCAGATCGTCGTGCGCTACTTCGCGGCGGCCAGGGCGGCTGCGGGCGCCGACGAGGAAATCGTGGCCATCGCTTCAGGTTCGTCGGTCGCGGACCTCGTGGCCCAACTCGGCGCCCGCGACCCAGCGCTCGCTCAAGTCCTGGAGCGCTGTTCCTTTCTCTGCGACGGCGTCGCGGTGCGAAACCGGGCGGAAGCGCTTCGAACAAAGCAGACGGTGGATGTGTTACCGCCATTCGCCGGGGGTTGACGGTGATTTGCGTCACATCACGAAATGGTCACGAACTGGCCACGGCCCGGTTATCAGTGTTCACGTCCTGCGACAACGCCAAACCATCCTGCGGCTTTAAAGTCCTCTTATAGTTCGCTAGCAGGCGAAACGCCGAATTTGGCAAAAGTGACGGGGCTGCTGGTACCCGTTACGGTCTGTTCCCAAGCCATTCGACCCGAATCGAGTGGCCCGCCGTGCCCGGTAACGCCGAACTCCATCCATTGGGCATGGCAGACACCAAATCCTTGGATGGAGGCGGGGGACCCACCGGTCCACCACGAAATGCAGGACCAGGAGTCGCTTGCGACTCCTTGGGGTGAAGCCGAAGTCGAGCGCCTGATGGCTCAAGACGGAGGCCGGGCAACCTCTCTAGCCCGAACCCGACAGCTGACCTCGCGGGCGTTGACGAGAGGATTTTCTGCGCATATGAGCAGCGGACGGCATCGTAAGGCCACCAGTTCAGCGGTAAGCGTCGCAAAGATCGCCTTCACGGGCGCCGTCATCGGAAGCGGAGGTCTCGCCCTCGCCGGGCAGGCCGGTGCCGCCACTGATGGCGAATGGGACACGGTCGCCCACTGCGAATCCGGCGGTAACTGGGCCATCAACACCGGCAACGGTTACCAGGGTGGCGTGCAGTTCTCGCCAAGCACTTGGTCGGCGCACGGTGGCGGCGAGTTCGCGCCCGCCGCCAACATGGCCACCAAGGAAGAGCAGATCGCCGTCGCGGAACGCGTGCTGGCCACTCAGGGCCGCGGAGCGTGGCCGGTGTGCGGACGGGGACTTTCCGGTTCAACGCCACGCAACGTCGTAGCCGACGCACCTAAGCCACTCGACAACCCCGACCTCAACGGCGACGTCCCGCCGCCAGTTGAGCAGTTGGGCTTCGACGCGCCTGCTCCCGACGCCCCTGCGCCCGATGTGCCGCTGCCCGACGCACCGCCCCCCGCTCCCGATGCACCGCTGCCGGACGCCCCGCCGCCCGCACCCGAGCTCGCCGCGCTAGACGCACCTGCCCCCGACGCGCCGCCGCCGGTCGATGATCTTCCGCCCGCCGATCCCACGCTGACGGCTTTCGATGCACCGGCACCAGATGCGCCCCCGATCGACGCACCGGCACCTGATGCACCGGCGCCCGATGCCCCGGCACCCGCGGTCGAGGCTGCGGACTGGGACGTCGTCGACGGTGCCCCGGCGCCGGCCGACCAGCCGCAGGAATGGGCGCTGCACGCGGGCGACCTGAAGCTCGACCCGGCGACCCCGCCGGCACCCGTCGACCCCGCAGCTGCGCCCGCACCCGACCCGCTGGCCCCGCTGAATGCCGTCAACGTTCCTGGCCCGGTCTTCGACGCTGCCAACATGGCGGCCAGTGGCCAGATGCCGATCGCACCCAACGGCATGCCGCACCTCGCGAGCCCCGATGCACCGCCTCCTGGCTCGACGATGGACCCAGCCCAGGCCGGCGACACCGACACTCCCAACGTCAGCTACCTCAAGGATCTGTGGCAAGCGGTTCAGAGCCACGACATCAGCGGCAAGGAAGCCCTGATGATGGGGATTGCCCAGCGCGGGATGAACACCCCCTACCCGGATCAGGAGGCGGGCCCCAACGTGCCGGTCTCCCCCGGTGCCCCGGCGGTCGATCCGCTGGCGCCCGCACCGCTGCCTGCCGGGTAGTCAACGCGGCGTCAGGCCGATCCCACCCATTCGTCGGAGCCGTCGACGAAGAACTGGTGCTTCCACACCGGTAGCCGCGCCTTGACGGTGTCCACCAGCAGTGCACAGGTCTCGAACGCTGCCTGGCGATGGTCGGCGGCGACGGCCGCGACCAGCGCCGCATCCCCGATCTCCAGCGTGCCGATGCGGTGGCTGACCGCGATCGCACGAACGCCGTGACTGTCCCTGGCGATCTCGGCCGCCACGTCGACGAGGGTCTGCAGCGCCGTCGGATGTGCGGAGTACTCCAGCCGCGTTACCGAGCGTCCACCGTCGTGGTCACGCACCGCGCCGACGAACCCGACCACGGCGCCTGCCGCCCGATCCGCAACGAGCGCCTCGTGTTCGGCGAGGTCGATGCGTTGCGCGTTCAGTTCGGCGCGGAGTACGACAGCACTCATCGGGTGTGATCCTGACCTTCCAGCTGATCCAGCGCGTGATCCAAGACGTCAGCCAGTACACCGAGGCCGTCGTTGACGCCTCCCGGCGACCCAGGCAGGTTCACGATCAAAGTTCCGTCGCGGACCCCGCACACGCCACGGGAGAGCACCGAGGTGGGCACATGCGGCAGCCCGGAGCGCCGGATCGCATCGGCCAGGCCGGGGATTTGATAGTCGACGATGTCGGCGGTCGCATCGGCGGTCCCGTCGGTGGGCGAGATTCCGGTGCCGCCTGACGTCAGCACCAGGTTCGCCCGCTCACCGATGGCTGCGAACAGCGCACGGTTCACGCCGCTTCCGTCCGCGACGACGATGGGCGCGGGCACGTCGAAACCCCGCTGAGTCAGCCAGGCGACGATGACCGGTCCGGTGCGGTCCTCGTAGACCCCGGCGGCCGCGCGAGTGGACGCAATGATCACCCTGGCCGTCCGCGTCACGGGCGTTGCCACGAGCCCGTCTTGCCGCCGTCCTTGCGCAGGACCCGAATGTCGTCGATGGTCGCCGCCGGGTCGACGGCCTTGAGCATGTCGTAGAGCGTCAGCGCGGCCACGCTCACCGCGGTCAGTGCTTCCATCTCCACACCGGTGCGATCGGTCGTCCGGACGGTCGAGGTGATCACGACTTCCGTTGCGCCGATGTCGAATTCGACGTCGACACCAGTCAGCGCCAGCTGATGGCACAGTGGGATCAGGTCACTGGTGCGCTTGGCGGCGAGGATGCCTGCCACCCGCGCGGTGGCCAACGCGTCGCCCTTCGGCAGGCCGCCGGTAGCGATCAGTTCGACGACGTCGGGACGAGTCCGCAGGGTGCCCGTGGCAACTGCGGTGCGCTTGGTCGCGTCCTTGCCCGTGACGTCGACCATGTGCGCAGCCCCGGTCTGGTCCAGGTGCGAAAGTCGATCGGCTCGAGCGGTCACGCTATCTGTTGATGACGGTGACCGGGTGCGTGTAGGGCAGCTCCTCGGCGGGCAGCGGGAACGTCACCTCGCCGAAGGGCGACAGCGCCCCGGTGCGGTCGGTTGCCAGCTCGCTGACAGCGTGGTCGTCGGCGTCGCCAGCCGGCCAGCCGTTGTCGACGTAGCGGTTCTTCTGCGGTTTCTTGTCAGCCACGCTCCACATTGTGGCAGGTGGAGCGACGAGTGGCGAGGCCGGTGCGCGACGATAGGCTGGTTGCCAATGTCCAATGCCGTGTCCAATCCAGCCGCCGTGGTCCCGTTGGGGGCCTGGCTCGCTGAACTGCCCGACGAACGGCTGGTTCGACTGCTGGAACTACGGCCCGATCTGACTCAGCCGCCGCCGGGTTCGATCGCGGCGCTGGCCGCACGGGCCCAGACGCGCCAGTCGGTCAAGGCCGCCACTGACGACCTGGACTTCCTCCGGCTGGCCGTGCTCGATGCGCTGCTGCTGTTGCACGCCGACGGAGCACCCGTTCCGCTGTCCAAGCTGGTCGCGATGGTCGGAACACAGGTCGACGAGGACGACCTGAACGCCGCCGTCGACGACTTGACGACCCGCGCGCTGGTCTGGGGCGACGGCGCAGTGCGGGTCACCCCGGAAGCCGCGTCGGGACTGCCGTGGCATCCCGGCCAGGTCACCCTCGAAGCCGACCAGGACGGCGCAGAGCGGATCGCCGAGATGTTGGCGGACGTCGACACCGCGCAACGCGACTTGCTCGAGCGGTTGCTCGACGGTTCACCGATCGGGCGCACCCGCGACGCCGCGCCTGGCACGCCCCCCGACCGCCCGGTGCAGCGACTGCTCGCCGCCGGGTTGCTCCGCCAGGTCGATGCCGACACGGTGATTCTGCCGCGCTTGGTGGGCCAGGTGCTGCGTGGAGAACTGCCCGGGCCCACCGGCCTGCGGCGGCCTGAGCCTGCGGTGACGTCGGTGACCGTGTCCGACGTCGACGCCGCCGCCGCCGGTGCTGCGATCGACCTCCTGCGCGAGGTCGAGCTCCTCATCGAAACCTTTTCCGTCGCACCGATTGCCGAGCTTCGCAGCGGCGGACTGGGCGTGCGGGAGCTCAAGCGCTTGAACAAGGTCACCGGTATCGACGACCACCGACTCGGGCTCATCCTCGAAGTCGCGGCCGCCGCCGGACTCATCGCATCGGGCATGCCCGACCCGGATCCGCTGGACGGCAGTGGTCCGTACTGGGCGCCGACGATCGCCGCCGATCGGTTCGTCGAATCGCCCGCGGCGACGCGCTGGCACCTGCTGGCCTCGACGTGGCTGGACCTGCCAGCCAGACCCAGCCTGGTTGGCGAGCGTGGTCCTGACGGCAAACCGTATGCGGCACTCTCGGATTCGCTGTTCTCGACGGCCGCTCCGCTGGACCGCCGACTGCTGTTGACCTTCCTCTCCGACCTGAAGCCCGGCCGGGGCGTTGGCAGCGACGATGCCGCGCAGGCATTGCGTTGGTTACGTCCGCGTTGGGCCGCCAGGTTGCAACAGGGGCCGATGGCGGACCTGCTCGCCGAGGCGCACGCTGTCGGCGTGGTCGGCCGGGGTGCGCTCGCGACCCCGGCGCGCCTTCTGCTCGCGGGCGATTCCGACGAACGCATCATCGCCGCGATGGCCAAGGTCTTACCCCCGCCGATCGACTACTTCCTGCTGCAGGCCGACCTGACGGTGATCGTGCCAGGACCACTGGAACGCGAACTGGCCGAGCAATTGGCCGCGGTGGCCGAGGTCGAGTCGGCAGGCGCGGCGATGGTGTACCGGATCAGCGAGCAGTCGATCCGGCGGGCACTGGATACCGGGCGCACTGCAGGCGATCTGCACACGCTGTTCACCAAGCACTCGAAAACTCCAGTGCCACAAGGATTGACGTACCTCATCGACGACGTCGCACGTCGGCACGGCCAACTGCGGGTCGGCATGGCGTCCTCCTTCGTGCGCTGCGAAGATCCCGCGTTGCTGGCCCAGGCCGTCGCGGCTTCCGCGGTGGAGCGGCTGGACGTGCGGTTGCTGGCCCCGACCGTCGCGGTGTCCCATGCGCCGATTTCCGAGCTGCTCGCCGCATTGCGCGACGCCGGGTTCGCACCGGCCGCAGAGGACGCCTCGGGCACCATCGTCGACATCAGCGTCCGGGGCGCGCGGGTACCCGCCCCGACCGCCCGTCGCCGCGGCTACCGACAGTCGGGCCCCAACGCACAGACGTTGGGGGCGATCGTCGCCGTGCTTCGCAAGATGGCCGCGTCGCCATCGTCTGGCGTCAGGCTCGACCCGGCCGAGGCGATGGCACAACTCCAGCGGGCCGCCCATCATCAGGGTTCGGTGGTGATCGGCTACGTGGACGCGGCAGGTGTCGCCACCCAACGCGTCGTGGCTCCGATCAACGTGCGGGGCGGCCAACTCACCGCATACGACCCGGCGGCCGGACGGGTGCGCGAGTTCGCCATCCACCGCGTGACGTCGGTGGTGTCGGCGGACGAGACGATAATGGACACATGAGCTACTTGAAGCGCGCATGACCGAGGGCCCCTTGATCGTGCAGTCGGACAAGACGGTGCTGCTCGAGGTCGACCACGAGTTGGCAGGCGCCGCGCGGGCGGCAATCGCCCCGTTCGCCGAGTTGGAACGCGCACCCGAGCACATCCACACCTATCGGATCACCCCGTTGGCGCTGTGGAACGCACGCGCGGCCGGCCACGACGCCGAGCAGGTCGTCGATGCACTGGTGTCGTTCTCGCGGTACGCGGTGCCCCAGCCGCTGCTCGTCGACATCGTCGACACGATGGCCCGCTACGGTCGGCTGCAGCTGGTGAAGAGCCCGGTGCACGGCTTGATGCTGGTCAGCCTGGACCGTGCAGTGCTCGAAGAGGTGCTGCGCCACAAGAAGATCGCCCCCATGCTCGGCGCCCGCATCGACGACGACACCGTCATCGTGCACCCAAGCGAGCGCGGCCGGGTCAAGCAGATGCTGCTCAAGATCGGGTGGCCCGCAGAGGATCTCGCGGGCTACGTGAACGGCGAGGCCCATGCGATCGCGCTCGAGCAGAACGGCTGGGAGTTGCGGGATTATCAAGAGCTCGCCGCCGAGTCGTTCTGGGTTGGCGGCTCGGGCGTGGTGGTGCTGCCGTGCGGCGCGGGCAAGACCATCGTCGGCGCGGCCGCAATGGCCAAGGCGGGCGCGACGACGCTCATCCTCGTCACCAACACCGTCGCCGGACGGCAGTGGAAGCGCGAGCTCATCGCGCGGACGTCGCTGACCGAGGAGGAGATCGGGGAGTACTCCGGAGAGCGCAAGGAGATCCGCCCCGTCACCATCGCGACCTATCAGGTCATCACGCGTCGCACCAAGGGCGAATACCGCCACCTCGAACTGTTCGACAGCCGCGACTGGGGGCTGATCATCTACGACGAGGTGCATCTGCTGCCCGCTCCGGTGTTCCGGATGACGGCCGACCTGCAGTCCCGTCGACGGCTCGGGCTGACCGCCACGCTGATCCGCGAGGACGGCCGCGAGGGCGACGTGTTCTCGCTCATCGGGCCCAAGCGCTACGACGCCCCGTGGAAGGACATCGAGGCGCAGGGCTGGATCGCCCCAGCCGAGTGCATCGAGGTCCGCGTCACGATGACCGACAACGAGCGGATGCTGTACGCGACGGCCGAGCCCGAGGAGCGCTACAAGCTGTGCTCGACGGCGCACACGAAGATCGCCGTGGTGAAGTCGATCCTGGCGCGTCACCCCGGTGAGCCGACGCTCGTCATCGGCGCCTACCTCGACCAACTCGACGAGCTCGGCGTCGAGCTCGACGCTCCGGTCATCCAAGGGTCCACCAAGACCGCCGAGCGCGAGGCGCTGTACGAGGCATTTCGACAGGGCGACATTCAGACCCTGGTGGTGTCCAAGGTCGCCAACTTCTCCATTGACCTGCCAGAGGCCAGCGTCGCGGTTCAGGTTTCCGGGACGTTCGGATCGCGGCAGGAGGAGGCGCAACGGCTGGGCCGGTTGCTGCGCCCCAAGGCCGACGGTGGCGGCGCCGTCTTCTACTCGGTGGTGTCCCGCGACAGCCTCGACGCCGAGTACGCCGCACACCGACAGCGGTTCCTCGCCGAGCAGGGCTATGGCTATGTCATCAAGGACGCCGACGACCTCTTGGGGCCGGCCATCTGAGTTCCCAGGCTTCGCACGTGACGTCGCGCACGCCTTGGGAAGGCGCTAGCCTCAACAGTCATGACCGGACGCCACCGCACCCGCGCCTACTCACCAACCGCCAATGCCGCCCGAGTGGCGCTGGTCGGGCTGGCCGTCAGCATGGGTGCCGTGGCGTTCGCAGCACAGGCCAGCGCAGACCCGGCCGATCCGGCCGCGCCGATACCAGTCGCCCCGGGCGATGCTCCGGCACCCGGGCAGCCCGTCGTGGAGGCGGCAGGCCCTCCGCCCGCACCGGGCGACGCGCCGCCCAATTTCAACCCGTCGCAGGCGGTAGGGCGGGTCGCCGACGATCAGGCCCACTATGGAACTGGTTCGGGGCCGCTGGGCTTCCTGCGCGATGCGTGGAACCAAGCCAAGGACCCGTATGGGCTGAACGACCCGTCAGCGTTCGCCGCCGCGCCGCCGCCTCCAGGTGCCGGTCCAGCGCCGGCGCTGCCGCCTGGATACGTCTCGACGAACGCGCCGGGATCCGAGACGGCCCATGTCGCCGGCCCACCTGCTCCTCACCCGGAGCTCCCGCCCGGGTACTTCTCGAAGAGCGGGCCTCCGCCCCCCGGATACTTCGACCCGCCACCCGCACCAGGCGACCCCGCGGTGTTGCCGATGGTCGCGCCGGGTGCACCTGCGGCACCCGGGGCGCCCGCGCCGTACGTGCCGGTTCACTCGCCGCCACCTCCGCCGCTGCTGCCGCCTTCGTAACCATCAGTTGAGGGCACGCCTTCCAGCTGAATCAGCTGTGGCGCAACGTGCCGATGATTTGGTCGATGAGCCCGGGGTCCGGCGCTCCGGGGTAGCCCTGACCGATCGATACGACGAACACGACCACGCCCTTGGCACCTGGGACCGTGGTGGCCACCACGCTGTGTAGCGCGCTCGGTCCGTGGCACTCGTCTTGCTCGATGTCGGTCACGGTGGCGCGGAGCTCAACGGCGGGCGCCCCATCGACGATGAGGGTGCGGGGCTGGCTGGGCGAAACCGTGGGTTTGCGACCGGTTTCCGACGTGTAGACGTCCTCGACGAGGCTGGACTTCGCGCGCGCTTCCCGACCGATGTCGTCGGTATCAAACTGGTTATCCAACCCGCTGACGGCCCGCCAATCCTTAGGGCAGAGCGGAACTTCCAGCTCTGCGGTCCCGCTCAACACTTCAATTGGGCAAGTCCCGAATGGGCCATCGGGACAAAACTTTTCCCACCCGAGCATCGTCGAGCAGTCGGAGACCCTCCAGTCGGCCGGCACGTCGTAGGCCAGCCCGACCGGACTGCTCACTGGTTGCCAGCCCGTCGGCGTCAGTGGTCCCGCAACCGCAGGCGGGCAAATCGGCGCCGACATCGGCGGCGGTGCGAAGAACGGGGGCGGAGGCGCCGCGATCGTCGAGGTATCGGTTGGCGCTGACGTCCGCGACGTCATCGTCCGCACGGTCCACACCAGGCCGGCGCTGACGACGATCAGCAGCACCGCCAAGGCGAGCGACATCCACAGCCACGGCCGCTTGCCAGGGGGCGGACCGCCTGGCGGCTGCGGCGGACCCGGTGGAGGCGGCTCCCCGGGTTGCGGCCTGACGTATCCGTATCCCGGCCAATTGCCAAGCGCGGGATAGCTTTCCGGATTCTCTCCCATGAGCGACCGCGCTTTCGATTGATGCTTCGAACGTCACCTAACTCAGTGCGGGGACGACCTCGCGCTCGAAGAGTTCGATGCCGGACCGGTCGTAGGCGGCCTCCGGGAAGTACAGGATCGCGTACTCACACCCGAGCGCCTTCATGTGCAGCAACCGCTCGACGATCTGCTCGGGGGTGCCGGTGGCGGAGTCGGGCGACGTGGCATTGGCCAGCATCGCATCGACCGCTTCGGCGTTGGCCTTGGTCACCTGCCTGGCGCGAATCCGTTCGACACGGTCCTTCACGTCGGCCTCTGATTCGCCGACGATCGCGTTGAAGTTGGCCGACCTCACGATGGCACCGTAGTCGGTGCCGACCTCCTTGCAGTGACCCTCCAGCACCTGCGACTTGTGCGTGAAACCCGCTGGCTCGGAGACGAAGTTCGTGTACTGGGCGTACCTGGCGGCGATCTTGAGCGTCACCTTCTCACCGCCGCCAGCGATCCACAGCGGAGGACCGCCCTCTTGCAACGGCTTTGGTGCGACGATGGCCCCGTCGACCTGATAGTGCTTGCCATCGGGGAAGCTGACTCGGCCGTCGCGCCAGGCGTCCCGCATGATCTGGACGCCCTCGTCGAGCATGCCGAGTCGCTTGCCCGCCGACGGGAAGCCGTAACCGTATGCCTCCCATTCGTGTTGGTACCAGCCGCCGCCGATGCCCATCTGGACGCGGCCACCCGAGATGACGTCTACCGTGGCAGCCACCTTGGCCAGATAGACGGGATTGCGATAACCCATCGCCGTACACATCTGGCCGAGCTTGATCCGCGACGTCGTCGCCGCGAAGGCCGACATCAATGTCCAGGCCTCATGGGTGGCTTCGTCGGTGGGCACTGGCACGGTGTGGAAGTGGTCATAAACCCACAGCGAGTCCCACGCGCCGCCGTCGGCGTAGGCGGCGAGGTCGTTCATCACCTCCCAGTGGCGTGCGGTGGGGATGTCGACGAGATCGAGCCGCCAACCTTGCGGGATGAAGAGTCCGAAGCGCATGTCTTCGACCCTAGTCCTGGCGGGGCAGGCCCAATGCGTCGAGCGCGCCTGCGACGGCGGCGGCCTTGAGCGCACGCTCGGACGCGTCGGGAAACTGCACGCAACAGTCCTGCAGACCGCCGAAGGCGATGGTGGCGCGGGCCGCCTGAGCAAGCGTCGGCCGCGGACCGAAGATCAACTTGCCCAGGCTTTCCCGCCACGCGATCACCCGATCCACGAAGCCGAGTTCGACCAGCGTGGGCAACTCCGCGACGATGATCAGCAGGTCGGCGCGGTGCCGGTAGTGCAGGTCGAAGTAGCCCTCCAGGAGCGCGCGGGGAGCGATGGCGCGGTTGCGCTGGTTGACGGCGAGGAACTCCTCACCGTCCTCGATCAGCGGCGCCACGATGCTGCGGACCAATTCTTCGCGGGAGGCGAAGTGGTAGTACAGCGCCGGCTTCGTGAGCCCCACCCGGTCGGCGATGTCCTGGAGGCTGGTGCGCTGCACGCCCCTGGCGGCGAACAGTTCGCGTGCCACGTCCTGGATGCGCTGCCGGGTGTCTGACACGGGCCTCGCCACGTAGCCACCCTATCTGACTTAACGATCGGTAAGCTAATGTCCGCATGCTTACCGATCGTTAAGTAAGGAGGAAAGATGCGCGTACTCATCTCCGGCGCGAGCATTGCAGGGCCGGTGCTCGCCTACTGGCTGACTCGCCAGGACATTGACGTCACCGTCGTCGAACGTGCGCCGGCACTGCGCAAGACCGGCGGCCACGCCATCGACCTGTTCCGGCCCGCGATGGAGATCTCCGAGCGCATGGGCGTACTTCCCCAGATCATGGCGCACGCGACCGGGACCACGCTGCTCACCGTTCACCGGCCGTGGGCGTCCCGGCCCGCGCGGATCGACTACCTCAAGCTCGTCGGAGCCATGTCCGACCGCCACGTCGAAATCATGCGCGACGACCTGAGTGAGATCTACTACGACGCCACCCGGGCCGATGTCGAATACGTCTTCGGCGATGAAATCACCTCGATCTCCGATGACGGCGACGTGACCTTCGCCCATGGCGCTCCGCGACGGTTCGACGTCGTGGTCGGTGCTGACGGACTGCACTCCGGCGTGCGCGGACTGGTCTTCGGCGACGACGTTCCCGAACAGTTCCTCGGCGGCTACCTGAGCGTCGTGTCGGTGCCGAAAGCCCTTGCCCGCGAGGGTGAAATGAACGGCTTCTTCGCGCCCAACCGCGTCGCGATGATCTACACCGCCGATCACCTCGACGACGCGCGTGCGGTCTTCATGTTCCGGCCCGAGCAGCCATTGGACTACGACCACCGGGACGTAGCCGGCCAACGCAACCAGCTGCGCGCGGCGTTCACCGGCATGCACGCCGACGTCGACACGTGGCTCGCCGAGGTGGACAACACCCCCGCGTTCTACTTCGACGCCATCACTCAGCTGCAGATGACCAGCTGGTCACGAGGCCGCGTGACGCTCGTCGGCGACGCAGGCTATTGCCCCGGGCCCGCAGTGGGCGGCAGCACCAGTCTGGCGGTATACGGCGCCTACGTATTGGCCGCCGAACTCGCCCGTTCCGGTGGCGACCATGTGGCAACGTTCGCCTCCTACGAGGCGACGATGGTGCCGTCGGTCGTCGGCAGCCGCGCGCTGGCGAGGGTGAACGCGAAGACGATCGTGCCCGGAAGCCGTTGGGGTGTAAGGGCGCTCATCGGCGCCGCCCAAGCGATCTCCGTGCTTCCGCTGGGGCTGACGCAAGCGCTGGCCAGACTCAACTCCAAAGGGGTTCGGCTCTACGACACCATGCCGCTGCCGGACTGGCCGATGGTCGACGCGCGCTGACGCCAGCCGCCGCCGAACAGACGCAAAGGGCCCTGAAGATTCAGGGCCCTCTGTGTCTGCTCGCGCTAGCTGGTCAGCGACGCAGGCGGATTGAAGCGCTCGCCGTACTTGGCGGCCAGTTCCTTGGCCCGCGCCACGAACGCTTCCTTGCCAACACCCAGGGCACCCTCGTAGCCGACGATGTACTGCGCCGAGCCACCGGTGTACGGCGGGTAACCGATACCCATGATCGAGCCGATGTTCGCATCGGCGGTGGACGTCAGCACACCTTCGTCGATGCACTTCTGCGTCTCGAGCGCCTCGGCGAACAACATGCGATCGATCATGTCCTGCAACGGAATATCGGCAGTACCGGAGTTGAATGTGTCGTTCAGCCCCGACCACAGGCCGACGCGCTTGCCGTCGACGTACTCGTAGAAGCCCGCGCCCTTCAGCCGCGACGGCCGCTCGAGTTCGATCATCTTCTCGACAACCGCTTCGGCGGGATGCGGCTGGTAGGTGCCCCCGTCGTCTTCGACGCCCTTGCGGGAGGCGACGGCGATCTTGTGCATGAGCTCGAGGTTGAGCTCGTCGGACAGCTGCAGCGGCGGGGCGGGGTAACCGGCCTGGCTACCCGCCTGCTCGATGCTGGCAGGCACTACGCCCTCACCCAACATGGCCAGCGCCTCGTTGACGAACGTGCCGATGACGCGGCTGGTGAAGAAGCCACGGCTGTCGTTGACCACGATCGGAGTCTTGCCGATGGCTAGCGTGTAGTCGAACACGCGGGCCAGCGCGGCGTCAGAAGTCTTCTCGCCCTTGATGATCTCGACCAGCGGCATCTTGTCAACGGGTGAGAAGAAGTGGATTCCGATGAAGTCGTCCTGGCGCTTCACGCCCGCGGCGAGCCCGGTGATGGGCAGCGTCGAGGTGTTCGAGCCCAGCAGCGCGTTGGGTTCGACGATGTCCTCGATCTCCTGGAACACCTTGTGCTTCAACTCGACTGACTCGAACACGGCCTCGATGACGAAGTCGACGCCCTTGAAGTCGGCGGCATCGGCGCTCGGCGTGATGCGGGCGAGCAGCGCGTCGGACTTCTCCTGCGTGGTCTTGCCGCGCTCGAGTGCCTTGGCTTCGATCTTCTCGGAGTAGTTCTTGCCCTTCTCCGCGGCCTCGATGCTGACGTCCTTGAGCACGACGTCGAAGCCTGCCTTGGCCGACACGTACGCGATGCCCGCGCCCATCATGCCCGCACCCAACACGCCGATCTTGGTGATCGGGGTCTTGCCGATGCCCTCCGGTCGCGAACCACCCGAGTTGATGTACTGCAGATCGAGGAAGAACGCCTGGATCATGTTCTTGGAAACCTGGCCGGTGACCAGTGTGGTGAAGTAGCGGCTCTCGATGCGGCTGGCGGTATCGAAGTCCACCTGCGCACCCTCGACGGCGGCGTCCAGGATGGCGCGCGGCGCGGGCATCGGGGCACCCTTCAGCTGCTTGCGCAGCAGCGCCGGGAACGACGGCAGGATGGCGGCCAGTCCGGGGCTGCTCGGGGTGCCGCCAGGCATCTTGTAGCCCTTGGCATCCCACGGCTGGACGTGGCTGTCGGGGTTGGCCTTGATCCACGCCTTCGCGGCGGGGATGAGCTCGTCCACGGTCGGCAGTACCTCGTCAACCAGGCCGGCTTCGAGCGCCTTGGCCGGCTTGAACCGCGTCCCCTGGCTGAGGATCTCCATGAACGCCTTCTGGATGCCGAACATCCGCACGCTGCGGGCCACGCCGCCGCCGCCGGGCAGCAGGCCCAGCGTGACCTCGGGGAAGCCGACGACGGCGCCCGGGACATCGGCGATGATCCGGTGATGGGTGGCCAGTGTGATCTCGAGGCCGCCGCCGAGCGCGGCGCCGTTGATGGCGGCCACGACGGGCTTGCCGAAGGTCTCCAACTTGCGCAGGTCAGCCTTGACCGCCTCGACCATGTCGAACGCCTCACCGGCGTTCTCGGGGCCCAGGTTGATCATGCCCTTGAGGTCACCGCCGGCGAAGAAGGTCTTCTTCGCGCTGGCGATGACGACGCCGCTGATCGAATCCTGCTCCGCAACAAGGCGTTCGACCGCCTTGTGCATGGATTCCTGATAGTGCTCGTTCATCACGTTGGCCGAACCGGTCGGGTCGTCCAACGTGAGGGTGACGATGCCGTCGGCATCCTTGTCCCACTGAATGGTGTTCTCTGCCATGGTCTTAAACCCTCTCAATGATGGTCGCGACACCCATGCCGCCGCCAATACACAGCGTGATCAACGCGCGTCGCGCACCACGGCGCTCGAGCTCGTCGACCATGGTTCCGGTGATCATGGCGCCGGTGGCGCCCAGCGGGTGGCCGAACGCGATGGCGCCACCGTTGACGTTGAGCTTCTCGTCGGGGATGTTCAGGTCCTTCTGGAACTTGAGCACCACCGAGGCGAAGGCCTCGTTCAGTTCGAACAGGTCGATGTCGTCGACCGTCAGCCCGGCCCGATCCAGCACCTTCTTGGTTGCCGGGGTCGGTCCCGTCAGCATGATGACGGGGTCGGCGCCGCTGGTCGCTGTGGCCACGATGCGGGCGCGCGGGGTCAGGCCCTGCGACTTGCCCGCAGCCTCACTGCCGACCAGCACCAACGCGGCGCCATCGACGATGCCGGAGCTGTTGCCGCCGGTGTGGACGTGGTTGATCTTTTCGATGTAGTGGTACTTCTGCAGCGCCACGTCGTCGAAGCCGCCCATCGCGCCGACGCCGTCGAACGCGGTCTTCAGCTTGCCGAGGCTCTCGACGGTGGATCCCGGGCGCATGTGCTCGTCGTGGTCGAGGATGACGAGGCCGTTCTGGTCCTTCACCGGCACGACGGACTTGGCGAAGTAGCCGCCCGACCATGCTGCGGCCGCCTTCTCCTGCGAGCGCGCGGCGTAGGCGTCGACGTCCTCGCGCGAGAAGCCCTCGATCGTCGCGATCAGGTCCGCGCCGATGCCCTGTGGCACGAAGCCGATGCGGTAGTTGGTCTCCGGGTCAGACGCCCAGGCGCCGCCGTCGGAACCCATCGGGACGCGGCTCATCGACTCGACGCCACCGGCGATCACCAGGTCGTCCCAGCCGGAGCGCACCTTCTGTGCGGCGGTGTTGACGGCCTCCAGGCCCGAGGCGCAGAAGCGGTTGAGCTGGAATCCGCCGGTGGTCTCGGGCAGCTTGGCAACTAGCGCGGCGGTCCGGGCGATGTCGCCGCCCTGGTCGCCGACCGGCGAGACGACGCCCAGAATGACGTCGCTGATCAGGTTCTCGTCGAGATCGGGATGGCGGCTGCGCAGTTCGTCGATCAGGCCGACGACCAGGTTGACGGGCTTGACCTCGTTGAGCGAGCCGTTGCGTTGCTTGCCACGAGGCGTGCGGATCGCCTCGTAAATGAAGGCTTCATCGGACATGTTTTGACTCTCCAGGTCCTTCGGGAATATGGATACGCAGACTCCCAAGCTGAAGAAGCCCACGCGGAGGCTTAGCCCTCGCAGTCGCGAGCCTAGCAGCCGCCCCCCAACCCGTTGGTTGGGCGTCCGCTCAGCTACCCGTCAGGTGTAGCGTGCCCCGCTCCCCCCGAGCAGGGGTCAAGCCGATTCGAGTTCGGTGTAGGCACCCATCGTCGGATAGTCGACGTAGCCCACCGGACCCGGCCCATAGAACGTCGTCACGTCCGGCTCGTTGAGCTCGGCGCCGACGATCAGCCGGTCGATGAGGTCAGGGTTGGCGAGGAACGCCCGGCCCACCGTGGCGGCGCTGATCACGCCCCACTCGGCGAGTTCCTCCAGCTGGCAGAAACTCGTGTCGATGTCGCGGCCGGTGTTCAACACCAGCGGCCCGAACCAGAGCCCGCGAATCGCTCCGAACGCGGGGACGTCGGGATTGATCAGCACGTGCAAGTAGGCGATGTCCAGCGGAGCGATCCGCGTGAGGAGCGCCTCGTACACGGTGACCTCGTCCAATTCCCGCATGTCGCCTGCGGTGTTCCCTGGCGAGATGCGCAATCCGACACGCCCCGCCCCGACCTCTGCGGCGACGGCCTCGACGACCTCCGCGGTCAGGCGCGCCCGGTTCTCCGGCGATCCGCCGTAGGCGTCGGTGCGGTGATTGGTGACGTCGGACGCGAACTGATGCAACAGGTACCCGTTGGCGGCGTGGATCTCGACGCCGTCCATCCCTGCGTCGATGGCCCGGCGCGCGGCTGCCCGAAACTGCTGGACGATTCCAGCGACTTCCTTGGTGGCCAATGCACGCGGCACCGGAAGCGGCTGCTTGCCGGTCGGCGTGTGCGTGGACACCTCGGCGGCGATGGCCGAAGGTGCGACGGACTCGACGCCGCTGATGTCGGGGTGGGCCATCCGTCCGACGTGCCACAACTGCACGAACATCCGGCCGCCCGCGCCGTGCGTCGCCTCGGCGATCTCTGCCCACTTGGCCTGGTGACGGTCGGTGTAGATGCCGGGAGTGTTGAGGTAGGCGCCGTTGGCGGCCTGCGAGATCGCCGTGGCCTCGGTCACGATGAGCCCTGCGGAGGCGCGCTGCGCGTAGTACTGGGCGGCGAGCTCCGAAGGCGTGCCGTCCGCTTGCGCGCGCGAACGGGTCAAGGGCGCCATGAAGATTCGATTCTCGGCCGCCGTGTCGCCGATCCGGATGGGCCGCAGCAGGGCGGCGTCGTGCGGAAGCGTGTAGGTCATGCCGCCGTCAGCGTCATCGGGCGCCCATTCATTCCCATAGGCTCGATATCCATGACGGTATCGAGGCTGCAGCCATACGCCGTGACGATCTTCGCCGAGATGTCGGCATTGGCCGCGCGCATCGGGGCGGTGAACCTCGGGCAGGGCTTTCCCGACGAGGACGGCCCGCCCGCGATGCTGAAGACGGCCGAGCAGGCGATCGCCGACGGCGTCAACCAGTACCCGCCCGGGCCCGGCATCGCACCGCTGCGCGAGGCCATCGCCGCACAGCGTCGACGCCACTTCGGCATCGACTACGACCCGGACACCCAGGTGCTCGTCACAGTCGGCGCGACGGAGGCCATCGCTGCAGCGGTCATCGGGCTCGTCGAACCGGGCTCCGAAGTGCTCGTCATCGAGCCGTTCTACGACTCCTACTCCCCCGTCATCGCGATGGCCGGCTGTCACCGCGTGGCGGTGCCCCTGGTGGCAGCCGGCCGCGGCTTCGCCATCGACGTCGACGCGCTACGCCGGGCCATCACGCCGCGCACCCGCGCGTTGATCGTCAACTCGCCGCACAACCCCACCGGAATGGTGGCCACCGACGCCGAACTCAGCGCCATCGCCGAACTGGCGGTCAGCAACGACCTGCTCGTCATCACCGACGAGGTGTACGAGCAGCTGGTGTTCGACGGCCACCGACACCTGCCGCTCGCCGGATATCCAGGGATGGCCGAACGGACAGTGACGATCTCGAGTGCGGCCAAGATGTTCAACGTGACCGGATGGAAGATCGGATGGGCCTGCGGGCCACGTGATCTCATCGCGGGCGTGCGGGCGGCCAAGCAGTTCCTGACCTACGTGGGCGGGGCCCCGTTCCAGCCGGCGGTCGCTCACGCACTCGACACCGAGGACGCCTGGGGAGCCGCCTTGCGGGAGTCGTTCCAGGCCAAGCGGAATCGGTTGGCGGGCGCACTGACCGACATCGGATTCGGCGTACTCGACAGCTTCGGCACCTACTTCCTGTGCGCCGACCCCCGCCCACTCGGGTACACCGACAGCACGACGTTCTGTGCGGAGCTGCCCGAACGGGCCGGGGTTGCGGCCATCCCGATGTCGGCGTTCTGCGATCCCGACTCAGCTCACATCGGCGATTGGAATCACCTGGTGCGCTTTGCCTTCTGCAAGCGCGATGACACGATGGAAGAGGCTATCCGCCGGCTTCAGGTGCTGAAGGCTTAGCACTCCGCGAGATCGACACCACGGTTGTTGAATCGACTGCGGAACGACCATGGTGTCGGTTTCGCGAGCATCCCAGCCGTGCTGACGCTCAGACTTCGATCGGTGGGTTCAGCCGCTCCATCGTGTATTGCCGATTTCGCCTGGCGGCAAGGGCACTCGCCGAGAGCGACACCGCGAGCACGCCGCAGAGCACGCCGATCGCCACCCACAGCCTGGTTTCCACACCGCCGACCGTCAGTTCACGTAAACCGTTGACGGCATAGGTCATTGGGTCGAAGGGGTGGAGGATCTGGAATGGCTTCGCGGTGGTCTCCACCGGATAGATGCCACCCGAGGACACCAGCTGCAGCATCAGAAAGGCCAGCGTGACCACCCTGCCGACCGCGACGCCGAAAACCGCGTTGAACGCCTGGATCATGGCTAGGAAGGTCGCGGCGACGAGTAGCAGGAAGGCGATCGTGCCGAACGTGTGTTTCGCATGCAGCCCCACTCCGAAGTGGACGACGGCGTACATCACCGCGACCTGAAGGGCCGCCACCGTCAAGGCAGGCCAATACGACGCCAGCACCACCCGCAGTGAGCCCAGCCCGCCCACGATCGGCCGGGCCTGCAGCGGCGTCAGGATCATCCAGATGATCAGGGTGCCGATGAACAGTGCCAGCGGCAGGAAGAACGGCGCGAATCCGGTGCCGAAGGTGGAGGCTTGATTGCTGAAGTTCTGCTGTACGCCAACGGGACTCGCGACGGTCTTGGCGACGGCGTTGCGCTGCTGATCGGTCCACGTCGGAACCTGCGCCGCGCCCTTGTCCAACCCATCCGAAAGTTGACGTGAGCCGGAACTGAGCTGCGTAGTGCCCGCAGCCAGCTTGTCCGCGCCGGTGGCCAGCTGCCGGCCACCATCGGCCAGCTTGACCAGGCCGGTATTGAGTCTCTTTGCGCCACTGTCGAGTTGGGCTGCCCCGTCGCGAAGTCTCACGACGTCCGACTTGAGCTGACCGTTCAATGCCTGCGTGAGGAACTTCCGCATCGGGCTGTTCGGATCGCCGAACTCGACTTCGAGTTGTTGGGCGCTGTCGCGAAGTCGGTTGAGACCGGCATCGGTGGTGGGGTCGACACCCTGCGCGACCAGTAGCCGTTGGGCTCCGGCCAGCACGTCGCCCAGCTCGCGCACCCCCGGGTCCGAATTGCTCTGCAGCCCACCGAGCACCTGCTGCACGATGTCGGATGCCAGGCGCTGATCGACGTTCAACGACGCCAGCCGGTCGGTGGCCGTCTTGAGCCCGCCGCTGAGCCGGGCCGCGAGGTCGCCGACCTCGTCCGGATTGAGGTTGAGTTGGTGGACCCTGTCCAGCACGGTGATGAGCGGGCCGGTGGCCTGACCGATGCCTGTCGACAGTTGGTCGGCGCCTGCCGCGAGCGCCGCCGAGCCGGTCCTGGCCGTCACAAGCCCGTCGGCCAGCGTGTGCGACTCGCCTGCGAGTTGATGGGCCCCGTCGTTGGCGGTCGTCAACCCGGCGGTGAGTTGATTGGCTCCGTCGGCGGCCCGTTTGATGCCGGCACCGGCGTCGGTGAGCCCGATCAGTACCTTGCCGATCACCTGCTGCCCGACCTGGGCGCCCACCTGGTTGAGCACCTCGCGTGAGGCGTTCTGCCCGATGATCGAAGCGAGGTAGTTGTTGGCGTCGTTGAAGTTGAATTCGATTTGCGCCTGGTGCGGATCGGACGTCCCCGAGGATGCGATGGACTCGCTGAAATCCTTGGGAAGCGTGATGGAGAAGTAATACTTGCCGCTCTCAACGGCTTTGGCGGCCTCATCGGCGGACACCAGGTGGAGATCGAGCTGGCGGGACTTCACCAGGGCGCCGGCCACCTGATCACCCGCGCGCAGTTCCTGCCCTTGCGCAACCGAGCCGACGTCCTCGTTGACCAGGGCGACGGGCACCCTGTCGACGGCGGCGAACGGATTCCAGAACGCCCAGAGGTACATCGCGCCGTACAGCAGCGGCAGCAGGATGATCGTGATCAACGCCAGCCGGGGCAAGGTGCCGCGGGAGTAGCGTTTGAGGTCGGTGCCCAGCGACATTCCGGCAAGCATCGTCAGTCGACACCCTTCTGATCGCGAGCGGTCAGCTCGGCATGGCTGATGTTGACGAGCGGTATTTGAGCGCGCACGCCGAGGCCGTCGGGAACCGGGTTGGCGGACGCCGTGACGATCGTTTGACGCTCCCCCAGCGCAACGAGCCGGCGCACCAACTCCGCCCGGTCGCCGTCATCGTCCACCTGGTCGAGGCTGCCGACCACCAGCACCGGAGGCGAGCCGATGTTGGCCAACGCGATGCGCAGCAGCACCGCATCGAGTTCGGTGAGCTGGTCGACGTAGGCGTCGAGTTCAGGCAGCGGAAGTGGGCCAAAAACGGGCCCGCACAACCGGGCCAACTCGTCTGCGTTTGCGCGGCGCACCAATCGGTACCACGGTGCGCTCCAACGCAATTGCTCGGTGACGAGATCTCGGACGGTGACCGATTCATACACGCCGTCGAGGTCCTCGACCCCAGCCAGTGCGCAGTGTTCGAAGATCTTCGCCGCGCGCGTCTGCCCGAGCACGTCAAGCGACCCGCCCATCGCCTTCATCCGACCGGCGAGCGTCATCAGCACCGCGGTTCGACCGGAGCCCGCGGGCCCGAGCAACACCGTGACCCCACCTTGCGCTAACTCCAGATCCACCGGTCCGTATACGGGTCCCCACGGACCTCGCATTGTGATTGCCCTGGCCGTGATGGCCGGTGGCTGCTCTTCATCAGGGTCTGCTTCCGGCACCGTGCCATCCAAACACGGGGCCACCTCTGATGTGGCGCAGTCGCCGTCAGAGCGAGGCGGCGACTTCCCACAGTCGTGCGGGATCAGCGGGGTCCGATCGCAATTGACTCAGCACCAGGTCGGTTGCTCCCGCATCGCGGTAGCTCTGCAATTGCTTGCCGATGGCTTCGGCCGAACCCACCGCGGCGATGTCGGCGGCCCTGTCCGCACCCTCGCGCGCGATCACCTTGGCGTAGGAGGGGATGGTCTCGTAGAACGCCAGTTCGTCGGTAGCCAGAGTGCGAGCGGCGTCGGCATCGTCGGAGACCACCACGGGCACCGCGGCGATGATCTGCGGCGCGGGCCGCCCTGCCGCCGCAGCAGCTTCGGCGATGGTGGGCACGATGAACTCCTCGAGCGTGCGCGGGCCGGCCAGGTAGGGCAGCGTGCCGTCGGCGAGCTCGCCCGTGACTCGTAAAGCCTTGGGCCCCATGGCTGCAACGTACACAGGCAGCGGTGCGCCACCCGGCAGCGCGACCGGCCACTCGGGCGCAGCGGTGAACTCGGCGCCGTGGTGGTCGACCGCGCCGGTGTGGAAGATCGACCGCAACACCTCGAGGTGTTCGCGTAGCCGGCCCACCGTGTTGGGCCATGCCTTGCCGAACGCCTGCTCCTCCGGGGCATGCGCCCCGAGGCCGAGGCCGAGACTGAAGTTTCCGTGCGACGCCGCCTGCGCGGTCTGGGCCAGTGTGGCAACGATCAAGGGGTGGCGCGGGTTGATCGGCACGACGAACGTCCCGACCCCGAGCCCGGGCACGGCAGCGCCGACGAGCCCGGCAAGCGCGATCGCATCGTATTGGAACTGCTGCGCAAGCCAGATCTGACGGACGCCGACGTCGAACGCGCGGCGGGCCTGGTCGACGATGTCGTCGACGGCGTTGGATGCGGTGGCACGGACGTTGAGCACTACTCCAGTGGGCATGTTCGGTGCAGCGATGTGCCGTTGCTGATCATTCCCTTTCGCTCACCGTGTCTTTTAGCCGTGGTTTCGCGTCACCCGGCAGCGCAGCCGATCGATCGCCGCGTCGAGCACGATCTTCTTGGCCCGTTTGATCAGGAACCCGGGAATGGGGGCGGCGAGGTCGATGATGAGGTCGAACCGCACCCGCGTCCTGTCACCCTCTCGCGTGAGGTTGTATTCGCCGTGCTGTCCGCGCTGCTGGAAGGTGTCCTGCGCGTCCCACACCACCCAGTCCGGACCCCAGTGGTACTCGAGGAGCTCCTTTTCGGTGACGCCCATGAGCTTCAACGTCGCCTTCACGTGATGCGGACGGCCGTCGGGGTGGCGGTCGAGCACCTCGGTATGGCGGTGCACGGTCGACCACGACGGCACTTCCTCGATGTCGGCGAGGGCATCGAGGATCGCCTCGGGCGAGGCGTCGAAAACCACCTCGCGGGTGGCTCTCACGGCCATGGTGGCAAATATAGCCACCTCGTTTGCCTCGCGCAGTCGATTGCACAGCTAACCTGACGGACTACCAGCCAATGTCGTCGAGCGCAGTGGTGTGCTGGGGCGGCGTTCCGACCGGACCTGCCGGCGTGCGGGAGAACCGCGGTGCAGGGGCCGCCTGGTCGACGCCGTGCGCGGTGATCATCGTCGAACGAGCCCTCAGGTGCTCGCCCACGGACGCCTCGGTCCAGTTCAGCACCGGCGTGACGCAGGCATCGGTGCCCGCGAAGACCTCAGTCCATTCGGCGCGCGTCTTGCTGGCGAAGCGTTCGGCGAAAATGGCCTTCATCTCGTCGTAGCGGTCGAGCTCGAACTGGCCGGGCACCTCGTCGGCCGCCAAGCCGAGGCCGCTGAGCAGCAGCGCGAAGAACTGCGGCTCGATGCTGCCGACGGCCATGTACCCGCCGTCAGAGCACTCGTAGGTCAGGTAGAAGGGCGCGCCTCCGTCGAGCATGAACGACTCCCGCTGGTCCTTCAGCGAACCCGTCACCTTCATCGTCCAACTCATCTGGGCGAGGATGCTGACCCCGTCGACCATCGCGGCGTCGATGACCTGGCCCTGCCCCGACCGCTCCCGTTCGTACAGCGCCGCGACGATGCCGAGCAGCACGAACATCGATCCGCCGCCGAAGTCGGCGACCAGGTTCAGCGGTGCGACGGGTGGGCGGTCGCGGTAGCCGATGGCGTTCAGCGCGCCGGTCTGCGACAGGTAGTTGATGTCGTGGCCGGCGGTCATCGCGAGCGGACCGTCCTGACCCCAGCCCGTGATGCGGGCAAAGATCAGCCGCGGGTTGACCGCCGCACACTCGTCGGGCCCGATGCCGAGCCGCTCGCAGGTACCTGGGCGGAAACAGTCCAGCAGCACGTCGGCCTTGGCGACCAGCGCGAGCAGCCGCTGCGGTTCGTTCTTGACGTCGAGGTCGACGACGCGTTTGCCGCGGTGCAACAGGTCGAGGTTTTCGGCAGGCATCTGCAGGCCGCCTGGTCGACGCACCCGCACCACATCTGCACCGAGGTCGGCGAGCACCATCGCGGCATGCGGGCCTGGGCCGATACCGCCGAGTTCGATGACCTTCACCCCGGCAAGGGGTCCCGTGTTAGTCACGCGAGGTGAGCCTACTGGCGGGCGTTGCCGTTCAGGGCGCCCATCGGCTACCTCGGAGTATCGTCCGCGTCAATATGGTCAAAGCCATGTGCCGGTCGTGTGGAGCGACACCGCGCGGGGGCGCTCGATTCTGCGACGCATGCGGGTCACCGTTGCCCGCAGCGGTCGATCCTGCGCAGTACCGGCAGGTGACGGTGCTTTTCGCCGACGTGGTCCGGTCGATGGACATCGCGACCACCGTCGACATGGAGCGGTTGCGCGAGATCATGACCGAGCTCGTCGAGCGATCGGCTGCGGCGGTGCAGCGCTACGGCGGAACCGTCGAATACAACGGTGACGGCGTGATGGCGCTTTTCGGTGCCCCAATCGCCTTGGAGGACCACGCTTTTCGGGGGTGCCTCAGCGCACTGGCCATCCAGGATGAGGCCACCCGGTTGGCGGCCGAGGTGGCCCGCCGGGACGGCGTGGAGCTGCGGGTGCGGGTTGGCCTGAATTCGGGCCGCGTCATCGGCGGTGAACTCGGCTCGGGCGCATTCGGCTACCGGGCGATCGGTCGGCAGGTCGGCATCGCGCAGCGGATGGAGTCGGCCGCACCGCCCGGCGGCGTGATGCTGTCGGAGTCGACCGCGCATCTCGTCGAACACGCCGTGATGCTGGGTGAACCGGAGTTGGTGCGCATCAAGGGAGCCGACGAACCGGTGCTCGCGCTCCGACTGATGGCGATCAGCCCGCGAGATGACCTAGCCGGGCGTGTTGAGGCACGCTTGGTCGGTCGGGGCTGGGAGATGGCAACGCTCGAGGCCATGGTGGACCGCGCCATCGGTAGCCGCGGTGGTGTCGTCAACGTAGTGGGACCACCGGGCATCGGCAAGAGCCGGGCGGCCCGCGAGGCCGCCGCGCTGGCACGCGAACGCGGAGTCGAGGTGTTTTGGACCTTCTGCGAGTCACACGCTCACAACATCCCGTTTTACGCGGTCACGCACCTGTTGTGGGCGGCCCTCGGCATCGCTGACCTCGACGACCGAGCTGCCCGCCGACGGGTGCGAGCACGCGTGCCCGATGCGGATCAGCAGGACGTACTGCTACTTGATGATCTGCTCGGCATCGCCGACGCCAATGTGCCGCTGCCCCAGATCGACCCGGATGCTCGGCGTCGCCGGTTGACCGCGCTGATCAACGCCCTGTCGCTGGCGCGCACCCAACCCGCACTGATCATCATCGAGGATGCCCACTGGATCGACGAGGTCAGCGAGTCGATGCTGGCCGACTTCCTCACCGTGATTCCGCGCACCCCGTCGATGGTGCTGATCACGTCTCGCCCCGAGTATGAGGGAGCGCTGACGCGGGTGGCCGGCGCCCATGCGATAACGCTTGCCCCACTGGCAGATTCGGATACCGCGGCGTTGCTGGGTGACCTGTTGGGTTCGGATCCGTCCGTCGGCGAGCTGGCGACAATCATCGCCGAGCGGGCCGCCGGGAATCCGTTCTTCGCCGAGGAGATGGTGCGCGAGTTGGTACAGCGCGAGGTGCTGGCCGGTGAGCGCGGTAGCTATGTCTGTCACGCGGACATGGCCGACGTCGCGGTACCGGCCACGGTGCAGGCCGCCATCGCCGCGCGGATCGACCGGCTGAGCAGCCCGGCCAAGCGGACGTTGAACGCTGCGTCGGTAATTGGCGCCCGCTTCGGGGCGGAGCTGCTGTCCGCGTTGGGCATCGATGCAATGATCGACGAACTGCTCACCGCGGAGCTGATCGATCAGGTGCGGTTCATCCCGAGTGCGGAGTACGCATTCCGCCACCCGCTGATCCGCGCGGTGGCCTACGAATCGCAACTGAAATCCGATCGCGCCCAATGGCACCGGCGCCTAGCCATCGCGATCCAAGAGCGCGCGCCGGAGTCGTTGGAGGAGAACGCGGCGTTCATCGCAGAACAACTGCAGGCTGCGGGCGAGATGCACGCCGCCTACGGCTGGCACATGCGCGCCGGTGCGTGGGCCACCAACCGCGATGTCACCGCTGCTCGGCTCAACTGGGAGCGCGCACGCCGGATCGCCGATGAGCTGCCCGCCCCCAATTCCGAACAAGACCCCGACCAGCTGTCGATGCGCATCGCCCCGCGCACGTTGCTGTGTGCCACCGACTGGCAGGCCCGAGAAGTCCAGGAAAGCCGGGGCCGCTTCGCGGAGCTGCGGGAGTTGTGCAGCGCGGCCGGGGACAAGATCTCCCTGGCCATCGGAATGACCGCGCTGACCACCGAACTCCTCTACGCGGGGCACACGCGTGAGGGGGCGCGGATGGCATCCCAACAGATGGCACTGCTCGAGTCGATCGGCGATCCCACCCCGACCATGGGATTGGTGGCCATAGCGTTCTGCAACTGGCTCGGAGTCGGCGATTTCGACCAGATCTTGCGGTGGTCACAGATCGTCGTCGACGCAGCGGCCGGTGACCCTGCCAAGGGCGCCGGCTACGGCGTGGGATCACCGCTGGCGATCTCCTTGGCATGGCGCGGCACCGCTCGGTGGTGGCTGGGCCGTCCGGGTTGGTGCAACGACCTCCACGACGCCGTCGCGATAGCCCGACGCAGCAATCCGGAAACCTTCTCCGGTGTCATCGCCTGGACCTACGGTTTTGCGATACAGCACGGGGTGCTCGTGGCCGATGACTCAGTGCTGCGCGCGAGCGAGGATGCGGTGCAGACCGCTCACAGCGCCAGCAGCGATCGCGCAATAGGCTTGGCTGCGTACACGTTGGGTGTCGGGCTGCTGAATCAGGACGCCGCGGCTGACCGCCGCCGCGGGCTCGAATCGATGATGCAGGCCCGCGACATATGGCTGCGCAAGCGTGCGCTCTTCCTCATCCCGGTCACGGACTTGTGGGCCGCCCGGGAAACGGCAAGGCGCGGCGATCGCGATGCTGCTATTGGGGCGATGCGCCGAGCCGTCGACGAGCTGCGCCAGGTATTCCCCTTCTATGGCGTGTGGGGCGCAGGCGTTCTGGTGGAGACGCTGCTGGAGCGTGCGGCCGAGGGCGATCTGACCGAAGCCGAAGAGGCGATCGAGCGGTTGGCGGACCTCTGGGCAGACCAGGGTTCGGTGATGCTCGACATCACGCTGCTGCGGCTGCGCGCGCTGCTGGCGCGGTCCCGCGCCGACAATGTTGTCTACCGGGATTTGGTAGGGCGCTATCGCGAAATGGCGAAATCGGCTGGCTACGAAGGCCACATCGCCTTGGCCGAGGAGATGTCGTCGGGCGGTGATCGATGACAGCCGCCGCAGCGTGCGGGTCATGCGGCACGGCCCTGCGGGAGCATGCCAGGTTCTGCGACGAGTGCGGTGCCCCGACCGCGGCTTCGGCCGACACAGCGCAGTACAAGCAGGTGACGGTGCTGTTCGCCGACGTGGTGCGATCGATGGACATCGCGGCCGCCGTGGACATCGAGCGCTTGCGCGACATCATGACCGAACTCGTGGAGCGCTTGGCCGCGGTGGCGCAGCGGTACGGCGGAACCGTCGAATACAACGGTGACGGCGTGATGGCGCTTTTCGGTGCGCCAATTGCGTTGGAGAACCATGCTTTTCGAGGGTGCCTTGCCGCACTCGCCATCCAGGCCGAGGCCAACCGGTTGGCGGCCGACGTGAAGCGCCGCGACGGCGTCGAGCTGCAGTTGCGGGTTGGCCTGAACTCCGGGCGGGTGATCGTCGGCGAGCTCGGGTCGGGCGCGTTGGGTTACGCCGCGACCGGCGCAACGGTGGGGTTTGCCCAGCGAATGGAATCGGTCGCCCCGCCGGGCGGGGTGATGCTGTCCGAAGCGACTGCGCGACTGGTCGAGCGCACTGTCACGTTGTCGGAACCACAGTGGGTGCGCATCAAGGGCGCCGACGAGCCGGTATGCGCGCGCCAACTGCTGGCAATCAGGCCGCCAGAAGAACAGACCGGGCGCGCCGAAGCGAGCCTCGTCGGTCGGCGCTGGGAGATGGCAGCGCTCGACGCCATCGTCGACCGAACCAACCGTGGGCGTGGCGGCGTCGTGAACATCGTGGGACCGCCGGGCATCGGCAAGTCTCGGGCGGCCAGGGAAGCCGCCGCGCTGGCGGCCGGGCGCGGCGTCGAGGTGTTCTGGGCCTTCTGCGAGTCACACACCGGTGACGTCCCATTCCACCTCGTCGCGCAGCTGATTCGGGCGGCCACCGGGGTGTCGGATCTGGACGGCGACGCTGCCCGCGCACGAGTGCGAGCCGCCATGCGCGATGCGGACCCAGAGGATCTGCTGCTGCTGGACGACCTGCTTGGCATCGCCGACCCCGGCGTTCCGCTGCCCCAGATCGATCCGAATGCGCGGCGCCGCCGGTTGACCGCCCTGCTCAACACGGCAGCACTGACGCGCACCACCCCCGCGCTCTACATCGTCGAGGACGCGCACTGGATCGACGTGGTCAGCGAGTCGATGCTGGCCGACCTCCTCACCGTCATTCCGCGTACGACGTCGATGGTGTTGATCACCGCGCGTCCCGAATACGAGGGTGCGCTGACGCGGGTCTCGGGCGCCCAGTCGATAGCGCTTGCCCCACTGGCCGATTCGGAAAGCGCCGCGCTACTGGGCGACTTGGTGGGCGCGCACCCATCGGTCGGCGAGCTGGCGGCGAAGATCGCCGACAGGGCTGCAGGCAATCCTTTCTTCGCCGAGGAGATGGTCCGAGAGTTGGTTCAACGCGGCGTGCTGACCGGCAAGCGCGGCAACTACCTGTGTCGCGCAGATGTCGCCGACCTCGATGTCCCGGCCACGGTGCAGGCCGCCATTGCCGCGCGCATCGACCGCCTGAACACCCCGGCGAGGCGAGCGTTGAACGCAGCGTCGGTGATCGGAGTCCGCTTCGGGGCGGAGCTGCTGGCGGCGCTCGAAATCGACCCGGCGTTCGACGAACTGCTCAACGCGGAGCTGATCGATCAGGTGCGGTTCACCCCGAGCGCCGAGTACGCCTTCCGGCATCCGTTGATTCACGCGGTGGCGTATGAATCGCAACTGAAATCGGACCGCTCCGAATGGCACCGGCGGCTCTCGGCGGCGATCGAAGCGCGTGACCCAGGTTCGGTAGACGACAACGCGGCGCTGATCGCCGAACATCTGCGGGCCGCGGGCGAACTGCACGCGGCATATGGCTGGCACATGCGGGCCGGGGCCTGGTCGACCAACCGCGACGTCGCGGCCGCCCGACTCAGTTGGGAGCGCGCATGCCGCATCGCTGACGCATTACCAGACCATGACCCGACTCAGCTGTCGATGCGCATTGCGCCCCGCACCATGCTCTGTGTCACCGACTGGCTGTCCCGGCCGGTCCAGGCAAGCTGGGGCCGCTTCGCCGAGTTCCGGGAGTTGTGCAGCGCGGCCGGAGACAAGGTGTCGCTGGCGATCGGCATGACCGGGCTGGCAAGTGAACTGCTTTACGCCGGTAATCCTGGCGAGGGGTCGCGGTTGGCATCTGAACAGATGGCGTTACTCGATTCCATCGGTGATGCCAGCCTGACCGTCGGATTGTCGTTCGTCGCGTTCGCCAACTGGTTCAACAGTGGGGATTTCAGCGAAATCTTGCTGTGGTCGCAGAGCGTCATCGACCTGGCAGCAGGCGACCCCACCAAGGGTGCCGACTTCGGTATCGGCTCACCACTGGCGATCGCCACCGCATTTCGCGGCATTGCTCGATGGTGGTTGGGCATCCCCGGCTGGCGGGAGGACCTCGACGATGCCCTCGCGATGTCCCGAGTCGGCGGCGCGACGACGCTCGCCCTCGTCGTTGCTTGGGTCTATCTCGCGCTGACCAACGGTGTGCTTCGGATCGATGACACCGTGATGCACACCGCCGAGGAGGCGTTCCGCGTTGCCACGGACTCCAGTAGCAATTTCGCCGTCATAGGCGCCCAGCTCACACTGGCGATTGCGCTGTTGCATCGCGACGACGCCGACGACCGTCGTCGTGGGCTGGATCTGATGACGCAAACGCGCGACAGGGATCTGCCCGACAGCGCACCGTCTTTGGTCCCGCTCGCACAGGTGTGGGTGGCGCGAGAACAGGCCAGATCCGGTGACCGCGATGCTGCGATCACTGCGATTCGCGAGGCCGAGAAGGAGCTACACCAAGCAGGCCGGGTCGGCTGGGCCGTCGGCGTCACCGACATTCTGGTGGAAACGCTGCTCGCGCGCGGCACCGAGGTCGACCTTGCAGAGGCCCGGGAGGTGATCGATCAGTTGGCGAAACCTCCGTACGACGGTTCGGCAATTCAGGAAATCACGCTGCTGCGCCTGCGCACGTTGTTAGCCCGGGCGGAAGGCGACGACGTTGCCTACCGGGACTTTGCGATTCGCTATCGCGCGATGGCGCATTCGCTTGGCTTCGAAGGGCACATCGATTGGACCGAGGCGATGACAGCGACCTGACTGCTCGACCGGGTTTGCTCTGAGCACGAGAGCATCCCCGGGCCCCCTCGACCCGGGGATGCTCTCCCATGGCGACCTACTGTGCTTCGCCACGTCCCCCGTCCGCGTTGTGCTTGCCGTCGAACCCGCGACCGTCGACGATGCTCCCCCAATTGACCGACATCCCGGCTACGTAGGCCTCCGCGGCCGACAGCAGGAACCGGCGCATGCCACCTTCGTTGCGTCGGAGCGTCCCCACCACGCTGTGGTCGTCGCCGTAGGCCTCCAGGGAGTCCTGGATGCCGCCATCCAGCACCGGGTGCGGACTGCATTCAACGAACGTGCGATAGCCATGTTCGTACGCCCATCGGACACTCTGTTCAAACAACACCGGCTGCCGCAAATTCGCGAACCAATAGTCGCCGTCGAGGATCGTCGGGTCCAGCCCGGCACCGGTCACAGCGGAGATGAAAGTGATGTCACCGGTTCGCGGTTGCAGTCCGGACAGGCACTCGTGCAATGTCGCCCGCAATGCCTCGACGTGAGCAGACTGCGAGGCGTAGTCGACGGGGATTCGTACGGCCGGCACGCTATTGCGCCCGCACACGACCATCAACTCGTCTAGTGCCGCTGCCTGCCCAGTCACGACGCTCGAACGCGGACCATTCTGCGCACCAATGGAAATCGTTTGTAGCCAGGGCTTGATAAGCGTGTGAATCTGATCGATCGGCCGGGCGATCGAAACCATGCCACCCATACCCGCTATCGCCCTGATCGCCTTGCTACGCAACGTGACGACCTTGGCAGCGGCCCGCAACGACAAGGCGCCCGCGACGTACGCCGCAGCGAGTTCGCCCTGCGAATGGCCGAGGACGGCGGTTGGCTGAATTCCAAGCGCCCGCCATTGCGCGGCCAGCGACACCATCACAGCGAACAGCACGGGTTGGATCACGTCGATCCGCTCGAGGCTCGGGCCACCTACGCCGGCGCGCACGGCCTCCAACAGCGACCAGTCCACGAACTCGCGGAAAGCGTTGTCGCAGAGCCGCATCTGATCAGCGAACGCGGGTGCGGTTTCGAGCATCTCGACGGCCATCCCCGTCCACTGCGTGCCCTCGCCGGGAAAGACGAAGACCGTTCCACCCGCTGTCGAAACCCGCCCGATTGCCACATTCGAAGCAGGAGCGCTGGAGGCAATCGCCGCCAACCCGTGCAATAACTCGTCGCGGTGGGCGCCAAACACCACTGCGCGGTGGTCGAAGGACGCTCGGGTGGCGGTCAACGAGTACGCAACATCGATAGGATCCGCGTCCGGTCGCTGCTCGACGAACGCGCGCAACCGGGCGGCTTGCTCAGCCAACGCAGGGGCCGACCTCGCGGACAACACCCAAGGTGTCACCGGTGCGAACTGCCGCTCCGCGTTGCCCCGCAGTCCACGGTTGGACATTGACCGTTTCTCCGTCCGTGCCGTGGCCGGGATAGCTGCGCCATCAGGTCTAGATCCCTAGGTGGACATCGTCGCTCGCCTTCTGCACAGCGGGCTCAGTAGCGACCTACTGCAATCACGCAGGATCGCGCACGGCGCTACTTAGTAGCGACTGACGGCTACTTGGTTGGCCGCTGATAAGGCCGCAACAGCGCAGCGAGTTCGTCGCGGCTGGTAGTTCCGGTTTTCATCATGGCCCGATAGAGGTGGCTCTCGACGGTGCGGACGGACACCGTCAGGCGCTCGGCCACTTCCCGGTTCGACAAGCCCTCGCCGACCAGCATCACGAGCTCGGTTTCGCGATCGGTCAATGGCAAGGGCGCGGAGGCCTGACGAAGCGCCGGGGTAACTGCGCCGCACTGCGCGGCGAGCGCCTCTGCCCGTGTCGAGCAGCCCAGCGCCGAACCACGCTTGTCTTGCCGACGGTACGCGAGCGCGGCCTGGGCAGCGGCGTCGACAGCGGCGACGAGATCGCCGATACGCTCGAATTCCTCTGACACCGCAGCTAGTTCAGCAGCATCACCGTCGTGCAACGCCTCGGCGAACCGGGCGGCGAGGCCCGCGCGCGGTCCCTCGACGATCGCCTCGAGTTCGCGCAACCTGGGACCGCTGGAGCGATCACCGAACTGGGTGGCGGTCTGGAGACAAAGCACTTCGGCCGCGAATTGCCCTGCTGCGCTCGCCTTTTCCGCTGCCGAGAGCGCACCGGCGCCGGCCTCGCTGACGGCGCCCTGACTCGCGACCACCCACGCCATGGCCAGGCTCCGCTCGTACTCAAGGGCACGAAATCGGCGAGCCACCTTGTCGAGCGCGGTGAGCGCGACGACCGCCTCGCGAGTCAACCCGAGCATCGCGAGCGCGGTCACGTGGGCTACGCGATAGCGGTATCCCCAGCCGGTGGAATGCGACGCGGTCAACCCGTCGGCCGCACGTTCCAGCAGCAGACCTGCGCGGTGCAGCTCACCGGCGCCAAGCGCAGCCCGACCAGCCACGGCGGCCCCGAGCAATTGAGCCGCCCCTGGAAGATGCGTGGCCTGCTGAGCGGTCCGCTCGGCCACCGCTGACGCGCCTGCTACGTCGCCGGCCAGCAGAAGCGCGCTCACTTCGGCGTCGGCGATGTTGAACCTCATGTGCGGAGCATCGAGTGTGCGCGTGGCAACGGCGTATCCCGCAGCGGCCGCCGCGACGGCTTCGGTCACGTGTCCCGCGTCCGCCGAGATCTGTGCGATCACCCAGGCGATCTCCGCACCAACGACGGGAATATCGTCCAATGCAAGGGTTTTCGAGACCTGCATCGCGACCTCCGGCTGGTCCATGGCAAACCAGTACACCGTCAGGAAGGCGTCGATGTAGGTGTGAGCGGACGGAGCTGTGGTACGCGCTGCCTCGTCGATGAGCTCCTTGGCGCGCGACGGGTCGGCAAGCGCCCAGAGCATGTTGCTCGACCGCAGAAACGCCAGTCTCGCGCGGTCATGGTCGGTCAACTCAGCAGTCGGGATGGCGCCGAGCACCGCCTCGGCCTCCTCGCCGCGCCCGAGCCACGACAATGCATGGGCCCGAACGAAATTGAGTCTCGGCCCCGCCCCAGCGCGGACCGCCCCCTCGGCCAGTCGATCCGCCAAGGCCAGGTCGCCCAGCCAGACGGCACCGTTCGCAGCCCTGACGAGCAGATCGGCATCTGGAGCCAGGTCGGAGTCCAGGCTCAACGTTGCGCGGCGCACGACGACCCCGATGTCGTCACGGTCACCGGATGCGGCGAGTTCGGTGGCGACCAGCCCTCGCAGCCGTCGTAAGCGGCTGCGGGGCGCACGCCGACGGCGTACCTCTCCGTAGAGCGGATGCTCCATCCGCACTTCGATACCGCTCCCGGCTGGCTGGAGCCGAATGAGGCCGCGAATCTCGGCTTCCTCGACCGCTTCTGAATCGGTGATCCGCGACAAGGCCTCGAGTTCGATCGGTTCGCCGACCGCGAGCACGTCGACCACATCGCCGACTGCCGTTGGCATGACCCCGATCCGGGACTCTATGAGGTCGACGAGGCCGGGCGGCATGACCGGATCGCCGATCCACCGCCAGTACCCGCCCTGGAGCACCATTCGACCGTCGGCGACCTCCCGCTCGACGATGTTCTGCAGATACAACACGTTGCCCCGCGTCAGATTCCAAAGTCGCTGGGCGGCATCCGAATCCACCGAACCTTCCAGAACCTCCGACAGCAGGGTGGTGGATTCCTCGAGCGACAGCTGCTCCAGGTCGATTCGGTTGAAGTGGCCGACCTTCCATATCTCCCGTACCGCGACCGGAATCGGCTCGTCGGCGCGGACGGTGAGGATCAGTTTGGCCGTGCGCTGTTGGGCTATCTGATGGACCACGAATGTCGAGAGCTCGTCCAGCAGATGGACGTCATCGACACCCAGCACCACCTTGGCGGTCGAATCCGAGGCCGTGGTCAGCGACTCGATCACACCCCGCAACAAGTGCACCGTGTCGGTGGCGTCCGACGGCGCCCACGCCGTGAATGCCCCGAGCGGAATCGTTCGCGCGGATGACGCTCCGGCCGTCCAGCGGGTATCGCAGCCGCTGGCCGCGGCAATCCGCAGTGCCTCGCGCGCGATCCGACTCTTTCCGACCCCCTCGACTCCGCACACCAGAATGCCGGAATCGGTCGAGGACGAGATGGCGGCCTCGATCGTTCGCATTTCCCCCGCACGGCCAATTAACGGCCACGACACGCGCACCCTGAGAGCGTAAGAGGCGCGTTACCGCCACGCGGAGATATCGCGACTTCGCGGCCCCCACGAGGGGGCTGACTAGCCGCCCTTCTTGACCTTCAGCACCTGCTTGCGCAGGCCGTCGGTGGCCGTCTCCATGCCGCCCTTGAGGGTGCGCTTGACGATGAAACCGGGCAGCGGCACGGACAGGTCGATCTTCATATCGAACCGGACCTTGGTCTTGTCGCCGTCCTTGGTCAGCGTGTACCCGGCGTCCTGCGCCTTCATCGAGCCCGACGACAGCAGCGTCCACGTCACGCTGTCATCGGCCCAGGTGTACTCGATGACCTGCTCGTCGCTGATCCCGGCGGCCTTGACGGTCATCTTGGCCTGCTTGGGCCGGCCGTCGGGGTAGCGCTCGAGCACCTCCGACTTCTGGTACTGCGGGGACCACGTCGGGGTCGCCTCGACGTCGGCGATGACGTCCAAGATCTCCTCGGGCGTCGCTTCGATGACCACTTCACGCGAATCAGTAGTTGCCATGCCGCGACATTAGCTCGTCGCAACTACGGATTCGGCGGGAACAGCATTGACTGCCACGTCTTGTCGTCGGGGTGCGCGAGGTTGCTCTGGGTGTAGCGGCGGCCGTCGGGTCCGACGTAGTCGCCGCTGCCCGGGTCATAGGGCACGTACGCGACGGGCGCTGGGGGTGACGGCGGCGGCGCGGCATCCGACGGCGTCACGCCGGGCGGGAACTGCGGAACGGCCTGACCGGACAGCGTCGCGTTGGGGTCGCCCTTCCAGTTGTTGCCGTCGTTGAGCGGGACGTAGTGTTCGTCGCTTTCGCACATCTCCGCGGTCGGGGCCCGCTTGGCGGGGTCGTTCTCGCACGGAATGTTGCGCACGCCACGGACATTCAACGGCGAGTCCTGTGGCACCCGGCAGTACAACTCACCCTTGGTGCGGTCGGGCGCATCCTGGTCCGACGGCGAGCGCTGCTGCTGCACTGGCAGAAATCCGGTATTGCACGGCGGCGGCGTATTGAGGTTGAGGTTGAAGTCGAGGTAGATGCCCTTGTAGGCCTGCTTGGTGTCGGCGTTCGGCAGCGCGATCGCCGACATGACGGCAGTGCCCTGTGGGAAGAGCACCAGCAGTTGCTCGATGTCGGACCGGTAGGTCACCGCGATCTGACCGAGACTGACCATGTTGGCCAGCAGCACGGGCAGCACAGGCGCGACGCGGTCGAACAGCGCCTTGCCTTCGTTCAGCGCTGGTCCACCCTTCTGCAACAGATCTGCGAAAGCCGGGTCCTGGGCCTTGAACTGGCCGGTGATCAATGCCATGTGGTGCGCCCACGTCGCGATCGAATCCGACGTCTGCACTTGGGAATTCGCCACGGCAGGGAACTGGTCGATCAACGTGGTGAACGAATCCTTGGTCTTGCCCGCCTCGATCGCCAGCGACGTCGAGCCGTCCACGATGCGCGACAGCTCCGGACCCAGCCCTCCGACCGCCTTCGCGGCCTCGTCGACGACGGTCTTCAGGTTGTCCTGCGGGATCGCCTTCAGCGCCGTGTTGGTCTCGTCCAGCAGGCTTCCGATGTCGGCCGGAATCTGCACGCTCCCAACACCTATCACGTCTCCGTCACCGAGTGGCTGCGCGTTGGTGTTCGGTTTCGGCGTCAGTTCGATGAACTGCTCACCGACGGCCGAGCGGCTGTGCACGGCGGCCGTGACGTCGGACGGCACCTTGATCTCCGAGTTCAGCGTCAGCACCGCCTGAACGCCATCGCGGGTGACGTCGACCGACTTGACCCGGCCGATCTCGGTGCCGCGATAGGTCACCACCGAGGTGGGATAAAGGCCGCCGGTCGCGGGCAGGTCGACCGTCACCGTGTAGCGCCCGATCCCGAGCAGCGCAGGGACGTGAATGAATCCGAATGCCATGACGCTGACGGCGATCAACGTGATGGCGGCGAGAATCGCCAGCTGTGTCCATACGGTGCGTGACAGGCGCAGCATGTCAGTACGAATCCCAGTGGTAGGGGGCGATGAGCGGGTTGCCCGCGGTGTACGGGCTCGGCATCTGGCCGATGGTGCGGCCCCATTGCAGTTCGAGTTCGGTGAGGTTGCCCTCCCACCGCGTCCCGGTGAACAGGCCGCTGTCCAGGCGGCTCAACGTCAGGTCGATCACCAGCGTGATGTTCGCGAAGTCGCCGCGGAACCAGTTGGCCACCGTGCTCTTCACCCACGGATAGGTCGAAAGGAAGTCCAGTCCCCTGGTGAGCGCGGGACCGGCGTTGGCCAGTTCGCGAAACACGGGCGCAATGTTGCGCAGGTTGTTGACGAACGATTCCTTGGTCGCCTCGACCGTCGAGGCCGCGACGGCACTGAACTTGCCGACCGCGTCGATGGCGTCGGCCAACTTCGTGCGGGAGTCGGCCAACACCTTGAGCGCTTGCGGAATGGTCGTGAGTGCGCGGTCGACCTTCTGATCGTTCGCGGCCACCTGCCCGGCCAGCGAGTTCAGCCGCTCGGTCGCGGTGATGATGTCGTCGGTCTGATCGTTGAGTTGCGCGATGAAAGTGTCCAGCTGAGTCAGCAGACTGCGCATGTCGTCCTCACGACCGGCGAGTGCGGTGGCGAACGCCTTGTTGATCTCCTGCAGCTGACCCAGCCCGCCGCCATTGAGCAGAATCGACACCGACGCCAACGTCTGCTCGGTGGTCGGATACGTACTCGCCCTCGACAGCGGGATGACCGAGCCGTCCTTGAGCTCGCCCTCCGGCGCCTCGTCAGTGGGTGGCGCGAGCTCGATGTGCATGGAGCCCAGCAGGCTGGTCTGCCCGACCTTCGCGGTGGCATTGGCGGGAAGGTGGACGTTGCCGTCGATGCGCATGGTGACCAGCGCATGCCAGTCCTGCACCTCGATCTTGGTGACGTTGCCGACGTTGACGTCTGCCACCCGCACCCGGGTGTTCTGTTGAATGACAACGACATCGGGTAGCTGGGCCTGGATGGTGTAGGAACCATCGCCTCCGCCGGCGGTGCCAGGCAGGCTCAGCGAATTCAAGCCGCGCCACTCGCATCCCGAGCTCGCCAACACGCACACGGCGACAAGCGACGCAACGATGAGGCGCTTCATGGCGTACCTCCGGCAGGCGGCGCTTCGGCAGGCAGCATCATTCCGGCCAGCCCGTCGTTCGGATCGGTCGGCTTGGGGACCACGACCTCGGCGGCCAGCGGCGCGTCGGCAGTAACCGCGGGCGGCAGATGCGGATTCAGCCGGTCCTCGCTGTAGGTGATCTCGTTGGGCCGCGCCGATGCCCCGACGAATGGATTGAAGCCCAGCGGCGGGTAGTTGAACTGACGGTTCTTGATGATCGGCGCCAGGTACTGGACGCACAACTTCGACGACTGCTCGTAGTTCTCACGGGAGGCGGATTGTATTGCACTGCAGATGAACTGGACCGTGTTCGCGAAGTTCACCGGCGCCAGGATGCCGGTGACGGCGCTCTGCGCAGGCTGATAGATGTTCATGAAGTTCTGGAACACCGTCGGGGTGATGTGGAGCACCTGCTTGACGTCGCCCCGGCTGTCGTTGAGCGCCGTGGTGATGGCGTTCAGCCGGTCGACCGTGACACCGACGCTCTCGCGGTTGTCGGCGACGAATCCGCGCAGGTCGTTGACCGCACCGTCGAGGCCCTTGGTGGCGTTGGCCACCTCGTTCGGCGTGTTGGACAGCACGGTGCTGACGTCGGCGAGGTTGTTGTTGAACGCGGCGAGCAGATCACTGCTCGAGGACAGTGCGGACACCAGCAGCTGCAGGTTCTTCACGGTGCTGAAGATGTCGGTGCTGTGGTCGCCGAGCGCCGAGGTCGCCTGCGAAAGCTTGACGATGGTGTCGTGCGCGGTGTCGCCCTGACCGCGCAGGTTGGCAGCGGCGGTGTTGATGAACTCGCCGACCGCGCTGGGACCGCCGGGGGTGGTGGGCTGCAAGGAGTCGGTGAGCTTCTCCAGTTGTTGCCGGAAGTCGTCCCACTCGACGGGCACTGCGGTGCGTTCCTCCGGAATGGCAGCGCCCGCAGCCAGTTTCGGACCACCGGAGTAGGCGGGCACCAGTTGGATGGCCCGTGCGCTGACGAGCGTCGGCGACAGGATCGCCGCCTTCACGTCGGCGGGGATCGGGTACTGCGAGTCGACCGAGAAGGTCACCTTCGTGGTGTTCGGCTGCGGCTCGATCTTGTCCACCGTGCCCACTGCGACGCCGAGGATGCGAATCTCGTCACCGGTGAAAAGGCCGTTGGTGTTGGGGAAATAGGCGGTGAAGACGTTGTCGGACACCCCCTTCCACCACGGTGTGGCGACGACCGTGATGCCGACGACGAGCGTGAGAGCGAGCGCCACGGCGGTCACGATGCGCAACAGCCGGCGGTTCTGGAAGATCGTCACTGGCCACCCTCCAGCGGAGGCGCTTCACCCGGCGCGGTCACGTAGACCGGAGGCTGCTTTTGCTCGGGTTTGACGTCCGCGGGCGGCCCAGGTGGCGGCCCTCCCGGCGGCGGCGCGGCCAGCGGCTCGCGGTATGGGTAGCAGCCGGTTGGACCGGGCAGTGGCACTCCGGGTGGGCCACACCCCGGATCGCCGGGATTGCCCGTAATCGCATCGGGCAGATTGAGATTGGGCGGCCCACCCTGTCCCGTCCGCGGGTAGGGCATCGGAAGCGCCGGGGTGCCGGGCTGGCCGGTGGGCGGGTCGACGAGCTGCGACGGCAACAGCACGTTGGGGTCGAGCCCCAGATCGGAGAAGGCCGCATCGATGAACGGCTGACTGAACTGTCCAGGGATGAGGTTGACCAGCGACGCCTTGAAGAACGGTCCTGAGCCGAGCACCTCGCCAAACGACATCGCGTAGCGCCGCAACAGCCCGAGGGTTTTCTGGAGCTCCTGTTTGCGGTTGTCCAGGATGGACAGCACGCCGTTGAGTTTGTCGAGCGCGGGCCGCAATGTGGTGCGGTTGTCTTGCACCAATCCCGACAGCTGCTGCGACGCCGTCGTCAGATTGTTCATCAGCGCATCGACCGAAGCCCGTTGTGAGAGCAGCGCATACAGCAGGGCGTTGGCGTTGCGCACCAGCTGGGCGATCTGATCGCTGCGCTTGGCCAGCACCCCGGTGACCTTGTTGGCGTTGGCGAGCAGATTTCGGAGCTGCGCGTCGCGGTTGTTCAGGGTGTCGGAGAACCGGGCTACCCCGTCGAGGGCGAGCTTGAGCTCGGGCGGAGTGTCTTGGAAGGTCTGCGCCAAAGTGGTGAGCGACGTGGACAATTGAGTGGTGTCGAGTCCGCTGACGGTCGTGGTCAGATCACCCAGGGCGTCGGGCAGGTCGTAGGGCGACTTCGTCCGCTCGAGCGGGATGGTGCCGGTGAGCCTGCCGTCGCCCCGCGGCGTCAACTCCAGCATCTTGGCACCCAAGACGGTCTCGGTCTTGATCGCCGCCTCGGTGCGATCGCCCAAGGCGATGCCATCGTCGACGGTGAACGCGACACGGACCTTGGTGCCCTCCAGATGGATGCTCGACACCCGCCCGACGGTCATGCCCGACACGCGCACGTCACTGTCGGTCTTGATACCGCCGGCCTCGGCGAAGAAGGCCGAATAGTCGTTAGTGCCCTTGATGAACGGGATCTTGTCGTACGAGAAGGAGGCGGCAACGATGGCGACGAGCAGCGCGATGCCGACCAACCCGACGACGAACCGATTCCGCTCGGCCAGCGGCTTGATCGTGGGGCGCCTGAGTTTCACTGGGACTCGGTTCATTTCGGTGTGCACCGTCCCGAGGACTGACCGGCGACCTTCACGTATACCGGCTGCCCGCCCTTGCCGTTGAGCTTGAGAATCGCGTCGCAGAGGTAGAAGCCGAAGTAGTCACCGTAGAGTCCCTGTCTGGCCAGCACCTGATACGCGTCGGGCAGCGTCTTGACGAGGTCGTCGACGTAGGCGTGGTCGGCTTCGATTTGAGCCGCGAACCGGTCGGTTTGTACGACGGTTTCCTTGAGCGGCTGTCGAGCGGCCAACAGCAGGTCGGAGACTGACCCTGCGGCAGCGTTGACGTAGGCCAGGCCGTTGGCGATGTCGGTCTTGCGGTCGGCGAGGCCCTGCACCAGCAGCGACAACTTGTCCAAGCCTTCGGCGAACTGACCATCGCGGGTGGCGAAGGTGTCCAGCACCGTGTTCAGGTTGGTGATGACCTGGCCGATGAGGTCGTCGCGCCCGGCCAGCGTGGTCGTCAGCGCCGAAGTCTGGGCGAGCACCGATGCGACGGTCCCGCCCTGGCCCTGGAACACCTTCAGCAATTGGCCGGACAGCGCGTTGACCTGGTCGGGATCCAGCGCCCGGAAGAGCGGCCGGAAGCCACCGATCAGCGCGTCGACGTCGAGTGCGGGCGCGGTCTGCTCCTTCGGAATCGTCTGTCCCGGTTGCAGTTTGCGTACCGAACCGGGCCCATCCTCAAGCGCCAGGTAGCGATCTCCGATGAGGTTCTCGTACCGCACCGCCGCTCTGGTGCCCTCGGTCAGCGGAAGGCCCTTGTCGACGGCGAAGTCAACCTTCACGGTGCCGTCGTTCTGCAACGTCATGCCGGTGACCTTGCCGACCTCGACGCCGGCGACACGGACGAAGTTGCCGCCCTTGAGCCCGGAGATGTTCGTGAACACGGCGCTGAAGCCGACGCGCGAGTCGAATCGGAACTGCCCGAAGACGGTCACCAACGCGAACACGAAGACAAGGCACACCGCGGTGAACAGCCCGACCCTGGTGAGGGTGCCCAGCATGTTTCGTCTCATGGCTGGCCCTCACTCGGTGCTGGTGCAGGATCGGGAGCGGGCAGCGGTCCCGGCGGTGGCAGCGGCGCGCCCGGCGCAGGCGGGTACAACGCGGTGCCGTCCGGCGCGAATTCCGGTGCGCCGTAAGGAGGTGCGCCAGGATAGAGCGGAAGCGGGCCCGGCGCAGGTCCACCCGAATAGCGGTTCTTCGGTGGTTCGGGGAAGGCCTTGGTGGCCGGGAAGTAGTTGGAGAAGCCAGGGAAACCGATGCCGGGGTTGGGCCGAACGTCCAGCCCGGTGCCGAATCCCGTATCGGTGACGAGGTATTTCACCGGGAAGTTCTTGCTGACGTCGGGCAGCGAGCCGCAGCTCGGCCGACCGCCGGGTCCGCCCTTGGCGTTGACGACCGGCAGGTTGTCCGGAAAGCGGTACGGGTCGTCGCCGGCCAGCAGTGCCGCATCCATGATCACCGATCTGCCGTTGCCGCCCAAGGCATCTCGACCACCATGCTCGAGGAACCACTGCGCGCCCTGGAACAAGCAGGTGTAGGTGGGCGAGTACTTGTTCAGGAGCTCGGTGGTGGGAGCCAGCAGATTCATCGCCTTGACGAGGTCGGGCTGGTTGCCGCCGAGCACGGTGATGCCCGACTGCGCGAACCCGACCGACGACAGCAGCACGTCGTTGAGCGCGGTGGACTGGTTGGCGATCGTGGTGCTGGTCGTGGAGAACGAATCGAGTATCGACACGATGTCCTGGGCCGCATTCGAATATGCCTGCGCGGTCTGACCGAACAGTTGCCAGTCCTGCTTGACCGTCGGCATCCGCGGGTTCACGGCGAGCAGGACCTGGTTCGAGTCGGTGATCGCCTGGCCGATGACGTCACCCTTTCCGCGCACGGCTTCGGCCACCGCTGACAGCACCGAGTTCAGCTTCGCCGGGTCGATGGACGCGACGACCGACTGCAGATTCTGGAACACGGTGTTGACTTCGACGGTCACGTTGCGCGAGTGCAGCACCGCACCGGGCGCCAGCGGTTTGGAGCTAGCGCCGGCGGGCACGATGAGATCCACGTACTTCGCGCCGAATGCGGTGCTGGACTTGATCTCTGCCTCGACGTCGCTCGGCAGGTACTGGAACGGCCCTGGATACATCTTCAGACGAAGCGAGGCGCGATTGGAACCTTGACCGATCGCGTCCACTTCGCCTACCTGCACACCACGCAACTTGACCTTGGCGCCGTTCTCCATCACCAGGCCCGCCCTGTCCGACACCAGCGTGAGCGGAATGAACGTGCGTGCTGCGCCGGTGAAGAGCACCGCGGTCAGTGCAGTGAGCGCGATGACCACAAGGAAGAGCACGGGGGCGTACCAGATCGGGTCGATGCCGCCGCCGCGGCGCGGCGAATTCACAGGAGCAGTCACGCCGTCATCCCGACAGGTGGAAGTTGCCGGACTGCCCGTAGACGGACAGCGTGATGGTCAACAGGATGAAGACGCCCGCCGTGATCGACGTGCGCACCGCGCGTCCGACCGCTTCGCCGACGCCCGCCGGTCCCCCGGTCGCGGTGAACCCGTAGTAGGTGTGCACCGCCATCACGGCGGCAGCCATCGTCAGGGCTTCGGTGAAGGACCACAACAGATCCGTCGGCTGTAGGAACGTGGAGAAGTAGTGGTCGTAGACGCCGCGCGACTGGCCGTAGATGACCGTCGTGCCGAATCGCGTCGCCAGGAATGACATCAGGACGGCGATCGTGTAGATCGGGATGACGGCGACGATCCCCGCCACGATGCGGGTGGACGCCAGATAGGTGACGGCGCGGATGCCCATCACCTCGAGCGCGTCGATCTCCTCGTTGATGCGCATGGCGCCGAGTTGGGCGGTCGCGCCTGCCCCGATGGTGGCGGCCAGCGCCACGCCGGCCGTCGCGGGCGCGATGAAGCGGACGTTGAGAAACGCGCCGAGGAATCCGGTCAGCGCTTCGATGCCGACGTTGGACAGGGTGTTATAGCCCTGCACGGCGATCAGCGCGCCGGTCGACAGCGTGAGGAAGCCGACGATGACGACCGTGCCACCGATGACCGCCAGTGCGCCGGTGCCCAATCCCATGGTCGCGATCAGTCGCAGCACCTCGCCGGGGTACCGCCGCACGGCATCGCCGGTGGAGGCGAGGGCTTGGCCGTAGAAGGCCGTCTGCTCGCCCAGCCGGCGCGTGCGGTCGACGACCGTCACGTCGGAGCCACCTTGACGCCGAACGCGGTGGCCAGGATGTTGATCAGGAACAGCGCCATGAACGCGAATACGACGGTCTCGTTGACGGCGTTGCCGACGGCCGTCGGGCCGCCGCCGACGGAAAGCCCCTTGTAGCAAGCGATAAGCCCGGCGGACAGCCCGAAGAGCAGCGCCTTGACGAGCGACACGATGACCTGAGGGAGGCCGGTCAGCAGGGTGAGCCCGGCAGCGAATGCGCCTGGCGTGACGTTCTGGACGTACACGACGAAGAAGTAGCTTCCGGCCAACCCAACGACCGCCACTACTGAATAGAGCATCAGCGCAACGAAAGTCGCCGCGATGACCCTGGGTACCACCAACGCCTGGACGGGGTTGATGCCGATGACCTTCAGCGCGTCGATCTCCTCGCGGATGGTGCGGGCACCAAGATCCGCACACATGGCGGTGGCGCCTGCCCCGGAGACGACGATGGCGGTGACCACCGGCCCGACCTGCGTGACCGATGCGAGCGCTGCGCCGGCGCCGGACAGATCGCCTGCACCGACCTCGATCAGCACGATGTTCAAGGTGAAGACGATCAGCACGGTGTAGGGAATCGACAGCACCAGCGTGGGGACAATCGACACCCTGGCCACGAACCAGATCTGTTCGATGAGCTCGCGCCATGCAAACGGCCTGCGGAACATCGCAGCAAAGGTCTCACCGGCGAGCACCATGAAGTCGCCCACCGCAAAAGCTGGTTTGGTCCAGGCGGTGCCGTTCACGGGCTACCGCCGATCGACTGACGCATCGGTTTGGCTACGTCACTGACGCAGGGCCACGCGCGACGACGAGCTACGCTGCGACGGAGGCGTCAGTGCCACCGTGCGCGAACACTCGATTGCGGATCCCACGTGCATTCCCATCGTCGTCAACTTTTGCCGGACACTAAGAGCACCGGGATTAGCCGTCAAAGGTGCATTCTGGCAAACGCCGACGTCAATTGGTGAACATGCTGGTGTGTCGGTCGTCGCCACTTTCGCTCACATTGATTTGATTTCGCAGAGCGAAACGGTTGCCAGATGGTTCGAACGTGTTGGCGCTGCCAGCGTTAGGCTTCGGCCCATGAGCGATGCCGTCGATCCGTCCGTCCCTCCCAGCGGCACCGGCTGCGTCGAATGCGAGGCCGTCGACGGCTGGTGGGTGCATCTGCGGCGCTGCAGCGCGTGCGGGCACATCGGCTGTTGCGACGACTCCTTGGCCCGGCATGCGACCGCGCATTGGCGGGCCACCGGCCATCCGATCATCCGGTCGTTCGAGCCCGGCGAGGACTGGTTCTGGAACTACGACACCAATGAGTACTACGACGGGCCGGAACTCGCTCCACCGGAATGCCATCCCGCCGATCAGACCGCGCCGGGGCCCTCCGAACGCGTCCCGCAGGACTGGATGGCGCAGCTCGAGCGCCGGGGCGACTGACCCGCGGTGGTGAAGGCCGGGGGTGACAGCACTTTCACCGTGCTCGTCGCGTTCGGTGCGAACCTCGTGATCGCCGCAGCGAAGACCTTCGCCGCCGTAGTGTCCGGTTCTGCATCGATGACCGCGGAGGCCGCCCACTCCTGGGCAGACACCGGCAACGAGGTCTTCCTTCTGGTCGCCAACCGAAGGAGCACCAGGGACGCCGACGCGCGTAGGCCGCTGGGATATGGGCGCGAAGCGTATTTCTGGTCGCTGCTCGCCGCGGTCGGGTTGTTCGTCGTCGGAGCGGTGGTCTCGATATTTCGCGGGGTCACCGAGTTCATTCACGGCGGCGAAGGTGGCGAGGACTACCGGCTGGCCTATGTGGTGCTCGCCGTCGCGTTCCTACTGGAGGGCACCTCACTTCTGCAGGCTGTCCGCCAATTGAGGCGGGAAGCAGTCGAATTCGACGCCAGTGTGCTCGAATTCGCCGTTCAGACCTCGGACCCGACCGTGCGCGCCGTGTTCGCCGAGGACGCCGCGGCGTTGATCGGCATCGCGATCGCGTTCTTCGGCATCCTGCTGCACCAGCTGACGGGAGCGGTGGCATGGGATGCGGCTGGCTCGATCTTGGTCGGCGTGCTGCTCGGCGTCGTTGCATTCTTCCTGATCGATCGCAACCGGCAATTCCTCACCGGCGACCCCGGCTCACCGCGCATCAAACAGGCGCTCGAGGCCGAGCTCAATGGGTTCCCCGAGGTCGCAGAGGTTCGGTTTCTGCGGCCCGAATTCATCGGCCCGAAACGACTTTTCGTGATCGCCAGCGTCGACCTGGTCGGTGATGCGGCCGAATCCACGATTGCCCGCACCCTGCGCGAGTTGGAACACCGGCTGGAGCAGAACCCCTACGTCGCAGAGGCGGTCCTGACGGTCTCCGAACCCGACGACCAGCCGACCAACTAACGCGCGTCGGCCAGCGCCTCCTGAGCGGCGTTGTACCCGGGTATGAAGGTGATGCCAGGACCGCCGTGGCATCCGGCGCTGCCGAGGTAGAGCCCTGCGATCGGAATCGGTTGGTCTGAGTAACCTTTCGGCCCGGGCCGGTTGATGCCGATCTGGTCGGGGTGGATGAGCCCGTGGCAGTAGTCGCCGCCGGGCGCGCCGAACATGGTGCCCATGTGCTTTGGAGTGAACGTGGTGTGCCGACTGATCAGGCTCTCGAAGTTGGGGGCCAGTCTGGTGATCTTGTCGATGACCCGTTGACCCATCTCGACCTTCATCTCACCGTAACTCGACGTGGTGTCCTCGACAGGGAACCACAGCGAAAAGGCCGAAGCGGCATGCTTGCCCGCGGGCGCCAACCCTGGATCGTTCACCGAGGGGATCTGCAGCGCTATCGCGGGATCGGCGGGTACGACGCCGCGCCGACAGTCCTCCCACTGCTGCTGTAATTCCTCCGGGGTACTGAAGATTCCGATGTTCGACTGCATCGCAGGATCATTGAGCACTTCATAGGGCGCCGCGAACTCCGGTACGCCGTCGAGCGCGAAGTGCATCTGCAAGTAGCTACCGCGATGATCGATGCGCGAAAAGCGCTCGCGGACATCGTCGGGCACTGCGTTCGGCGCCACCAGCTGGTTGAGCGTGAGGTCGGGGGCCACCCCGGAAATGGCGATCGGCGCGCTGATCGTCGATCCGTCCTCGAGTCGCACACCCGTGACACGCCCATCGGCGGTCAGGATCTCCTCGACCTTGCTACGCAACCTCAATTCGCCACCGCTGGAAGCGAACACGTCGCAGAGATGGGTGGTGAGTGCCCCGATGCCGCCGCGCAACTTCTTGACGAGCAGCGCATTCTCGTCAGGAACGGCGAACCCGTACGCCAAGGCCGCCGCGGTACCTGGCGTCGCGGGCCCACGATAGGTGGTGTTGACCGCAAGGAGTGACAGCATCCCGCGCAGCGCGCCGTGCTTCTCCCGGTCCGGCAGATAGCGGTCGAGCACATCGGTGACCGAACCAAAGAGCATGTCGGTGATGGTTGACCGCTCGAATTCGTTTGTTGCACAGGCGTACATCTCGTCGAGCGTCTTCGGGGGCTGGCCTGCGTCGAAACGTCCCAGTGCCCGGGTCGGGGCCTGGCACCAGGCCATCAGCCCGGCCATGCCGTTGACGGCCTCGGCCCCGTGCACCTCGTTGATGTGCATCATCAGCTTCATCGGGTCGGTGTAGTAGATCAGCGGCTCGTCGCCGACGCCGCGCAGCGACACCGACATCACGTCGAGGTCGACGGTGGGTAGTTCGTCGAGACCCAGTTCACGGCTCACCTTTGCCGACGTCGGAATCTGGACCGAACCGGCGATCTCGAACTTGTACCCGTCGAACAGTTCGACGGTCGAGGCCATTCCGCCCGCGTACAGCTTGGAATCCAGGCACAGCGTGCGCAGCCCGGCACGCTGGAGCAACGTGGCCGCGGTCAATCCGTTGTGGCCCGCACCGATGACAATCGCGTCGAAATCCGTCATGAGAGGAGTCTGGCTTGAGGCAAAAGTTTTGTCAATAATGACGAAACTTCACCGTGTGTCTCTACCGGGTGGTTGCCGCGAACCCCGCTGCCACCGACTCGAGCGCGGTCCGACACAGCCGTGCCAGTTCGGGCAACTGACGGTGCTCGTCGAGCATCCACACCTCCATCGCTCCGAACACTGCAGCGGCAATGCATCTGGCCGTCACGGTGATTCGCAAACGTTCGTCGGTGCCCGCAGGGGGGTCGTCGTCCTGAGTGAGGTATTCCTCGACGGCCTCCGCGAAATCAGCTTCCACTTGGCGAATGTGGCGCACGATGCGGCCGGCATCGAGCTCCTGTGCGCGCAGCTCGGCGATCTTCGACACCGCTTCGACGTCGTAGGGCGCCGAGAGCACGGCCGCATGCACGGAGTCGATGAGCGACTCTTCTCCGGAGTGGTCGGCCAGCGCGGCGCGGAACCATTGCAGGCCAGCGTCGTAGTCGGCGAACAGCAGATCGTGCTTGGAGGTGAAGTGACGGTAGAACGTGCGCAGGGACACTCCGGCGTCGGCGGCGATCTGCTCGGCGGAGGTCTCTTCGACGCCCTGTCCCAAGAAGCGCACCAACGCAGCCTGGCGCAGGGCATCGCGAGTTCGCTCGCTGCGCGCCGTCTGCGCAGGCCTCACCATCTGGGTAAGGTACCGCAGCCCTGATGTCGAACTCGGCCTGCCGGGTCAGCTAGCTGGGCAACTTGGCCTTGATCTTGGCGGCCAGCTCCGCCGCCGCGGTCACCGGCGCGGTCTGCGACTTGCACGCCTCCACGTCGATGATCAGATTGACCGCGCGCTCGAGCACGTGCTGGCAAGCGCGCACCTCGGCACCTTCGCCGCGGGTGATGGGCATGGACAGCTGGGTATCGGTCTTGCCGAGGTCACCACTCAACCACTTGGGCAGCGGCTGATCGTTGAGCGTGATGTTGACGTGATGGTTGACGCATTTCGACCAGCGGTCCGCCGACTGTGCGAAGAAGTCGCCCGCGGCTTCCGTGGTCGGGTAGTACACGACGGACTGCGCGGCGAGGGTGTCCCACGTATCGACGTCGGGGGTCCGCAACGTTTGTCTGCGCATCCCCTGCCACCCGTGGTCACCGTCACTCGGTCCGTAGATCGCCGACTCGGCGACTTGCCACACGCCAAGACAGTTGAGGTTGGGTAGCAGATTCCGGTTGTCGGCCATCGTGGTGTCGGTCGACTGCGGCGTCAACGACCTTGTCCCCATCACGGCGTTGACCTCATCGGTGCTCAGCAGCAGCTTGTTGAGCGCCGAGGTCGGAACCAGCTGAGGTGGCGGCTTCGCGGCGGGCGGGTTACTCGAACAACCGGTCAGCGCAAGACCGATGGCCAGCACCCCGATCGCATACCTCATCAACGACGACAACGACTCGTACGCGTCGTCAGGCGTGAGTTCCAGCTGAGGCGCACGCCTGCTGGACCTTGGTGGCGTCGTCGTTCATCTCGTTGGCGGTGTTGTTGAGGCCTTCGCCGCCGCCATGCAGCCCCATCTTGATGAGCAGCTTGGTGGCACCAAAAGACCACGACCGCATCGGATCCGCGATATCTGGGCTCAGCCCAGGGGTGCCCGCGGCGTCCAGTGCCACTGCCGCGGACTGGCGAAGGGCAGTCCGTCCGACCGTATTACTACTGCTGGTGGCGGGGTCCTGGTAGTCCGGCTGCTGGTACGTCTCGAGGGCATCGGCAAAGTCGCCGTAATACGTAGAGCTGGCGTCGAGGACGTCGCCGAACTGGCCGCACGCCTGAACCGCGGCGGGATCGGCATTGTCCGACGTCTGGCCCGATACCTGGACCGGGCCAGGCACTCCCGGGTTCGGAACGTCGTCGTCGGGGTCAGCGAAAGCGCTGGGCGCAACGGACAACCCGACGCCCACCGCGACCGACATGGCGAGCACTGCTCGTCCGATCACGACCTGTGGCCTCAACGAATTCCTCCATGTCAGTTGGGTTCTCAGCGACCCCAAAGTACATCGGCTCAGCCACACTGCAGAACCTCATGGACACACGACAGTCAACAGTCGATCGATTAGATGTCCAACAAGTGAACGACCGGCCAACTGGCAGTTGCGGCCCGAGGTCCATCCCATGGCCCGTGTCTGAGAGTTACCTGTCGATTGGTCGCCGTATTGTCCAGCGGCGCAATGCCGGCAGCCTGGTCACCCCGCCGCTTTCTAAGGCCAGGAGGCACGACGCTCACTGGCTTTTAATCTGGCCTGAATTGTTTGTCGTCCGTTCACCGTTTGGACACTCGGCCATTAGATGCTCCGACGCGAAAGATCCGTTGGATCCCATCTGAATTCGGACCCATGAGAGGCGCCACCCCACCATGTTGAATCGTCTTGCCACGCTGGCTGCTGTCTCCACATTGCTAACCGTGGGAACCGCCCCGCTGGCACTAGCCGATCCGCCACCGGATCCCGCCATCGTCCCCGTCAACGCCCCGCTGCCGCCAGAAGGCGCCGTGCCGTCCGCCCCGGCCGGTGTGTTGAACACCCCGGACGGCTGGAACCTCTCGGTGGTTGGCACCAACGAGACCCAGCTTCCCGTCGCACCGTTGACCACGGCCCTCTCCTCGCGCGAGTACTTGGTGGCCGGCACGTTCACCGGAACCGTCAGTGGCGGCGGCAAGACCAAGCTGACCGGCGGCACGCTCGAGGCGGGCGAACAGATCGGCTGCGGCATCATCTCCGACGAAGAGGAAATCAACCCCGGTGCCAGCTTTACCCCTGGCATCAAGATCCCCTTCACCGGCTCAGGTGGCGACGTGAGCGCCGGCTTCGGCCTCAGCTTGCAGGGCAAGATCTACCTGAAGCCCGGCACGGTGACCACCGTCGCCATCGACAAGAAGTCGTTCAAGGGCAAGACCGCTCGCGTCAGCATCACCGGCGTTCGCATCAAGACCGACCAGTGCGCAGGACAGTCCTTCATCCGGTCGTACGCCACGATGACGTCCTCAACCGACAACACCGACGACGTGATCACGTACCTCGGCGTCACCAAGTCCGTCTAAAGCCCAGTCGACTTCGAAACGAGAGCACAAAACAATGTTGAATCGCTTCGCCCTGACGGCAGTCGCCGCGCTCGCCATCCCCTTCGTGGCGACGTCCCCGCTCGCCTTCGCCGATCCCGATCCCGCCGTCGACCCCGCCGCCGACCCAGGACCCCCGCCGGACAACGGTATCGTCGCCTCCGCCGAGCCGGGTGTCGTCACCAGCCCCGACGGCTGGACCCTGACCGTCGTCGCCAAGGACGAGACTCAGCTTCCCGTCGCGCCGCTGACCACCGCGGTGTCCTCGCGCGAGTACCTGGTGGGCGGCACCTTCACCGGAACCGTCACGGGCAGCGGCAAGACCACGCTGGCCGGCGGCAGCCTCGAGGCCGGCTACCAGATCGGATGCGGCATCGAACTCGGCCAGGTTCGTCTGATCGGTTCGGCCGGCATCAGCACCTCCGGTTCGACGCTCGCCGGCGTCGTCCCGACGGGTGTCTCGTTCCCGCTCTCGGGCACCATCGAGATCCACGTCAAGCCCGGTTCAGTCACCCAGGTGCCCGTGGACAAGAAGACGTTCAAGGCCGCACCGGTGCGCGTCACGCTGAAGGACACGCACATCAAGGTGGACGGCTGCGTCGGTCAGTCGTTCCTCCGGTCCTACGCGACGCTGACTAGCTCGACCACGGACACGGACGACATCGTCGCCTACTACGGCGTCACGAAGTCCGTCTAACTCAGGGAAGAGATTGTTTGCCATGACGGATCCAGCTCGCCTGGCCAAGGCCAGGAAGACGGTCGCGAACGTGGCAGCACTCGGAACGTTGGCATTCGGAGCGGCGGTCGCCTTCTCGGTGACCGCCGCTGCGGATCCGCCGCCCGATCCGCTGCCTGCCGATCCGGCCGCACCGGCCGATCCCGCACCGCCGCCCCCGCCCGGCCCGACGGTGCCCATGGTTGGGCAACTCAACTCGAACGGCCTCAGCCCGCTGGCACAAGCCGGCGCAGACCCGGTCCCAGGCGGTTTGGGCGCACCGGCGGTCAACGGAATCGACCGGAACAGCATCCTGGGCCAGAACCCGGTGCCCTTGGCGCCCGGCCAAGATCCTGGAGTCGTACCCAACCTCAACGTTTTCAACAACGCCTACGGCGTGCAGCAGAACGTGAAGCCTGCGGCACCTGGGCAGGGCGAACAGTTCGACGTCGCTCCTGGCGAAGAGAACTCAGATGTGTCGAAACGCGAGTGGTTCGGCCGGTTCATCGACATGAAGCGGGCCGGAATGCTCAAGGGCGGGTTCCTCGGCCAGGTGCCGCAGGAGGAACTCGGCCAACCACTTCCCGGCACGGCGCCGCCGCCGGGGACGAACTTGCCGCTGGGGCCCGTGCAGTTCCTGCCGGATCCTGTCGACCCTAATGCCCCACCGCCACCGCCACCGCCTGGCTGATCCAGCTGACACGATTGAGCCCCAACGTCACCTATGACGCTGGGGCTCAATCGTTTACAGCTTCAGTTCGGCTAACCGCTCCGGCAGCGCGTCGACGTGCTCGGCCAGGGCTTCACGCATGGCCGCTTCGTCCGCCACCCGCTTGCCGTCGCGCTGCAACCAGATCAGCCCGTCGCGGGCGACGGCCAGCAGTGCGTCCACCAACGCATCCCGATCACGCGAGCCGTCGAGCAGTGGCAACAGATAGCGATCCACGGGCCCCAAGAACACCGTCTCGTGCCAGCGGTTGAAGGTGGTGGCCTCGGCCGCGGTGCGTGTCAGCCCCGCCATGCGTCGGGTCGGCTCGAACAGGCTGGGCACCGCAGGCGAGCACTCCGGCGGTGGCGCTACCGGGTCGAGCCGATAATGCGCGTGTCCGCGAAAGATCAAGTACTCCAACAGGTCGTCGATGCGCTTCGCCATTTCGGTGTCGTCGACCCCGGCAGACCGAATGCGTGCCCGCACCATGTCCGTCAGCTCCTGCCGGGTCAGCGTCCACGGCCAGTGGGCGTTCAATGTGTCTAGCGCGACCTTGACGATCGGATCATCGGTCACCAGTGTCGACTCGCCAGGCGCACCGTATTCCTGAGGTGTTTGGTCCAACCGGGTGGCGCCGTCGGCAGGCGGCACCTGAGCTGCGAAGTGCACTGACTCCCAACGGTTTCGGTCGAGTTGATAGCGGATACTCGGCACGCGTTCGCCATGTACCAGCAGGGTCTGGCGGAAGGTGCGGTTGACGACGAAGTCCAGATACTGCTCCATCAGCACCTGACTGTGCCCACATTTCTTGAGCAGCTTCTCCGAGATCTCGTCGCCGTAGTTGCCCGCGAACATGACCTGGGGCCGCGCCTCGGCGAGGTAGGCCAGCCCATGCGCTCCGGCACGCTCCAACATGTCGAGGAAGTAGCACGGCAGGTTGTACGTCTCGAGTTCTTCGTGCAACAGGTAATAGTCGTCGGCCTTGCCGCCAAAGGCCTGGTAGTCACCCAACGCGGTGGCGAGCACGCCACCTTCGGGGGCGACGTCGTCGAAGAATTCGAGCAGGCCGCGCGCGTGGCTCACCTTCTGATCCGGCGTCGTCGCCTCGGCACCGAACAGCATCATGGCGTCGCGCACGATCTCCTTGTTCTTCCAGCCCGGGTACACGTTGTAGCTCACGTAGGCCACGCCGTCGGGAGCCAACAGGGCGCGGATGGCAGGCAGGATGGCGCTTTGAACGTGCTCCGGCACCCAGCTGTACACACCGTGGCAGATGACGAAGTCGAACTGACCCAGCGGCGCGAGGTCCATGGCCGCTATGTCGCCGATCACCAACTCCAGGTTGTCCAGGCCCATCCCCTCGACGAGTACGCGGCCGCGTTCGATCTGCACCCGCGACAGATCGATTCCCACCGCGCGGGCCTGCGGGTGCTCGGCGGCGAACGGAATGAGGTTGCCCCCTGCGGCACAGCCGATTTCGACGACGCGCGCCGTCGGTACCTCGGCCGTGTCCAAGCCCAGCAGGTGCGCGATCGCCGCGATCCGGCCAGGCGCCGACTCCGGATACGCGTGTGATTCGTAAGGTGCCGCGTCGTAGTGCGCGCGCACCCGTTCAACCGCTTCCTCCGTAGAGGGGCTCCAGTGGTTCACGCGTGAGATGCCTGTCGTTAACTCGATGTACTCGAGTACAGCTAACGCAAGCAAGCTGAAAGCAGAAGCCTTTGTGCTCTGTGGGTTTGCCGTTAGGCCACGACTCCGTGTGGGGTGATGAGGAACTTCTCGCCCGTCGCACGCTTGTTGTAGGCGTTGAACGCCTCGGGCGCGAGCATGCCGGCCAGTGAAACCTCGCTGGTGTACGCACTCGCGAACGTCGTGGTGAGCTCGGCCGCCACGCGGGCCCGGAGCCGACCGACGACGTCGGCGCCCGCCCCTATGAGGAACGGGGTGAGCAGCCAACCGCCTATCCCCCAGGCCATCCCGAAGTCCCTTTTGAGGGTCGTCGGACCCGTGTCGAGTCCGCCGTAGATGTAGACCTGCTTGTGGACGGTGGACCCGTAGCGGGAGTACTCGGCCCCGCTCGAGTTGGCCGCTTGCTCCATGCCGCTGAGGAGCTGGCTCGCGAGCGTGCCTCCACCCGTGGCGTCGAACGCAAGTGTGGCCGACGTCGCCTTGAGCGCCTCGACCAGATCGGTTGTGAACGACGGCGATCCCGAATTGAGCACGTGGGTCGCACCAAGCGACTTCAGCAGCTGCTGCTGCTCCGGCTTGCGGACGACGTTGACCAACGGCACCCCGTCCTTCGCGCAAATCTTGACGAGCATCTGGCCGAGGTTCGACGCGGCAGCGGTATGCACTAGGGCCGAATGACCTTCGCGGCGCATGGTTTCCAGCATTCCGAGGGCCGTCAGCGGATTGACGAAGGACGACGCCCCCTCCTTCGCCGTGGCCCCATCCGGCAAGACGAGGCACGCGGCCGCGTCGACCGCACGGTATTGCGTGTACATCGCACCGCCGGCTATCCCCACCCTGCGCCCCAGAAGGGCCTGCGCTGCCTCTGATGACCCCGCGGCAACGACGAGGCCCGCGCCTTCGTTGCCCACCGGAAGCGATTTGTCGACCCGGGCCGAAAGCGCAGCCAGGGCTCCCGGCCCCAGCTGTGCAGTGACGACGGGGCGCTCCGGGCTGCCCGCGACCGTGGCGGTCGCCATGTCGGCGCCCGCGATCAGCAGGCCGAGGTCCGAGGGGTTGATCGGCGAAGCTTCGACGCGCACCAACACCTCGTTGGCCGCCGGGGTCGGGACTGGGACGTCGTGCAGCGAGAGCTCCAGCGTGCCCTGCGACGTCACCAACGAACGCAGTTCCAGTGCGGTGTCGGGCAGATCTGCGGTCATGGGCGGTGCCTCGTTCCTGTGGATGGGTATGTATCCCACCCTAGGAACACCTGTCGCGGGCACAACCCTTCCCGGTCATGGCAGTGACTGCAGGCCGGCGCCGGTGAGCAGGTATCCCGCCGCCAGCGTCGCTGGATCCTTGCCTACCAGGTCCAACACGGCACTACCGGCGGTTTCGGGCGTCAGTGGCGTCCCTAGTTGCTGCAGGTAGGCCTCCTCGGTTTGACCGGTGCGGGCGGCGTACGCCCGGACTCCGCGCCGTCCCACGTCACCGAACGGAGTCATCCTGGGCATGACCGCCGTGACGGTGATGCCAAGCCCGGCACGTTCCGACTCGTCGTTGGCATAGCCCGCGATGAATCGTTGGGTGGCCTTGGCTCCGGCGTACCCGCCGCTGGCCGGTGATCCGTTGATCGCTGCTCCGCTGCTGATGACCACGACCCGGCTGCCCGGGGGCAGGGGTTTGAGAAGTGCCTCACGAAGCCAGGTGAAGGCAATCTTGACGTCGGCGTTCCAGTTGGCCGAGAACGTCTCCCAGGTCTGGTGCTGCAGCGGACGCATCACCGGGTTGGCGCCCGCGACCAGGACGAGGTTCCGTGGCTCGTACTGGTCCAGCAGGCTCCACGCAGCGGTGGGGTCGGTGGCGTCCGCGACTTCGGTGTGAAGGTTCGCGCCGGCGGCGCCGAGCTCGGCCAGTGCTGAAGCGGTGCGGGCGACCGCGATGACGGGGGCGCCGGCTTCGGCGAACGCGCGGGCGATACCGCGCCCCAAGCCTCTGCTGGCACCGACGACCATCGTGGTCGCCACCGTTGAGTCACTCATGTCGTCTTCTTTCGTTGGGCTACCAAGGGATTGAGCGAGGCTTAGGTGGTGGGTGTCGCGGCGACGAGGCCGGCGTACTGGCGTTCGAGGGCCTTAGCGGTGCCGCGTCGCCAGTCCTCGGCCAGCGACGCCGACATGTCGTCGGGGAAGATTTCCTCGTCCCCGTTCTGCACTCCGTCGAAGATGGCGCGTGCCACCGATTCCGGGGCGGCCTTTGGGATGTCAAGGGCGCGCGACATATCGGTGTCCACCGGACCAGTCATCACCGCGTGCACGGTCACGCCGCGTCCGGCCAGGAGCGCGCGCAGCGACTGCGACAGGGAGAAGGCGGCCGCCTTGGAGATCGAGTAGGCCGGAATGACGGGTATCGCGGCCCAGGCCGTCACCGACAAGACGTTGACGACGGCTCCCCGCGACGCAGTCAGCAGGGGCCGGAACGCCTGGGTAACGCCGTACGTGCCAAAGAGATTGACCGCGAGGGTCTGTTCGAGCGCGGCGCGGTCGGTGAGGTCGTCATAGACCGACACGCCTGCGTTGTTGACCAGGATGTCCAGGGCGTCGATGCTGTGCGCCGCGGCCTCAATCTGGCTGGCATCGGTCACGTCCAGGGCTACGGGCGTAACGCGACCGTCCTGCTGCGCCAGGGGTTGGCGCGTACCGGCGTACACGTGCTTGGCGCCCCTGCTCAACGCTTCTGCGACCAACGCCGCTCCGATGCCGCGATTGGCTCCGGTCACCAACACGGTCTTGCCTGCGATCGTCATTGCGCCTCCTGTTTCGTGTAATTCGAGCTGTCAAAGAGGTAGGCACCGCGGCACGATCAAATTGGGCCAACGGCGAGCGCCTAGTTTCCGAACCCGCTGGGGTCAGTACGACGAGCCGATGAAAACGGCACACGAGGCTGAAGGAGTGGTGGTGACACGTGGCGACAACCGAACTGATCGCGCGGGCGCGCGCTGGGGACGACGCGGCGTTCCGCGAGTTGACCGAGCCGCACCGGCGAGAGCTGCTGGTGCACTGCTACCGGATGCTGGGGTCCTTTCAGGACGCCGAGGATGCGCTGCAGGATGCGCTGCTGTCAGCCTGGCAGGGGCTCGGTGGGTACGAGGGACGTGCCTCGATACGCACCTGGCTCTACCGAATCGCCACCAACCGATGCCTCAACGCGTTGCGCGCAGCCAGCCGACGCCCGGTCAAGGAGTGGGACATCGCCGCCCTTGATCTGCCGGATCCGACCGGGCTGGGCGAAATCGTCTGGCTCGAGCCCTATCCCGACTCCCTCCTGGAAGGGTCGGTCGCCGTGCCGCTGGGGCCGGAAGCGCGTTATGAACAGACCGAAGCCATCTCCTTGGCCTTCATGACCGCGCTGCAGGTGCTACCTGCGCGGCAGCGCGCAGTGCTGATCTTGCGGGACGTGCTCGGCTACCACGCCAGCGAGGTCGCCGACATGCTCGATTCCACGGTCCAATCGGTGAACAGTGCGCTCAAGCGAGCGCGCTCCGGTCTGCAACTACGGCTGGCCGACGAGCACGGGCCGCCACCTGTTGCCGACTCCCCCGTCGAACAGGCGCTGGTGACGAAGTTCGTCCGCGCCTATCAGGCTGGGGACGTCGATGCCGTCGTCGAGTTGCTCACCGCCGACGTCCGCGTCTCCATGCCACCGATCCCCCTCGAATACCACGGTCGCGACGTGGTGAGGCGCTTCTTCGCTCATGTGCTGTCGCAGCGGAGATACCACCTGGTGCCGACGCGGGCCAACGGCCAGGTGGCGTTCGGCGCCTACCTAACTCCTACCGCCGGAGGCCTCCGGCACGGGGCCGGTCTGTTGGTCCTCACCCTGTGCGGCAACGAGATTGGCGGCATCACCCGCTTCGACAACGATGTACTCCCGGCCTTCGGACTGCCGCGCTCACTCCCACGCTGAGCGCCAGAATCGCACGCATGGGTTGGGATGCGTTGTAGCCAAACGGTATTCGCGGAGAAAGCCCTACGGGCGCGCATCCATTATTCGTTCGCCTGGGCGTTGAGTTTTCGTTCGTGGTCGATGCGTTGCCGTCGGTCTTGGGTTCTGGTGGTTTTGCGTTTGGGCATGGTGAGGCCTGAGGTGTGTTTGGCCGGGGGTGTGCCGGTGGTGGTGAATTCCGCAGTGGGGGTGCAGAGTTCGGGGAACAGTAGTCGGCTGCCGGGGTGGGTGGTGGCGGTGTGGCCGTCGGGATCGGTCCAGTGCACGGTGCCATCGGGTGACTGCTCATCGTGCCAGCCGGGCCAGAACGTTTTCAATAAATGATGTTCGCGGCATAGACATTTCAGGTTCGACGCACACGTCGGCCCGTAGGGCCAGGGGATGGTGTGGTCGATGTCGGCGACGGTGGCGGGTTTGGTGCAGCCAGGAAACCGACACGTCAGGTCGCGGCAGCGGACGTATTCGGCCAGTTTCTTCGAGGGCCGGTAGCGGGGTTCGGGTGGGGCTTGGCCGGGGTGGGCGAGTGCGGTGAGGGTGGCGTGCATCGCGGCCTGGGCGGCGATCGGGGCGGGCAGCACCGCGCCGCCGAGGATGATGCCGGGTGAGGCGGGGCAGTGCTGGCCGGGGTCGGCGTTGATTGCAGCTACCAGGGCGGTCCAGTTGTAGGCCGACCAGGGTTTGGGCAGCAGCGGTGGGGCTTGGCCGTGCAGGGCGCGGCGTTGGGCGTCCAGGTTGCCCACCGGTGGAGTGGGAGTAGCACCTTCGCGCTCGGGTGTGGACTCCGGCTGGGGCGTCGACTCGGGCGTCGGTGGTGGGCCCTCAGCCGCGGGAGTGTCGAGGGTGTCGCTGCGGGCGATGACGTGGATGACGACTCCGCCGCCGGCCGGCTTGGAGGCCGCCTCGCAGTCGGGCTGTTCGCACAGGCACGGCAGCCGGTCCCACCCGAAGCCCAACGCTCCGAGTGCGGCGGCGCGGCGTTGATCGATTGTGCGGGGGTCGCGGTCGCAGACGGTGCCCGCGAGCGCGTGCAGGCGTTGGTCGAAGGCCTTGCCGTCGGTGCCCAGCACGGTGCCCGAGACATGGGCGATGCCGGTGGAGTCCTCGACGTAGACGTCGATGCTGCAGGCCCGGCTGGTGGATTGGGTGCGGCGCACCGCATGCGGGTCGTGTTTCAAGACCAGGGTGTCGATGGTGCGTTCGGCCTCACACACCGACATCGCGCCACGGTGGCGTAGTTCGGTGGCCAACTCGGCGTCTAGCGCGCGTAGGGCGTCGGGGTCGCGGACCAGGGTGGTGCGGGTACAGATGGCGTGCACCAACCGGTAGGAGATCAGTCCCTCGGCGAACAGGGCACCCACCTGGGGTAGCCGTTCGCGCAAGGTGACAGCATCCATGAGTAGTCCGGAGGCCACGCCGCTGGTGACCTGGTGGGCGGCGCCGATCTGTGCGCAGACCGCGGCCCAGTTGTCGAGGTGCCATTGGTCGCGTTCGGCGGATCCGTCGGCGGCGTACGCGGCGGCGAGCATGTCGGCCATCGCGGCGAGTCGGGCGGCGCAGGCGGCGTTCTCCAACCGGGCACAGGCCCGGACGCGGTCACCGGGGGACCGCGCTGAGGTGATGGAGGCCAGGATTTGTTCGAACACACTTTCGAAGGTAATCACCGACTACACGCCCGGCCACCCCCGAACCCGGATCTGTGGATGAAACCCAGACTGTGGATCAACTCAAACGAAACCAGCGAAAGTGTCGGTACCCCATGCTATTCGGGCCACGGACCAGTGGGAAGAGGTGCACGAAACCCCGGCCACGAGCGTGACCGGGGTTTCGTCAAGCCCTGACGCGAGAAACGCCTGAGCGGCGCAACGGCACTCGGAAACGTCCGCGCCTCCCGGCTCACACTGAACGGCGGGCCCGCGTGCCGGTGCTTCTGGGCCGGGAGTCGGCAGGGTTGTCATCGTCCTCGTCGCGGTACGGCCACCATTGGGCAGGCTGGGTGTCTCCGTACGCGTCGTGCCAGTCCCACCACTCGTACGGCGGGGTCTGTGGGTAGCCGTCCGGCGAATCTTCCCAGTCCTCTTGGCGGCCCAGCGCGGTGATGTCGAGGTAGCTCCACGTGGTCCCCAAGGCGGCGTCTCCGCGGTTGTTGACGAAGTAGGTGCGATAGACCCGATCGCCGTCTCGAATGAACGCATTCGTGCCGTGCCACTGGTCCACTCCGAAGTCGACGTCGAATCCGTCAGTAATGGTGTACCAGGGCGTCTTCCAGCCCATCCGCGCCTTTACCCGTTCGATGTCGGCCTGGTTCGCGCGTGAGGCGAAGACCAAGGTGGTGTCGCGGGCATTGAGGTGGGCGACAGGCGGAGCGTGATCGGCCGCGAACGAACAGCCGCGGCACGCGTGCTCGGGCCAGCCGAACACGCCGGGCTCGAAGAACGCCCGGTAGACGATCAGCTGACGGCGTCCCTGAAACAGCTCGAGCAAGCTCGCCTTGCCCTCGGGACCGACGAATTCGTAGTCCTTGTCCACGGCCAGCCATGGCATCCGCCGACGCAGGGCGGCCACGGAATCGCTGGCGCGAGTCAACTCCTTCTCCTTCACCAGCAGCCGCTGGCGCGCTGACTCCCATTCCTGCGGCGACACGATCGGAGGTGTGTTCATTGCCCTATTGCCTTCCAACTCAGATCCGTTCGGACACTCGTAGCCGACAAACGTCGACTACGAGTACAGGCACCGAAAGCGCCCCAAACTGGTCGCGGCTCTGTGGTTGGGATCGGCCTTTGCCCGCGTAGGTAGCGGCGGCCCGGGTACTGGAAAAGTCGTATGGGTTGCGGCCAGCGAGGCACAGAAGCGCCGCGTGGTCAGATCTTGGTGACGAGATTTCGCGACAAATGGTGCTGAACAGCAACGACAAACTGAGTGGCCAGGGCCGGGATCGAACCGGCGACCTTCCGCTTTTCAGGCGGACGCTCGTACCGACTGAGCTACCTGGCCAGGTCGGCGAGGCATTGAATGCCTCGCCGTTTGGCGACCCTGACGGGACTCGAACCCGCGACCTCCGCCGTGACAGGGCGGCGCGCTAACCAACTGCGCCACAGGGCCTTGCTTTGCAACTCCCTCGCGGGCGCCGCGTGTACCCCCAACGGGATTCGAACCCGTGCTACCGCCGTGAAAGGGCGGCGTCCTAGGCCACTAGACGATGGGGGCCTATCCGAATCTCTCCGGGGTACTCGCAACGCGACCACGTTAGGAGCTTGCATAGCTTAGGTGATCGACACCCGAATCCTCAAACGGGTCGCCCGGACGCGCCCCGCCATCGGTGCGCAACAGCGACAAGTATTCTGATCACCCGCGCCCCTATAGCTCAGTTGGTAGAGCTACGGACTTTTAATCCGCAGGTCCCAGGTTCGAGCCCTGGTGGGGGCACCACGCGCGTCGTTAAGACTTAGGCAGCGGGTGGGAAGTCGACGACATCCCACGCCAGCGGCAGCTGGTTGGTGCGCGCGCTGGGCTTCGCCTCTGACACGAAGCGGTCATCGTTGAACGTGCCGACGAAGGTGAACCGGTCGATCTCGAAGGGCACGTTGTCGCTGGAGAGCGGAACCGGGGCCCGCATGACGTGGAAGTGCAGGTGGGCCTCCGACGTATTGCCGGAGTTGCCGAGACGTCCGATGACCTGGCCGCGGGTGACCTTGTCACCGACCTTCACCGACGCCGAGCCGGGGATCATGTGCGCGTAGAAGGCGAAGTTGCCGTCGCCGATGTCGATGATGACGTAGTTTCCGCCGAGTTCCTCGAAGGATTGGTCGGGTGTGATGACCTGCGGCGTGGCCTCCTTGTTGTCGGACACCACCGCCGCGACCGTGCCGTCGGCGACGGCTAGCAGCGGGGCGTCGTAGGCGAGGTAGTCCTCGTTGCGCGTTCCGTCGCCGCGGTGTGTGGAGGCTGGGCTCTTCGCGGGGTCGACGCGCAACCAGTCGATGGCGTAGCGCTCGCTGCCATTGAGCCTCCCGCCGACCCCCATCACCGCGCCACGGTGTGGCGAGACGACGCAGCACGCGTTGCCGGCCACCCAGTCGTCGCCGGCGAGCGGCGGCCCGATCACGACCGGAGACGCCGCGCTGGTGCGGACCGCACCACCGATCTGGATGACGGAGTCCGGGTACCGCGCGCTGACCGGTTGGTACTCCGGCAACGCCTTACCGAGCGTGACGGACAGTCGGTGGGTGACGTCCGCGGGGACCTTCGCGCGGGTGTCGTACACGCCGTCGAGCACCAGCACCGCAGTGCGTCCCGCGGGTATCTCGGTGACGGGGACGGGCGACAGGTTGGGAATCAGGAGGGTCCGCTCCACGGCCTCCTGCTGTCCGATCGTGGCGACGGCGGCGCCCGCTGGCCCGTCGGCGAGGGTCTCCAGCTTCGTGATCGTCGCCGGGCGGGGCCCGGAGTTCAGCACCGAAAGCTCGTAGGCCACATGGACCTTGCCGTCCGTTCCCGTGACCGGGATCGGGTCTGGCCCGATGGTCGTGATGACGAGCGGCGCCACCACGTCGACGTCGATCGGGTATCCGGGCGGGATACCGCCGCGGCTGTCGGCGCTAGGGGTCGGGGCCGGGCTCGAGCCTGCCGAATCGGAGGACGACGAGCAGGCCGCCAGAAGCGCAGCACAGGCCAGCAGAAGGGCGGGTGACTTTCGCATGGACCGCTCGCCTTGCCTATGGGTGGTGAGGACTCAGCAAGTGATTCGTGCGCGGATGGTGTCGACGGACGCCTCGCCGCGGCGAGCATAACTGTTCGATTCCGTAGGAGCGGTCGATACCGTTGGTTTACAACCTGATTCGCCACATTCGACACCAACCAATCCACCCAAGAGCGCGATGGCGAAAAGAAGAGACGACGCCACATCGACGCGCACAATGACGGCCATGGGTGATCATGAGGTGAGGGCCGCTTTGGAGCGCCACTGGGCAGCGTCCGACGCCAACGACTTTGAGACCGAGCATCAGATGTACCGAGCCGACGCGGTGCTGACCTACCCGCAGTCGGGTGAGCGCATCCGCGGCCGGGACAACATCCAGGCGTCGCGCGCCGCGCAGCCAAACAGCAAGCGGTTCACCGTGCGACGGGTGTTGGGCGGCGGCAATCTGTGGATCAGCGAACTCGTGCTCACCTACGACGGACAACCGTCTTACGTCGTGAGCGTCATGGAATTCGAGCGCGGTGAGGTCGTCCGCGAGACGCAGTACTTCGGCGATCCCTTCGAGCCCGGGCCGTCGCGGGCTCAGTTCGTCGAGTCGATCGAAGACCGCTAGCGCCGCTGACGGCTAGGGCTAATGCAAATTAATTAGGACCGATTCTGCGCATGAATTCCGCATGACTGCGCGTTCACAGCATGCCGTAAGAAATACCGAGGCATTCGACGAATTAATCCACGAATTTCAATGTCCCGCCGACGCCAGCCCCCGTCAATCCGCCTCATGCAAAATGATTATTGACGCTCGAGATAGTGCATGATATGGCGCACTGACCTGCAGTGAAGGTACTGTCCACCGTTTCTACCCGTTTAATTCTGACAGTGACTGCCGCTTTTGGAATTCACTTGTTACTCCCCGGTAAGAACGTTTATCTTCTGCTGTGTTCCTCATTACATCGCTGTTTATCAAGGGGTATTTGTGCACACAGAAGCTCGACAACTAGCCGTCAGGTCGTACCTCACCGCAGGGGTGGCCATGGTCGGCGCAAGCGTCATCGCGGTCTCACCCATGGCACCGCCGATGCCCGACATTCATCTGCCGGCGGTACACCTGCCATCGCTTCAGTCGGCCGAGGTCGACCTCGCCGCCTTGGCGAACCCGTTCGCGGCCTACACGCAGGTGTTCGACGCGGCGGTGGCCAACCTCCAGCCGATCCTGCAAGCAGCGGCGAAGAATCCGACTCCGGTCCTGACCAAGGTGCTGTCGAATCAGTTCACCGGCTTCCAAGCACTTCTGGCGGCACTTCCGACTAGTACGGACGCGCTCACCAGCGCCGTGACCAATGCGGCTTCAGCGGATCCCTCGTCGAGTCTGGCGCATCTGCTCGCCGGCGAACCCACCGCGTTGCAGACCCTCGTGACGGCGCTGCAGACCGCGTTCGGCCAGGTGTCCACCGCGCTGACCACCACGGTGCCGCCACTGCTGCAGGGCGCGTTCGCCGACCTCACCGACGCCAACGTCGAGGGCGCCGTCAACAACGTGCTACTCGCTGCGCTCGCGCCCATCTTCCCGCTGACCAACGTGCTCGGCCCGGCGCTCGGCGTCATTTCCGAGCCGTTGCAGTCCTTGGTGGATGCAGTCAGCGGCTTGGGCCCGGTCGCGACCATCCTGGTCAACCCGTTGCAGAACGTGGTGAACGTGCTCAACATCCCGACCGATCAGTCGCTCAACGTGCTATTGGCTGCTTCCGGTCTCATCGGCCCGCTGGTCGAGGCCCCGGCTGCCGCCGGCACCGCGCTTCAGGGCGTGATCGACGCCGTCAAGACGGGCGACGCGGGCAGTGTGCTGAGCGCCATCGTCGATGCTCCTGCCGTGATCGCCGGCGGTGTGCTCAACGGAGGATTGGGACCCGACATCGGAGACCTTGTAGCTCCCGGCCTTGGACTTCCGCCCGGCTTGCTGCACGCCGTGTTCGGCGGCCTTCTGAGCCCCGCGTTGTCTAGCGGCCCCGGCGGTGCGCTCGAAACAAGCGGCACCTTGGCCGGTCTGCAGACGCTGCAGGGCCTCATTGCCGATGCGCTGAAGCCGCCGACGATTCCGGTGGCTGCGAAAACCGAAACGGTCGCCCTCGCCAGCGTTGACACCGCCGCGACTACCCCGACCGCGTTGCCCAGCCTGAAGTCCGCGTTGGTGGGTCTCAAGACCCCGCTGGCGCTGAAGGTCAAGCCCACGAAGGCGACCGACGCCGAGGACACCACCAAGGCCACGGACGCGACCACGACGGCCGACACCAAGCCGACCGACACCACGACGGCCGACACCAAGCCAGCCGACACCAAGGCCGCCGACACCAAGGCGTCCGACACCAAGGCGGCCGACACCAAGCCCGCGGCCTCGGACGCGGGTGACACCGGCAACAAGCCAGCCAAGACGCCGGGCAAGCACCGCGCGTCGGCAGGCGACAACGGCGGAAGGCATGCGCGTTCGCACGATTCCTCCGGGGCCGGCGCAGGCAAGAGCGGCAAGAGCGGCTCAGGGAGTGGTCGCCACCACGCCGCGTAAACCCTGAGCGGACGCGAACGCAGCGGCCCCTCCATCCGAGGTTCACCATCGGAGGGAGGGGCCGACTGCTGCGCCCAGTCTGTCGGGGGACCCGACGTTCCAGGTAATGACAGGCCCTCCCAGTCCCGGCGCGTTCGGCCTACCGTCGGAGCAGTGCACAACAAGCGCGAGGTTCGTGAGTTCCCCGAGCCTCGGCGCCGTCACCGCATAGCGATACGACTGCGCCGGCCAACACCGCGCGCCCAGCGCAGACAACGAGAGGAACTCCAATGAAAGCCACCGTGATGTACGGCGCGGGCGACGTCCGCGTCGAGCACGTCCCCGACCCGACCTTGCAAGAGCCGACCGATGCGCTGGTGCGCGTCGTGCGCTCCTGCATCTGCGGCAGCGATCTGTGGCCCTACGGCTCGATGCCCGTCAAGGAGCGCGGCCGCCGCATGGGACACGAATTCCTCGGCGTCGTCGAGGATGTCGGGTCCGACGTGTCCGGCCTGAAGGCGGGCGACCTCGTCGTCGCGCCGTTCGTCTGGGCGGACAACACCTGCGATTTCTGCCGCGAGGGGCTGCACACCTCCTGTCGGCATGGCGGCGGCTGGGGTGCGCCAGGCGTCGACGGGGGCCAAGGCGAGGCCGTTCGGGTACCGCAGGCCCAAGGCACATTGGTGAAGCTGCCCGTCGCTGAGGACTCGGCGCTGCTCACCTCCCTACTGACCCTGTCCGACGTGTTCTGCACCGGCCACCACGGCGCGGTCACGGCGCGGGTTGCGCCGGGTCGCTCCGTGACGGTGGTCGGCGACGGTGCCGTCGGACTGTCGGCGGTGTTGGCCGCCAAGCGACTTGGTGCCGAGCAGATCGTGCTGATGGGCCGACACACCGATCGCACCGACCTCGGTCGCGAGTTCGGGGCCACCGATGTCGTCGCCGAACGCAACGAGGAAGGGGTCGCAAGGGTGCGCGAGCTCACCGGCGGTGACGGTACCCACGCCGTCATCGAATGCGTCGGCACCGAGCAGTCGTTGGTGACCTCGGTCGGCGTCGTCCGCGATGGCGGTGTCATCAGCAGGCTGGGAGTCTCCCAATATACCCAGGTGCCAATGGGTTTCGATACCATGCTCCGCAACATCACGCTCACCGGCGGCGCCGCGCCTGCGCGGGCCTACATCGAAGAACTGCTCCCCGACATCCTCGACGGTTCGATCGAGCCGGGCAAGGTATTCGACCGCACGATCGGCTTCGACGACGTCCCGGACGGCTACCGCGCGATGGCCGACCGCAAGGCGCTCAAGGTCCTCATCCAACCCTGACCCGAAAACTCAACCGAGAGAAGGTAATCGAATGAAGCACATCAAGCTGGGCGACCTGGACGTCGCGCGCATCGGCCTCGGCTGCATGGGCATGTCCTTTGGCTACACAGGGGCGGGCACCGATGACGCCGAATCCATTCGCGCCATTCACCGGGCGATCGACCTGGGCGTGACGCTCATCGACACCGCAGAGGTATACGGCCCGTACACCAACGAAGAACTCGTCGGTAAGGCGCTCAAGGGCCGCCGCGACGACGTCGTGCTGGCGACGAAGTTCGGCATGATCTCCCACAGTGGCGCTGGCCCCGGTGAGCTCGACAGTTCACCGGCGAACATCCGTGTCGCAGTCGAAGGTTCACTGCGCCGGCTCGAAACCGATCGGATCGACCTGTACTACCAGCACCGTGTGGACCCGAACACTCCGATCGAGGACACCGTCGGCGCGCTCGCGGAGCTGGTGGCGGAAGGGAAGATTCGGCACATCGGACTTTCCGAGGCCTGGGTGGACAACATCCGGCGCGCGCACGCCGTGCACCCCATCACCGCGCTGCAGTCGGAGTATTCGCTGTGGACCCGCGACCAGGAGCAAGACGTCTTGCAGGTGCTCCGCGAGCTCGGCATCGGCTTCGTCGCCTATTCGCCGCTAGGGCGGGGCTTCCTCACCGGACAGATTCGCTCGACGGACGACTTCGACGAGGGCGACAACCGCAAGACCAACCCGCGGTTCGAAGGGGAGAACTTCCAGCGCAACCTGCGCGCCGTCGAGGAGGTCGTGGCCATCGCGGACGAAGTCGGCGCCACCCCAGCACAAGTCGCGCTCGCGTGGCTATTCGCTCAGGGTGACGACATCGCCCCCATCCCGGGTACCAAGCGGGTGTCCCGGGTCGAGGAGAACGTCGCAGCCGACGGAGTCGAACTGACCCCCGAGCAGGTCGACAAGCTGACCAAGGTGTCCCCCGCCGCCGGCGGGCACCACAGCGAGCAGCAGATGAAGATGATCGACCGCTGAGCTCAGGCGGTACGCGCGGTGACGATGTCGTCCGCCAAGGGGGCGATCGCGCCGATGATCTGCCCGATCGTCCCCTCCGGCACACCGGCGGCCGTGAGACTGTCGGTCAGATGGCCCGCCACCAAGTTGAAGTGGTGTTGCGTGATGCCGCGGCCCTGATGCACCCGCTGCATCGACCCGCCGGTATAGGGCTCCGGCCCGCCAAGCGCGGCCGCGAAGAACTCGACCTGTTTCGCTTGGAGCCGCGCCATATTCGTCCGCTTGAAGAAGCCGGCCAGCTGATCGTCGGCCAAAACGCGCACATAGAAGTCGGCGACAACCGACTCCAACGCTGCGGTCCCGCCGAGTTGTTCGTAGATAGTCGTCATACCGACTACGAAACCCCCTTGCGATTGCGCGCCATTTGCCCTGGCATGTCTGACGCGCAAATTCGACCTCACAGTGGCCCGACGGTCCCAGTGAGTTCCGCAGACGGGTGACTCGGCGGACACCTGCACCGATGACGGAATTCGTTATCCCGCAGGCACCGTCGGCATCGCCGAGGTGCCGGGCCAGCACCCGAGCGGGCTGAGCCCGCTTTCGCGCACCGCGTCCAGGCACTTGCTCACCAGCACGTTGGGATCGTTGGACACCGACTTGGAAAGGATCGCGTTGGCCTTGGCCTCGGCCTCGGCGGTCTTGGCGCGCTGCTCGGCGATCCTGGTGTTGGCCTTCTCGACATTCAACGCGTTGATGCGGTCCTGGGTAGCCTGGTCGTAATTGACAAGGGGCACAATGACATTGATGATCTCGATCTGCCCGCCGACCTTGGTGCGCAGCTTTGCGGCCACCTCGTCGCCGAGCGCCTGGACGCTGGCGCCATCGGAGTTCTCCGGATTCAGCGGATCGAAGTCGGCGAACACCTCGTTGAGCGCGGCCTTGAGTTCGCGCGTGACGAGGTTGTCGCGGACGTTGTCGAAGTCGCGGTAGTCGAGGAACAGTTCGTCGGCCGCGTCGGGTTGGATACGCCACCGAACGCTGTTGTCCACGTATGCCGTCGAGTTGTTCCCAACCCGGACCGTGGTCGCATTGTCGCCGGTGTGGTTGTCGATCTGGATGGTGCCGTTCATCTCGGTGACCGATTGCCACGGCGCCTTCACGTGCAACCCGTTGCTCAGTGTCCCGCTGGGGCGCCCGAAGGTGGTGACCACCCCGACGTTGCGCGGCGACACCACCGTCGTCGATCCAAGGATGATCACCAGGATGGCCAAACCCCCGGTGATCACGGCGATCCGGAGGTTACGGGTTCGGCCCGCCGGGTTCTTCGCCCACGTCCGCGCGAGCAGCGCGCCTACAGTGACCGCTAAAAGCACCAACGCTGCGAATACTTGCCACGTCATCTGAGGCGATCCTTCGGTCTACCGCCGCGGCGCGATTCGCCACAGCCGGTTCCCAGGAATCGTATGGGCACGGCCGACGCTGCGGGCCGGTAGCGCTCAGACCGCGGGGCAGTAGTGCATGCCGTTGCCGCGCGCGTCGAGCGGCGGAAGGTTGCGCGCAGGCGTGTGAACCAGCGGTGCATCGGCGGGGAGGCGCCCGGTGGCCCGATCCCAACCCGTGCGGGCGCGCGGGTGCATACGGGCACGGACGGGCAGTAGCGAGAAGACGAAGCCGATGGCCTTGCCCAACCTGCGGTGCAGCCACTCGTCACGCCGAGACCAGTCGTATCCCATCAGCACGCGGACCGCCGGGTGGTATAGCCCGACGGTGAACCACACGAAGAACGGCGCGACCAATCGACGTTGGGCCGCCCACATCCACTCCGGCATCCATTCCGCGAACGGCGGCTTGGGCAACTCGGTCAGGTCGAGCACCTCACGGGCGGCGAAGTTGTTCTCCAGCACCTCGCTGCACATGTGGTCCCAATAGACCTGGAAGTCCTCCCAGGTCTTGGGCACTGGGCGCATGCTCATTCCGTACATCGAGTACCACTGAACGTGCTCGTCGAACAGCTGGCGCTTCTCGGCTTCGGTGATGCCACCGCAAAGCCGTTCGGCCACAATCAAAGTGCCGACGAAGAACGTCGAGTGGGCCCAGTAGAAGACGTCGGGGTTCAGCGCGTGATAGCGGCGGCCCTCGGCATCCACACCCTTGATGTCGACGTGGTAGTCGCGCACCTCCGCTCCCGTCGCGGGAGCCTGGTCACCGTCGAACACCACGCCGCCGATCGGATACAGCGAGCGCAGCAACCGTGGCCAGCGCTCGCGAAAGAAGATCGAGTGCTCCTCGACGGCAGCGCCCAACTGGGGATGCATGTTCTGCATCGACCCGGCCCACGGCCCTTGTAACATCCCGCGCCAGTCACCGAAGTACTTCCAGGTCAGCGAATCAGGCCCCAAGGGCGTCGGCGGCGCATCGTAGCCGCCTGGCGCCATTGGGCAGCCCGCCGCAATGACGGGCTCACCGGTCCTTTCGCTGTTCACGGGGCATACGTCAGAAGTATCTTGAGTCACTGGCGAACTTCCCTTGAGTGTCAGAGCCCGACTCTGACTACGAGCGTTGTCACTATGAGCTTAGGAGCAATGTGTCTTCCGGTCAACGACGGGGCCGATGGTCCGGCGTTCCACTGCAGGATCGGCAGACGCTGCGCCGCGACGAACTGGTCGCGGCCGGAGTGCAATTGCTCGGCGGCGCGAGCGGGCCCGCACTGACGGTACGTGCGGTGTGTCGGGCGGCCAGCCTGACCGAACGCTACTTCTACGAGAGCTTCGCCGACCGCGACGAGTTCGTGCGCGCCGTCTACGACGACGTGTGCACCGCCGCTATGGCCGCACTGACCACGGCCGACACCCCGCGCGACGCCGTCGAACGGTTCGTCACGCTGATGGTCGACGATCCGGTACGCGGCCGCGTGCTGTTGATCGCACCGGAGCGGGAGCCCGTGCTGGCCAAGTCGGGCGCCGAGTGGATGCCCAGTTTCATCGAGCTGTTGCAGCGCAAGTTGACCCTCATCACCGACCCCGCCAAGCAGGCGATGGTGGCGACGGGATTGGTCGGTGCACTGACCGCGCTGTTCTCGGCCTATCTCTACGGTCGGTTGGCGACGACCCGCGAGCAATTCATCGACTATTGCGTCGACATGCTGGTCAGCAGGGCCAGCACCCCCTAGCCGCTACTCCCCCGGCGCGCCAGGAGTCTGGCCGAGGTCGGCGAGCTGGTCCTGCTCATCCTGCGCGGCCTTGGCCGCCTCTTCGGCCGCCTTCTCGTCGTCTGCAGCCTTGGACTCTCGGCCCGACTGGCTGCCCAACGACAAGCCCGGCGACTTGGCGGTGGCATAGGTGCCGTTGCAGTTCAGGTAGACCTGCACGGTGTCGCTCACGTGGATGCCGTCGTTCGCGCTGGCGAACGGCGCGGTCTGCGACCGATCGACGATGCAGTCGTCCTGGGCCAACTTGTCACCGACTCGACCCGCCACGACGACGGTCTGGCCCGCATCGCTGGCCGCGGACGAGGCGTCCGCATACGTCTGACCGGCGTAATCGTCCGCCGCCGCGACACCACCGCCCAGAAGTGTCGACACAGCCAGCGCACCAATGGCGCCGGCACCAACAACGATGAACTTCTTCACGTGGTGCCCTATCTCTCCGCGGGTCGCAAATGCCTTGCTGGCGGGGATAGTACCGCTGCGCGCACGTTGGCGCAGCACTCCTTGGAGTGATCCACAAGGGGCAAAAGCGGTGGTTACTCTGCGGGTTACTCGGCACCTTGCTGTGGGTCGGCGGCAGCAAGCTCGTCGAGTTCCGCCTGTGCCTGCGCGGCAAGCCGCTGCTCGGCGGCTTGACTAGCGCGCCCTTCGGGACTGGCCGCGGAGTAACCCGGCGAGTTCGCGGTGCTGTGCCTGGAGTAGCAGTTCAAGTTCACCAGCATGTTGTTGCCGGTCGACGACCCCGAGGAATCGAGGCGACTCGCCCTGGTAGCGCTGGAGACGATGCAGTTGTCCCAATCCTGGCGGTCTCCGACGGTGGTAGAGACGATCGCTCCGAACCCCTGCTGGCTCAGCGTGCTCTTCGCGTCCGCGAAGCTATGGCCCACCACGCCGTCATCCGCCGCGGCCTGACCTGCGCCAACGAGGGCCAGCGCCACCGCAGCGGCACCCAGCAGCACGGTTTTCTTCACGTAGGTCGCAACCTCCCTGGGAACATGCCCCGAATGTCCTGAGCGGGCGCTGCGCCCGCGGCGAGATTACCGCGAGTTCGGTCCAATGATCACTAGTGCGTCACACATGCCCGATGAACTTGAATGTCACCGGGTTACACACTTATATTGAGTGCAACCATTAGGTACAGATATCTCGGAGGGGCCAATGTCGAACGACTTGACCGATTTGCAGCTTCTGCACGAACTCGAGCCCGTTGTCGAAAAGAACATCAACCGGCATCTGTCCATGCGCAAGGACTGGAACCCCCACGACTACATCCCGTGGTCCGACGGCAAGAACTATTACGCCCTCGGCGGCCAGGACTGGGATCCCGAGCAGTCGAAGCTGTCGGAGGTCGCCCAGGTCGCCATGCTGCAGAACCTGCTGACCGAGGACAACCTTCCCTCTTATCACCGCGAAATCGCGATGAACTTCAGCATGGACGGCCCATGGGGCTGGTGGGTCAACCGCTGGACGACCGAGGAGAACCGACACGGCATCGCCCTGCGCGACTACCTGGTCGTCACCCGCGCGATCGACCCGGTCGAACTCGAAGAGCTGCGCATCGAGCAGATGACCCGCGGCTTCAGCCCCGGCCAGCACAACCAGGGTGACATGTTCGCCGGGAGTCTGTTCGACTCGGTCATCTACGTGACGTTCCAGGAACTCGCCACCCGTGTTTCGCACCGCAACACCGGCAAGGCCTGCAACGAGCCCGTCGCCGATCAGCTGCTCGGCCGCGTCTCGGCAGACGAGAACCTGCACATGATCTTCTACCGGGATGTGTCGGCTGCTGGGTTCGACATCGCACCCAACCAGGCGATGAAGGGCCTGCACCGCGTGCTGCGCAACTTCAAGATGCCCGGATATACGGTGCCCGAGTTCCGTCGCAAGGCTGTCGTCATCGCCGTCGGCGGCGTGTACGACCCGCGCATCCACCTCGACGACGTCGTCATGCCCGTGCTCAAGAAGTGGCGGATCTTCGAGCGCGAGGACTTCAGCGGTGAAGCCGCCGAGATGCGCGACGACCTCAGCAAGTTGGTCGAGGAGCTCGAGGACACCTGCGAGAAGTTCGAGGTGGCCAAGGTGCGTCGCCTCGAGCGTGAGCGCAAGGTCGCCGAGAAGAAGGCGATGAAGAACCTCCTGGTGACATCATCGGCAGCCTCCTAGCTCCAGCCCCCAGCGACTCGGCCCTCTCGATCGGGCCGATCGCCTTACGCAGCCCCGTCGTGCTGGCGCCCATGGCCGGCGTGACGAACGTGGCGTTCCGGACACTCTGCCGCGAACTTGAGCTGGCCCGCGCCGGCACCGTCAGCGGACTCTACGTTTGCGAAATGGTCACTGCGCGTGCGCTTGTCGAGCGCCACCCGGTCACGATGCACATGACGACGTTCGCGGCCGACGAGACGCCGCGCTCGCTGCAGCTGTACACCGTCGACCCCGAAACCACGTTCGCCGCGGCGCGGATGATCGCCGACGATGGCATGGCCGACCACATCGACATGAACTTCGGTTGCCCTGTCCCCAAGGTCACCAGGCGCGGTGGTGGTGCGGCCATTCCGTTCAAGCGACGCCTCTTCGGTCAGATAGTGGCCGCCGCAGTGCGTGGTGTCGCGGGCACGTCGATCCCCGTGACCGTGAAGTTCCGGGTCGGTATCGACGACGACCACCACACACACCTCGATGCGGGCCGCATCGCCGAACAGGAGGGTGCGGCCGCAGTCGCGTTGCACGCCCGCACCGCTGCCCAGCGCTACTCGGGGGCCGCCGACTGGGACCAGATCACACAACTGAAACAGCACGTCACCAGCATTCCGGTGCTGGGCAACGGCGACATCTTCGACGCCGAGGACGCCATGGCCATGATGGCGACGACGGGATGCGACGGGGTGGTCATCGGTCGCGGCTGCCTCGGCCGACCGTGGCTGTTCGCCGAACTCTCGGCCGCCTTCACCGGACGGGCACAAGCCACACCGCCGTCGCTCGGCGAGGTGGCCGACATCATGCGGCGCCACGGCGCGCTGTTGGCCGACCACTTCGGTGAGGACAAGGGCATGCGCGACATGCGCAAGCACATCGCCTGGTACCTGCACGGATTCCCGGCAGGAGCCGACCTTCGCCGGGCGTTGGCGTTGGTCAAGACACTCGCCCAGCTCGACGAGTTGGTCGGTCAGTTGGATCCCGACGTGCCCTTTCCGCGAGCCGCCGAAGGCCCGCGTGGACGCCAGGGCTCACCGGGTTCGGTGGCGCTTCCCGACGGATGGCTGACCGATCCGGACGACTGCACAGTGCCCCTGGCAGCCGACGTGATGAACTCAGGAGGCTGATCCGTCTCGGTATCGATATGTCACTGACACCGTCTCGGACTAGAAGCTTCTCAGGTTGTCTCAGTACGATAAGGATCCACATACGGGCTTCGACTGGCGGAGACCCGCTACGTGCTGCTAGAAGACTAGGTACAACTAAGCGCACGAGCAGAAATCCCAGTGCCGGGAAGCAAGCAATCCGCGGCGCGCAATCTCCATGGTCGGAGGCCGGTAGGACATGAGTGACGGCGACAACGCCACTCCCGGCCGCCACCCCCGAGGCCAGCCGAGTGACGACGGTCACAGGTTTACCCGATCCCCCCAACCATTGCCAGGCGCCGCGCCGTGGGAGCGCGGTCGCGGGCACGACGACCAACCCACTGCGGAGCCCGACGCGCACACCCCGGGCAACAACGGTGCGATCACCGTCGCCGACCTCATCGCGAAGGTGTCAGGCGAACCGCACGACGAACGTCCACAAGAGCCAACCCGGCACCGGGTTCCGGTTCCCCCGGCTCCCCCGGCTGCCCCGGCTCCCGCTCCGCCGGCACCTCCGCCAGTGCGCGTCCGGATCGCGCCAGCCCGCGCCAGAGCGGTCGATCACGAGCCCTCCACCGAGGTCATCCCCGTCGTGCCTGCGCACGCGTCCGAGTTGCCGCTCCTTTCGGCGGAGCGGCGCGCGCCTGCACACCCCGCGCGGATCGGCCACGGGCCCGAACGGCCCCGTTCGAAGTCTCAGCGCAACGTGCGCGCAGCCAGGGTCGTCGGTCGTGTCGCGGCCGCGCTGATCGCGGTGCTCGCGCTGGCCATGACGGGTGCGGCGTGGCAGTGGCAGGCCTCGAAGGATCGCAGCCTCAACAAGGTCGCCGCGCTCGACCCCAACTCGCGCGACATCGTCGACCCCAACGCGCAGTTCGGCGACGAGAACTTCCTGATCGTCGGCGTCGACAGTCGCATCGGCGCCAACAGCGACATGGGGGCGGGCGGCACCGCCGACGCAGGCGGCTCCCGGTCGGACACCATCATGCTGGTGAACATCCCCGCCAGCCGCAAACGCGTTGTGGCCGTGTCGTTTCCGCGTGACACAGCGATCACCCCGCTCAAGTGCGAGGCATGGAATCCCGACACCGGCGAGTACGGCCCGCTCTATGACGAGGAAACCAAGACTTACGGTGAGGACCAGGTCTACACCGAAACCAAGCTGAACTCCGCGTACTCCCTTGGCGGGCCCAAGTGCCTGGTCAAGGTAATCCAGAAGTTGTCAGGGCTTTCGATAAACCGCTTCATGGCGGTCGATTTCTCCGGCTTCTCCAAGATGGTCGACGCGCTCGGCGGGGTCGAGGTGTGCAGCACCACGCCTCTGGAGGACTACGAGTTAGGCACGGTGTTGGCCAACGCCGGTCGGCAGACCCTCGACGGCCCCGCCGCCCTTCAGTACGTACGCGCCCGTCAGGTCACCACCGAGTTCAATGGCGACTACGGGCGCATCAAACGTCAGCAGCTGTTCCTGTCGTCACTGCTTCGGTCGATGATGTCCCAAGAGGTCTTCTTCGACCTTGGCAAGCTCAACAACGTCGTCAACATGTTCATCGACGACACCTACGTCGACAACGTCAAGACCAAGGATCTCGTCGACCTTGGGCAGTCGATCCAAGGGCTCAAGGCGGGCCGCGTCACCTTCGTGACGATTCCGACGGGCGTCACCGACACCGAGGGCAACGAACCGCCACGGGTCGACGACATGAAGGGCTTGTTCGACGCGATCATCAACGACGATCCATTGCCCGAGGAGAAGAACCCGGACAACACCCCGGTGCCTGCGACGCCGGAGGCCACCACCGCCACGGCCCCACCCACGGATCCGAGTGGCGAACTGGTGAACGCAGTCACGACCGACCCCAGCGGGGTCACCGTGCGGGTATCCAATTCGACCGGCGAGGACGGGCTGGCGGCCACCGCGTCCAGTGAGCTGGGACAGCACGGCTTCAACGTCGTCGAGCCCGACGACTACTCCGGCGCCGTGGACGCCACGACGGTGATGTTCTCCGCCGGGAATGAAGAGGCCGCGGCCACCGTGGCATCGTCGTTCATCAACCCCAAGATCGAACGCGTGGCGGACACGGGCGACACCGTGCGGGTAGTGCTCGGATCCGACTTCCACGCGGTGAACCCGCCATCGCCGAGTGGCTCCGCGGTCCAGGTGCACGTGGTGAAGGGCACCAGCAGCGAGCCCACCCACCTGCCCGAGGACTTGACCGTCACCAACGCCGCCGACACCACCTGCGAATAGGCCCTCCCGCACACGTATCGCGGCAGGTGGCATTCACCTTTCGTTCACCCACGACGTCGTGACGTTCTCGCTGCGCAGCCCGTAGGCTCTACCCCATGCGAACCGCCTACCATGAGCAACTGGCCGCTCTTTCCGACCAGCTCGGTGAGATGTGCGGGCTTGCGGGCGTGGCCATGGAGCGCGCGACCCAGGCTCTGCTGCAAGCCGACCTCGTCCTCGCCGAGCAGGTCATCACCGACCACGAGCAGATCACCGCAATGAGCGTGCGCGCAGAGGAAGCCGCATTCGTCCTGCTGGCTCTGCAGGCTCCCGTCGCCGGCGACCTGCGCGCCATCGTGAGCTCCATCCAGATCGTCGCCGACGTCGACCGGATGGGCGCCCTGGCGCTGCACGTCGCCAAGATCGCCCGGCGCCGTCATCCGCAGCACACGCTGCCGGAGGAGGTCAACGGGTACTTCGCTGAAATGGGCCGTGTCGCAGTCGAATTGGGCAATAGCGCGCAAGACGTGCTGCGAACCCGGGACCCGGAGAAGGCCGCCCGCATTCGCGAAGAGGACGACGCGATGGACGACCTGCATCGCCACCTCTTCAGCGTGCTGATGGACCGGGAGTGGAAGCACGGCGTGATCGCGGCCGTCGACGTCACCCTGCTGAGCCGCTTCTACGAACGCTTCGCCGACCACGCCGTCGAGGTCGCCCGCCGCGTGATCTTCCAGGTCACCGGACAGTTCCCCGAGGAAGAAGAAGTTCCGACGCCGCACTGAGGCTAGGAAACGTCGATCCGGACACCGGTCTTCTTGGCCGCGAGCAAGTCACGCAGTACCTTGGCCAACACTTCCAGCTCCGCGTTCCCGTAGCGCTTCAGGAAGTCAGCCATCCCCTGCGCCATTTCTTCGTGGAGGTGGCGATGGGCTTCGGCGACCAGTTCACCGTCGTCGGTCAGGGTTAGTTCGACCTCCTTGCGGTTGCCAGGGATCGGCGTGCGGGCCGCCAAACCGGCCTCGACGAGGCGTTGCACGTGCTTGGACACGGTGCCCTTGAGTTGCCCCGATCGGGCCGCCAAACCGACCACGCTGACCGGTCCGTCCGCGATTCCGGCAAGCAGGTGCATCGACAACGTGGGCAGCGCGCGGACGGCTGGCTCCAAGCGAACCGGGCAGTGCTGCGCCATGAAGTCGCGCTCGGCGTCGCCGTCGTCATCGCCTTCGAACTTGTCCCCCACCGCACCGATCAGCTCGTTGATGGCGGCGATGAGCTCCGCCTTGGTTTTCATGGAAACCATCTTGCCATCTGGGCCTTGGGTGCATACATTGTTTCTATAGAAACCATTTCTCACGAAACGAAGGGACGAACGATGAAGGCTGCCGTCGTCGACCAATGGGGCCAGATACCGGTCTACACCGACTTCCCCGACCCTGCCACCCGCGACGGGGCGGTCGTGGCGGCGGTCGAGGCATCCGCGCTGACCAATCTCACACGCGGCCTGATGTCGGGAAAGCATTACGCCAGCAAGGAAATTCAGCTACCCGCTATCCCAGGGGTGGACGGGGTCGCTCGGCTCGACGACGGTCGCCGCGTCTACACGGGCGCGCTGGCCCCCTACGGAATGATGGCCGAGCAGACGCTCATCAGCCCGCACGGCACGTTCGTGGTCCCCGACGGCGTCGATTCCGTCACTGCCGCCGCCATCCCGAACCCCGGCGTCTCCGCCTGGATGTCACTCGAATACGCGGCCGCGGTGAAGCCCGGTGACCACGTGCTGGTGCTCGGGGCCACCGGGGTCACCGGATCGATGGCCGTTCAGCTGGCCAAGTCGGTGTTCGGCGCGGGCGTCGTGGTGGCACTCGGCCGCGACACCACCCGGCTCGACTGGCTGCGCACCGTCGGCGCCGATGACGCCATCGCGCTCGGCGACGACGAGCCCTTCGCCAGGGTTTCCGCACTGCATGCGCAACGACCCTTCGACGCGGTGCTCGACTACCTCTGGGGCGAGCCCGCCGAACGGCTGCTCACTGCGTTGGCCGACAGCCATCCGTCGGCGCACTACCACGCCACCCGGTTCGTCCAGATCGGCTCGATGGCCGGCCTGACGATGAACCTCCCGGCGGGCATTCTCCGCAGCACGGGCATCGTGTTGTCCGGCGTCGGACTCGGCAGCGTGCCCCCCGAGGTGCTCGGGCGGGCGCGAGTGGAGGCCCTGCCGCGAATGTTCGACATGGTTGCCGCTGGCCAACTGCACCTGAGCACGCTGGCGCGGCCGCTTGCCGAGGTCGCGCAGGTCTGGACCGCGGCCGAGCCATCGGGCACGCGGGTAGTGTTGACGCCGTAGCCGACCGCTCGCATTTCACTGCAAACTCGCTGAACGAGCCCCGGCCTGCTGTAGTTATCAGGTGATCACGGTCGGCACATTCGTTGGGAGCTCGCGCTGAGATGAACCGGCGCAGCACAACGTCCCACCGGATGCCCAGGACGGCCAAACCCAGGTCGGCGTGGTTTCGTGTGGCCAGCCGGGGCCTGGTCGCCCTGATGTCCACCGTGGCGCTGCTGGTCACGGGGACGCTCTGGTGGGGCGCGCACGACCTGCTGGGTGGGTTCACCGTCTCGGCCGCGCTACCCGGCGACGGCGACCGGTCCAGCGGCGGAGCGATGAACATCCTGCTGATCGGGCTCGATTCGCGGAAGGACCAGGAGGGTAACGACCTGCCGCAGGAGGTCCTGGACCAACTCCACGCCGGAGACTCCGACCAGGGTGGCTACAACACCAACACGCTGATCCTGATGCACGTCAGCCCGGACGACAAGGTCACCGCGTTCTCGATCCCGCGCGACGACTACGTGGCGTTCAACCGCGTCCCCGGATACCGGCACATCAAGATCAAGGAGGCCTACGGGCTGACGAAGTTCTACACCGAGCAGAAGCTCGTCGACGAGGGCGTCAGCGACCAGTCCGAGCTGGAGAAGCAGGGCCGCGAGGCTGGCCGCGCAGCCACGCTCAGCGCGGTCCGCAACCTCGTCGGGGTGCCCATCGACTACTTCGCCGAAGTCAACCTGGCCGGCTTCTACGACTTGGCCGCTACGCTCGGCGGCGTCGAAGTATGCCTGAATCACGCTGTCCACGACGACTATTCGGGTGCCGATCTGCCCGCTGGACATCAGCGGCTCAACGCTACGCAAGCCCTGGCCTTCGTGCGTCAGCGCCACGGACTGGACAACGGCGACCTCGACCGGACACACCGTCAGCAGGCGTTCCTGGTGTCGGTCATCCATCAGTTGCAGGACTCCGGAACGTTCTCCAACCTTGGCAAGCTGCAGGAGTTGCTCGCGGTGGCGCGCAAGGACATCGTCTTCTCCGACGGCTGGGACGTCAACCGGCTGAAGCGCCTCAGCGCGCTCGCCGACCCGAGCGCCAAGTACGAGACGCTGCCGGTGCTGAGATACGACGTCAAGAACGGCCAGGACGTCAACATCATCGATCCGAAGCAGATCCGGGCCCAGGTCCGCGCCGCGTTCAGCGACGGCGGCCCGACCACCACGTCGCCACATTCACCGTCGAGCATCGTCGACGTCGTCAACGCCAGTCGGCTCAGCGGTGTCGCGGCGTCGATGTCCGAGCAACTTGCCGGTCACGGGTATCCGGTGGGTGAGATCCGCGACGCCACTGCCGAGGACCCCACCAGCACGGTGATCGAATACGGGTCGGGCGCCGAACGCGACGCCGAGGACATCAGCGGGCTGCTCGGCGACATCCCGACCGAGCCCGACAGCGGCATCGAATCGGGGCACGTCCACGTCGTGCTCGGCGACGACTACAGCCCGCCGAGCGCCGACGAACTGTCGGCGTCCTCAACGTCAGCGCATCCTGGATGGTTCTCCGAAGGCTCCACCACGACGACCACGACAACGACCACCACCACGACAACGACGACCACCACGACGACGCCCACGCCCGATCAGGGTCAGCCGCTCAGCGGCGCCGAGATCCCCTGCGTCAACTGAAGCGGTCGTGTAGCTGCGGGTCGTTCTTCCACCACAGCGTCGACTCGGCAACCTGCTCGGGCGGCGCCTCTGGAACTCGATCGAGTTCGGCGTCGACGTCGGCCGCGCGCGCCTTCTCGTCCACGGACAGGGCGCGCACGAGCAGCATCAGGAACGGCAGCCCGAGGACGTCGCCGAGAATCCACAGGATCCCGGCTCCGACCGACTGATCCACCCGCGGGCTGGGTCCCCAGTCGCGGCCCAGCCCTTGGTAGTAGGCGACCGCGACGAGCGGACCCAGCCACAGCATTACGCCCAGCAGACCGTCGCCGATGGTCTCCGCGATACTGATCACCATCGAGAGCAACTGCGAGTACCGACGCGGCACCGGATCCGCTTGCAGCCGCGCATAGAAGTAACCGAATCCGATTGCCAATAAGAGGATTTCGGTCACCGTCCCGACGGATCGTCGTTCGAGTGCGGCGGTGTACCACGGTGTGAGGTATAGCAGCCACGGCGTGGCGAGCATGGCGACGGACGTGGTGAGCGGGTGAGCCACGACGCGGGCCGTCCGCGAGCCGAGCGCACGATCGAACCTCGCCGCCGCTGCGCGGGAGAGCGCATTGCGCAACACCGTCAGCGGAGTGCCCAACGCGATCAGCATCGGCGCGACGAACAGCAACAGCAGGACCTGCAGTGCGCGCACCCAGAACAGCACCTCGGCGTACACGGCGATCGCGCTGACCGTGGCCAGGCCCCAGCTCACCACGCCGACGGCAAAGCACCAGGCGGCACGCCGGTCGACCACCCGGGTCCCGGCGCGCAGACACCACCAGTACCCGCCCCCGACCACCGCCATCAGTACAACCGATGGCAGGTCCAGGGTCCACGAGCCGACGGCCGTCGACGGCGTGAGGGGCGCTAGCACTGATCGGACGCTAGCCCCGCACGCTGTCAGCCCGCCCTACTGGTCCGCAGAGCTTGCTGAGTCCTTCTTTACGAGGTCAGCCGAATCGACCGGAGATGTAGTCCTCGGTCGCCTTCTCCGTCGGATTGGAGAAGATCTTGTCGGTGTCGTCGATCTCGACCAGCTGGCCCGGCTTGCCCGTGGCCTCCAGGTTGAAGAACGCGGTCTGATCGCTGACCCGGGCCGCCTGCTGCATGTTGTGCGTGACGATCACGATCGTGAAGTCCTGCTTGAGCTCGGAGATCAGATCCTCGATCGCCAGCGTGGAGATGGGGTCGAGCGCAGAGCACGGCTCGTCCATCAGCAGCACGTCGGGCTGAACCGCGATGGCGCGGGCGATGCACAACCGCTGCTGCTGTCCGCCGGACAGCCCGCCACCCGGCTTGTCGAGCCGGTCCTTGACCTCGTTCCAGAGGTTCGCGCCCTTGAGCGACCGTTCGGCCACCTCATCGAGCGTCTTCTTGTTGCGCACGCCCTGCAGCTTCAGCCCGGCCACCACGTTGTCGCGAATCGACATGGTGGGGAAGGGATTCGGACGCTGAAACACCATGCCGATGGTCTTGCGAACGCCCACCGGATCGACACCCGCTCCGTAGATGTCCTCGCCGTCGAGCAGCACCGAGCCCTCGACGCGGGCGCCGGGGATGACTTCGTGCATGCGGTTCAGCGTGCGCAGCACCGTGGACTTGCCACAGCCCGACGGGCCGATGAAGGCCGTCACGCTGCGGGGCTGCACCGACAGTGCGACGTTGGACACCGCGTGGAAGGCACCGTAGTAGATGTTGACGTCTTTGAGATCAAGCCGCTTGGCCATGGAAACTCCTAAACCTTCTTGGGGGCAAAGATTTTGGCGACGAGCCGTGCGGCGATGTTGAGCACCGCTATCAGCAGGACCAGGGTCAGCGCTGCGCCCCACAGTCGATCCGTTGGCACGGGGTTGCCCCCGCCCGCCCCGGCGCCTGCGGCGATCTGGTCGTACATCATGCCCGGCAGCGAGCCCATGAAGCCGCCGAACATGTCGAAGTTGATCGACGCTGCGTAACCCACCAGGATCAGCAGCGGCGCCGTCTCGCCCATGACGCGCGCCAACGCCAGCATCACGCCGGTGACGATGCCGGACAACGCCGTCGGAATCACGATGCGGACGATGGTCTTCCACTTCGGCACGCCCAGTGCGTAACTCGCCTCGCGCAGGTCCATCGGAACGATGCGCAGCATCTCCTCGGTGGCCCGCACGATCACCGGGATCATCAGCAGCACCAGAGCCAGTGAGACGGCGAACCCCGAGCGTTGGAAGCCGAACGTGGCCACCCACAGCGCGTAGATGAACAACGCCGCGACGATCGACGGCACGCCGGTGAGGATGTCGACCATGAAGGTGGTGAACTTGCCGAGTCGGGTACCGCCGCCGTACTCGACGAGGTACACCGCGACCATCACGCCGATCGGGACCGAGATGATCGAGCAGACAAGGCCTTGCAACAGCGTTCCGACCAAGGCGTGGTAGACGCCGCCGCCTGCCGCGAATGCGGTAGTGCCCGCCTGCGAGTGGGTAAACCAGTCCGCTTGGGTCACCGCGTCGATGCCCTTGGTGACGACCGCGTAGAGCACCCACACCAGCGGAACCAGTGCGATCAAGACGGATACCGTGACCAACACAGTGGCGGCGGTGTTCGTGATCTTGCGGCGCACGCTCACGCCCTGGAAGGTCGCGACCTTCAGGGGTCGATCCAGTGTCGACGTCATGCCTTGGCACCTCTCCCTGCGACGGCGGCGCGGGCCAGCGAGTTCACCACGAACGTCAGGATGAACAGCACCAGACCCGCAGCGATGTAGGCCCCCGCCTTGTATTCGTCGTTGAATTCGCTTGCGGCAGCAGCGATCTTGCTGGCGAAGGTGTAGCCGCCGTCGAAGAGCGACCACCCGAACTGCTTCTGAACCCCGCGCAGGATGATCAGTAGTGCGATGGTCTCGCCGAGCGCACGGCCGAGGCCGAGCATGGCACCGCTGACGTAGCCCGACAGGCCGAACGGAAGCACCGTGGTGCGGACCACCTCCCACCGGGTGGCACCGAGCGCCAACGCCGCCTCGATCTGACCGCGCGGCGTCTGGACGAACACCTCCCGGGTGACGGCGGCGATGATCGGCAGGATCATCACCGCGAGCACGATGCCCGCCGTGAAGATGGTGCCGCCGCCGGCCACCGACGCGCTTCCGGTCTTGAACAGGAAGATCCAGCCGAGGCTCTCGTTCAACCACAGCGCGAACGGCTTGATCACCGGTGCAAGAACGTAGATCCCCCAGACGCCGTAAACGATCGACGGCACCGCGGCGAGCAGGTCGACCATGTAACCGAGCGGTCCGGCCAGCCGACGCGGTGAGTACTGGGTGAGGAATATCGCGATGCCGAGCGCCACTGGCATCGCGATAACCAGAGCGAACACCGAGACGAACACGGTCACCAGCAAAAGGTCGAGGATGCCGAAATGCATCGCCGACGTATCGGTGGTGATCCAGTTGCCGCCGTAGGTGAAGAAGTTCTCCTGGTTGCGGGCCAACGCAGGAATCGCGCGCCACAGCAGGAACACCGCGATGGCCGCGATGAGCACGACGATCAGAATGCCCGCGCCCTCCGCAAGGCCGCGGAAGATCTTGTCTCCCAAGCGAACCTTCGCACCCTTGGAGGGGTTGGTGGAGATGGGTTCCGGTGCGGGAAAGGGTGAAGCGATCACTTCACCCGATCCCGCGTCCGCTGGATTCGGTATCGTCACGTCGACCCTATCGGTCATTGGTCCCGGAACCCATCCTCACCGTTCTCGTGCAGTCGCGCCAGGCAACTACGCAATTGCGTCAACGGACTTCAGCAAGCGCGCCTTGAACGCGTCGGGCAGCGGGACGAACCCGGCCGCCGACAGGTTTGCCTGGCCCTGGTTTGCGGCCACCGTGAGGAACGACTTGACCGCCGCGGCGGTGTCGGCGTCGTAACCCTTCGAGCAGACGATCTCGTAAGTCGCCAGCATCAGCGGGTATGCGCCCGCGGCCTTGGTGGCGTACAGCGCGTCGAGGTCGAGCGCGAGGTCAGGGCCGTCGGCCTTGAACTTCGCGTCGCCGACCGCAGCCTTCGTCGACTCGTCGGTCAACGCGACCGCGCCCGCGCCACTGTCGATCTGGACGAACGGCAGGTTCGCCGCCGCCGCCGGGCTCTTCTCGACGTACCCGATGGCACCGTCGGTGGCCTGCACGGCCTGCACGACGCCCGCGGACTTCGCGGCGCCCTCGCCCGCACCGCCCTGGAACTCCTTGCCCGCACCCTTGGTCCAGGTCTGCGGGGCAGCGGCGGTCAGGTACTTCTGGAAGTTGTCGGTCGTGCCCGAGGAGTCGTTGCGGTAGATCGGGGTGATCTTGGTGTCGGGCAGCGTCACACCGGAGTTCAGTGCGGCGATGGCCGGGTCATTCCAAGTCGTGACGGCGCCGGTGAAGATCTTCGCGATTACGTCGGCGTTCAGCACCAGCTTGTCGGCACCCGCGACGTTGTAGGCCAACGCGATGGGGCCGAACACCAGCGGCAGGTTCCAGGCCGGGTTGCCGCCACAGCGCTGTGCGGCCGGGTCGACCTGGTCCTTGGACAGCGCCGAATCGGAGCCCGCGAAGTCGACCTGCTTGGCGAGGAACTGCGTGACGCCCGCGCCCGAACCCGTTCCGTTGTAGGAGAGGTTCTTGCCGCTGCACGCCTGGCCCCAAGCCTTGTTGAACTCGGCGATCGCGTTCTGCTGGGCGGTCGAGCCCTCGGCGGTCAGCGTGTTCTTGCCACCGCAGTCGGCGGAGGCTGACGACGAGCTTCCCGAAGCGCTGGAAGAGGAGGTTCCGGCGTTGTTGTCACTGCCGCAGGCGGTCAGCGTCAGGGCTGCGATGGCCGTCGCCGAGAGCGTCGTGCCAAGTACCTTGCCAAAGCGATTGAGCTTCACTTATCCCACTTTCGATTGTCGGCCTCAAGACTCTCCGGCAACGTATTCGCCGCGCATGGACGGCTCGGGGATGAAAAGTGAACGAAAGGTGAACAGGCTCAGCAGCTTCACAGCTGAGGGGCTAACGCAGGGTGTACGCGACATCCGTACTGAAGACCTCGAAACCCAGCTTCCGATAGGTCCTTACGGCGGCTGAGTTATTTGCCTCGACGTAAAGCATCACCGTCGCATCGGCGCCCAGCCGCTCCGCGAGATGACGCAGACCGACCAGTGTCAACAAGGCACCAACGCCACGGCCCTGGGTCGTCGGATCGACGGCCACCACGTAGACCTCACCGAGCTCGGGCCCGTGCACTTTGGTCCAGTGGAACCCCAGAAGCTTTCCGGACTCCTCGTCGTAAGCCAAGAACAATCCGGCGGGGTCGAACCACGGCTCGGCGCGCCGCTCGACCAACTCGGCCTCGGTCCAGCCACCCTGTTCGGGATGCCACGCGAAGGCCGCGTTGTTGACGCGCAGCAGCTCTTCGTCGGCGTCGGGGCCCGGGTACGTCGTCACCCGCACCCCATCGGGGACCGGGTCGGCAGGAAGGTCGGCCAGCGCCCGACGCATCTGCAGGAGTTCGCGCGCGGCCACCAGGCCAAGAGCGGATGCCGTCGCCCTGGCGGACTCGATGTTCCCGTGCGCCCAGACCCTGGCGCCGGCGCCGCCCTCGGTGAGCCCAGTGCGGATCAACGCCGCACCGATACGCCTGCGCCGGACAGTTGGGTGGACGACGACCTCCGCCATCGCCGTCGCATCGGTGGTCGCCTCAACCAGATTCAGATAGCCGACGATCGTCCCGCCGTCTTCTGCCACCAGGTGCCTGGTGCGGTCGTGCGAGAGCTCGCGCAGCACCTGATCACCGACGGGGGCGACGCCGTCGTGATCCTGGGCCGCGGCGATGACATCGCGAATTCTTCGTTGGTCGGCATCCGAGAGCGTGGCGTGCCAGGCCAGCGCGGTCACTGACTGTGCAGCGGGTCGGTCAGCGGCTCCGGCGCGTCGGCGTAGGCGTCGGTGTCCTCGAAGTCATCGGCGACCTCCGCACCGGGCGCGGGCGGGCGGCCCCTGGCGGGTCGAACAGCCTTGTAACCGACGTTGCGCACGGTGCCGATCAGCGACTCGTACTCGGGGCCGAGCTTGGCCCGCAATCGGCGCACGTGAACGTCGACGGTACGAGTGCCGCCGAAGAAGTCGTATCCCCAGACCTCTTGGAGCAGCTGCGCTCTGGTGAACACCCGACCTGCGTGCTGCGCCAGATACTTCAGCAGCTCGAACTCCTTGTAGGTCAAGTCGAGTGGGCGGCCTCGCAGTCGGGCGGTGTAGGTGCCCTCGTCGATCACCAGCTCGCCGAGGTTGACCTTGCCGAGGTTCTCCTGCTCTGCGGCGCCTCCGCGGCGGCCGACCAGAAGCCGCAGTCGGGCATCGATCTCGGCGGGGCCGGTACCGGGCAGCAGGATGTCGTCAAGCCCCCAGTCGACGTTGATGGCGACGAGTCCGCCCTCATTGACCACGGCAACGACAGGAACCAGCGTCCCCGTCGTACCGAGCAGCCGACACAAGCCGCGGGCGGCCGCAAGATCCGTGCGCGCATCGACGATCGCCACATCCGCGGTACCGGCCTCCAAAAGCGAGGACACCTCGGTAGGCGCCGTCCGCACGGTGTGTGCGAGCAGCGAGAGCGAGGGCAGCACCGAATCGGGATGCGGGTCGACGGTCAGTAGCAATAGATCCAACGGGTCCTCCATCACGCCTCTGGGAGACGAACCAGACGTCAGTGTCCGGTCATCTCCCAGATTCATGGCTGACACGTGGCCGTTACCGGCCAACGATGGCCTAACGATAGCGCGCTACCAGCCGATTAGCCGCGCTGAGCGTGGGTGTGACCTCCGGTAAGCCAGAATGACCCAGTGCGCAAGGTGCTGATCGGACTAGTGGCGACGGTGACGACCCTGGTCGTCGCTTCCGTCGGGGCTGACTTCGGCGGTGCAATCTACGCGGAGTACCGGTGGGCGCGCAGCGTGCGCAGCGCGAACGGGCTGGATTTCGACCCCTGGGTCGGAATCCTCGGATTCCCCTTTACCGCGCAGGCAATGCGCCACAGATATCGCGAGGTGGAGATTCGCGCAGGCGGCGTCGACCACCCGGTCGTCGGCAAGGTGTCGCTGGAGGCCACCATGCATTCGGTCGACCTGAGCCAGACGTCGTGGCTGGTGGAACCGGACGCCAAGCTTCCCATCCGAAAGCTGGAGAGCCGCATCATCATCGACTCGACCCACGTCGGACGGTTCATGAAGATCAAGGACCTGCTCGTCGAGGCTCCATCCAGGGAGACCAACGACCCGACGGGTGGCACCACCGAGTCGGGAATCTCGAGCAACTCGGGGCTCGTCTTCACCGGCACCCCCAAGTCGGCGGGCGTCGACGAGAAGGTGAGCGTTTCGGTCGACCTCTCCGTGGTCGGCGAGGAACAGACGACACTGGTGCTCAAGGCCACCGGGGTGCTCACCGGCGCAGGCACGGCCGACCACGAGGTCCCCGAGCAGAAGCAGGCGGCGGTGCTGGCCGCGTTCAGCACCAGCATCCCCGGCCAGAAACTGCCGTTCGGCCTCAAACCGACCAGTGAGGGCGCCCGCGGGTCCGACCTCATCATCGAAGGCATCACCACGGGAGTAACCGTGCCGCTAAGTGGGTTTAGACAGTCATGAGTTCATCTGTCGTCGTCGTGGTCGCCGTGACCATCGCTGCGTTCGGGGTGGCGTACCTCGTCGGACGGCTGCTGACGTTGCGTTCCGGGATGCTGCGCGACGCCACGAAAGCTGCCGACTTGTCGGCTGAAGCTGCTTCCGATCTGGGGCTTTCCACTACCGGCCCCACGGTGCTGCACTTCACCGCCGAGTGGTGCGGACCGTGTGCGGCGGTACGCAGGGTGGTCGACCAGGTGTGCGACGAACTGCCGGGGGTGGCCCACGTCGAGATCGACATGGACGCCAATCCGGCCGCCGCGCGTCGACTTTCGGTGTTGTCGCTGCCGACCACGATCATCTTCGCCGCCGATGGGCGCCCGCAGTTCCGCATGACCGGCGTCCCGAAGGCCGCTGACCTGCGCGCTGCCCTCGAACCACTAGTGGCTTGACGGCTTCGTCTTTCGGAGGCTCTTTAGGTACCATGGCCGACGTGTCCGCCCGCCTCGAGCTAGTGCTCACCAAGCGCCGCACAGTCGACCTGTGCCGCGTTGCGGGTTGTCGCTGTTGTTGTCGTAGCTGCTAAGTAGCCGCGCAGTACTTTGCGCCGCGCTAGGAGCAGCCCCCGCGGGTATGCCCGCGATCCGTGTTGACAACAATCAGGAGCATTCTCATGTCGAACAAGATCACCGGACCAGACCAGGTCGACGTCCGGGGCCCGCGCTTCGCGGCCTGGGTCACCACCGCCGTCATCGTGGCCACATTGGTCGCCGCCACCTTCAGCAACACCGCAGCGGCCGTCATCCTCGGCCTTCAAGCCGTCGTCTTCGCCATCGGCGCCGTCGGCGGCCCGCGCAAGCACCCGTACGGTCGGATCTTCGCGACCCTGGTCGCACCGCGGCTCGGTCCGGTGACCGAGCGGGAGCCAGTACCGCCGCTGAAGTTCGCCCAAGCCGTCGGCTTCGTCTTTGCCGTGATCGGGGCCGCCGGCTTCGCCACGGGACTGAGTCTGGTCGGGCTCATCGCAACGGCGTTCGCGTTGATCGCCGCATTCCTGAACGCCGCCTTCGGCATCTGCCTTGGCTGCCAGCTGTACCCGCTCGTCGCTCGCCTGCGCCGGGTCCCCATCCCTTCTTAATCTGAAATACCAAGCTACCGAAAGGTTCTCGTAATGGCTCGCTCCGAGGTACTCGTCACCACCGAATGGGCGGAGAGCAATCTCGACGCGCCCAACACCGTCTTCGTGGAGGTCGACGAGGACGCCAGCGCCTACGACGTCGGGCATATCGCCGGCGCCGTCAAGCTGGACTGGAAGACCGATCTCCAGGATCCGGTGCTCCGCGACTTCGTCGACGCGGAGCAGTTCTCGAAGCTGCTGTCGGACCGGGGCATCTCCAATGACGACACCGTGATCCTCTACGGCGGCAACAACAATTGGTTCGCCGCCTACGCGTACTGGTACTTCAAGCTGTACGGCCACCGCGACGTCAAGCTGCTCGACGGCGGGCGCAAGAAGTGGGAACTCGACGCACGCCCGCTTTCGGCCGACAAGGTCGAACGCCCCGCGACGTCGTACACCGCGCAGACGCTCGACGACAGCATCAGGGCCTACCGCGACGAGGTCATCGCCGCCATCGGCACCAAGAACCTGGTCGACGTCCGCTCCCCCGACGAGTTCTCCGGCAAGATCCTGGCGCCTGCCCACCTGCCGCAGGAGCAGAGCCAGCGCCCAGGGCACATCACCGGCGCCATCAACGTTCCGTGGAGCAAGGCGGCCAACGACGACGGCACCTTCAAGTCCGACGACGACCTCGCCAAGCTGTACGCGGAGGCCGGGTTGGACGGCGAGAAGGAGACCATCGCGTACTGCCGGATCGGGGAGCGTTCGTCGCATACCTGGTTCGTGTTGCAGGAACTGTTGGGCCACAAGAACGTCAAGAACTATGACGGCAGTTGGACGGAATACGGCTCCCTGGTGGGCGCCCCGATCGAGTTGGGAAGTTGAGATATGTGCTCCGCACCGAAGCAAGGACTGACGTTGCCCGCCAACGTTGACCTCGAGAAGGAGACGGTCATCACGGGCCGTGTCCTGGACGGCACCGGCCAGGCCGTCGGCGGGGCGTTCGTGCGCCTGCTCGACTCGTCCGACGAATTCACGGCCGAGGTCGTGGCATCGGCCACCGGCGACTTCCGGTTCTTCGCCGCGCCGGGGACGTGGACGCTACGTGCGCTCTCGCCTGCCGGTAACGGCGATGCCAGCGTTGCCCCGTCGGGTGCAGGCATCCACGAAGTCGACGTCAAGGTCGCCTGACCGCTAACACGGGGGCGGCGGCCGCGTGACCCAACTCCTCCGTCCGCTCCCGAGGAACTAGACTCAACATCGTGGTGCTCTTCTTCGAGATCATGCTCGTAGCGGCGGTGGTGGTCATCACCTGGTTCGCGCTGTACGCGGTCTACCGGCTCGTCACCGACGACCTGTGACGTCCGCAGACGATTCAGCCGACGCTTCGATCGGCGGTATCTCCGCATCCGGTGACGAGGCATTGGCCGCGGCCGCTGAACGCAGCAAGGTGACCTCCGCCCGCAACCTCCCGGCCTTCGACGACCTCCCCCTGCCTACCGACACCGCCAATCTGCGCCAGGGTGTCAACCTCAACGACGCGCTGCTCGCGCTGTTGCCGCTCGTCGGAGTGTGGCGAGGCGAAGGCGAAGGCCACTCCGCTGCCGGCGACTATCGCTTCGGCCAGCAGATCGTGGTGTCCCACGACGGCGGCGAATATCTGAACTGGGAAGCCCGGTCCTGGCGGCTGTCCGAATCCGGTGACTACGAGAACCCTGGGCTCCGCGAGACCGGCTACTGGCGGTTCGTCGACGACCCGAGCGATCCGGGCGAATCGCAGGCCATCGAGCTCTTGCTCGCCCACTCCGCCGGCTATGTCGAATTGTTCTACGGCCACCCGCTGAACCTGTCGTCGTGGGAGTTGGCCACGGACGCCCTGGCCCGCAGCAAGTCGGGTGCGTTGGTGGGCGGGGCCAGGCGCCTGTACGGCATTGTCGAGGGCGGCGACCTCGCCTACGTCGAGGAGCGCGTGGACGCCGACGGTGGCCTGGTGCCGCACCTGTCCGCCCGGCTCGCGCGGTTCGTCGGCTGATGCGCGGGATCGTGCGACCTCGACTGATGGTGGCTGGACTCGCCGCGGCCGGACTACTCAGCGCGTGTGGGTCCGAGCAGGTACCAGCCCCGACTAGCACCCAACCCACCTCGCAGCACGGTGCCTACGCGCAATGTCTGGCCGAGCACGGGGTGCCAACGCCGCCCGCAGGCCCCGCCGCCCCGCCGGGCGTCGACGAACAGACGTGGGCGAAGGCGCAGCAAGCATGCGCCGACCAGACACCGGGACCCGCCAGCTAGCTGCGCTGGGCTCAGCGCGCCAGGGCCACCAGCTCGCCGAAGTAGGAGGAACGTTGATTTCCAAGTGTTTTCGAGCCGCACTGCTCGCGGTGGCCGCGACGGCGCTCGTCGGTGGAACCGCGGCGTGTTCGTCGGGTGGCGACTCGGGAACGACGTCAACGACCACCACGCCGTCCACCGCCGCGCCGGCGACGACGTCGGCTGCACCCGCGAAACCCGACTTCGACGCGTTCTCGAAATGCATGACCGACAACGGCATGCCTGCACCCCAGCCGGGTGGGCCGCCGCCTGGTGCACCTCGCGATCAGCCGGCCGGACCGCCGCCCGGTGGTCCTGGTGCACAGCCGCCAGCCCCTGGGGTGGACCAGGCGACCTGGGAGAAGGCCTTTGCGGCGTGCGCCTCACTGGCTCCGCCACCGCCGCGCTAGTAGCGGCACCCGGACATGAAGCGGCCCCCGAGCCTTGGTTCCTGGTCGGACAAAACCGAGGGGCTCGGGGGCCGGGTGGCTGCTGGGAATTCGCTAGCGCGCGCAGGTGATCCGTACGTAGCGCAACGAAACCCCGGTGCTGCTAGCGGGCAGCCACCTCACATGTCCATGAGTTAATCAAATTCTCGGACCACCTCCCTTCTCGTGTACGAGCGACCGTACTCCCGAAGTGAAGGCCCGACAACCGATTTTCCCGACTCGTCAGTGTTCGCCGGCCATCGCCTCGTCGACGAGCGCCGCCAGGTCGGCGGCCATCGGTGCGGCGCGCAGCGATTCCCCGTCGAGGGTGTGCACTCTGGCGGCCAGCATGACACTCGACAACAGCCAAACACCCTGAGCAGCAACGAGATCAGCCTTGCTCAACATCGCGTGTTCGCAAGCGAGGCCACGCTCTTGGGCCACCGCGAAGAAGGCTGCCACGGTGGTGCCCGCCAGGATCGGCAGCGACGTCGGCGGTGTCAGAAACACGCCTTCGGCGTAGATGACGACCGCTGAGCGGGGACCTTCCAGCACGACACCGTCCGAGCTCAGGAACACGGCGTCGTCTGCCCCGAGCCGCGCGGCGTGCCGCAGCGCGGCGACGTTGGCCGCATACGACACCGACTTCGCGCCCGCCACCGACCATGGGGCCGCCTGCGCGACGGCGGAACAGCCACGGTCCAGCGTGACGGCGCTGACCCCGTCGCGGCGGGCCACCGCCACCCGGGCCGGCACCCGCGACACCGTCACGAATCCGATCGAAACTCCGTCGCGGCGCCGCCCGTAGACCATTCGCAGCACCGCGTCGTCGGCTGCGCCCCATCGGTCCACTGCCGTGGCGACCGCCGTGCGCCACGCCGCGGGCTCCGGCGCAGCGAGTCCGACGATCGCGGCCGAGGAGTCCAACCGCGCCAGGTGCGCCTCGAGCAGACTCGCCCGACCGTCGCGCAGCAGCAGCGTCTCGAACACGCCGTCGCCGCGCGCGAACAGTGGGTCATCGGCATTCAGCACTGCGTGGCCAGGCGCCAGCACGCCCCCGTCCAGCGTGACGACCACGTCCATGGGGGATGAGGGTATCCGGCACTGCAGCTCCGTAGAGTTGAGTGATGTCTGCAGTCCCCGCGCCAGAGCAAAGTCCAGATGCCGGCGCCGTATGGCACTACGGCGATCCGTTCGGCGAACAGCGCGCCGGCGCCGACGCTGTCATCTTGGTCGACCGTTCCCACCGCGCCGTGCTGACGTTGACCGGCAATGACCGCCGCAGCTGGCTGCACACCATCTCCACCCAGCACGTCAGCGACCTGCCCGACGGCGCCGTCACCGAGAATCTGAACCTCGACGGCCAGGGACGTGTCGAAGATCACTGGATACAGACCCAACTCGACGGCGTCACCATTCTGGACACCGAGGCGTCGCGGGGCGAGCCGCTGCTGGCCTACCTCCGCAGGATGGTGTTCCGTGCCGACGTGACGGTCGAACCCGCCGAACTGGCGGTGCTGACACTGCTCGGACCCGGGGCGTCGGCCGAAGCGGTGCTCGCGGTGCTTGGGGTGGCCGAGCTGCCTGCGGTGTGGACCGCCTCGCCGCTGGCAGGTGGCGGGTTCGTGCGCACACTGCCCGATGAGCAGGTAGACGTGGTCGTACCGCGCGACACTGCCGCCGACTGGCGTGCGCGGCTGGTCGCGGCGGGCGTCCGGCCTGCAGGTGTCTGGGCTTATGAGGCACGTCGTGTGGCTGCGCTGCACCCGCGGCTCGGCGTCGACACCGACGAGCGGACGATCCCACACGAAGTCAGCTGGATAGGCGGCCCCGGCGAGGGCGCCGTGCACCTCGCCAAGGGGTGCTACCGGGGGCAGGAAACCGTCGCTCGCGTGCACAACGTGGGCAAGCCGCCGCGGATGTTGGTGCTGCTGCATCTGGACGGGTCCGCGGATCGCCCGGTCACGGGCGACCCCGTGCTGGCCGATGGAAAGCCGGTGGGACGGCTGGGCACTGTCGTCGATCACGTGGACCTCGGCCCCATCGCACTGGCGCTGCTCAAACGCGGATTGGCGGCCGACACCGAACTGACGACGGGAGGCGAGTCGGAGGTGGCCGCGGTCATCGACGCCGATTCCCTACCCGCCTCCGATGTCGTCGGGGCGGGTCGATTGGCGATCCAGCGGCTGCGCAGCGACAAGCGCTGAGCGCTCCGCGGCCGCGCAACGGTAGGCCTGCCAGCATGACACCGCGGGGCACGGTAAAGTGTTGACAGGACAATAAACACACACAGATCGGAGCCGCCCAACCAACGGGCCGCTCCGTTATTGCGCGAGGGGGTCCCCCATGGGCCGAGGCCGAGCAAAGGCAAAGCAGACCAAGGTTGCACGTGAGCTCAAGTACAGCTCACCGCAGACTGATCTCACGCAGCTGCAGCGCGAGCTGTCGCACGCTCCCGACAACCCCATCGGCAGCCGTGTAGTCGACGAAGTGCCCGAGGAATGGGCCGAAGAGGACGACTGGCGGCGCTAGCACCCGCTAGTCACTGCCGCCGCACGATCTAGAAGCGTGGGTGCTGCCCGACGAGTTGCGTGCGCGGCTCGCCCTTCTTGCCCTTCTTGACGACGCCAAGCGTCCAGCAATCCAGGTGACGGGCCGTCAGGATCGCCAAGGCCCGGTCGGTGTCTTCAGGCGCGACCAGCGCCACCATGCCGATGCCCATGTTGAACGTCTTGTCCATCTCAGCCCGCTCGATGCGACCGCGTTGCGCGATCATGGCGAAGACCGGGGCGGGCGTCCAAGTGCCGCGGTCCATTTCGGCGACCAGGCCGTTGGGAATGACGCGCTCCACGTTGCCCGCGAGTCCGCCGCCGGTGATGTGGCAGAACGTGTGGACCTGCGTCTCGGCGGCCAGCGCCAGGCAGTCCTTCGCATAGATCCTGGTGGGCTCCAGCAACTCTTCGCCGAGCGTGCGGCCGAACTCCTCGACGTGTCCGCCCAGATCCATCCGGTCGATTTCCAGCAGCACCTTGCGGGCCAACGAATACCCGTTGGAGTGCAACCCGGTCGATGACATGGCGATGATGACGTCGCCCGGCTTGACCCGTTCGGGTCCGAGCACGTCGTCGGCTTCGACGACGCCGACCCCGGTGGCCGATACGTCGTAGTGGTCGGGCGCCATCACACCGGGATGCTCGGCGGTCTCTCCCCCCATCAGGGCACAACCCGCGATCACGCAGCCGTTGGCGATGCCGGACACGATCTCGGCGACCCGCTCGGGCACGGTGCGGCCCACGGCGATGTAGTCCTGAAGGAATAGCGGCTCCGCCCCGCAGACCACCAGGTCGTCGACGACCATGGCGACGAGGTCCAGTCCGACGGTGTCGTGCTTGTCCATGGCCTGGGCGATGACCAGCTTGGTGCCCACACCGTCGGTCGACGACGCAAGCAGCGGCTCCCGGTAGCCCCCGCGCAGGGCGAACAACCCTGCGAAGCCGCCGAGGCCGCCTCGCACCTCAGGTCTGGTGGCCTTCTTCGCCAGCGGTTTGAACAATTCGACGGCGCGATCCCCCGCGTCTATGTCCACTCCGGCCGAGGCGTAGGAGGTGCCGGCACGTCGTTCGGCTCGCTTGCCCTCGCTCATCGCGCCCAAGGGTACCGGTCTCGGTGACCACCGCGCACGCCCCACCGCCCGGCACCGACGGTCCCCACCCGCGGACGCCCGGCGTGTGACACGCTCAGCGCTGATGAACGGACTTCGCGTGCTCGCCCCGGCCGCCGCCATGGCCGTGCTGAATGTGCTCGGACCCGGCGCGACGGCGGCCACAACCCCGGTTGCGACTTCGATTGACGAATAGCGGGTAATCCATCGGCACGGCCGCGCCGAATTCCTTCGCAAGCGGCCTGTGAATGATGGAGGAGCGTTGTCGGAATCCAACACCCGTTGCCTGGTGACCGGGGCAACGGGGTACATCGGCGGGCACCTCGTCCCCGTACTGCTCGAACAGGGCCACACCGTGCGGGCATTGGCGCGCAACCCCGACAAGTTAAACGATGCCCGGTGGCGCGAGCAGGTCGAGGTGGCCAGGGGCGACCTCGGCGATCCCGACTCATTGACCGCGGCGTTCACCGACGTCGACGTCGTCTACTACCTGGTGCACTCGATGGGCACTTCGTCCGACTTCGTCTCCGAGGAGGCCAAGTCGGCGCGAAATGTCGTAACTGCGGCGCAGCAAGCCGGGGTCAAACGGATCGTCTACCTGTCGGGACTGCATCCCGACGGTGACGTCGCCGAACTGTCGCCGCACCTGCGGTCGCGTACCGCGGTCGGCGACATCCTGATCGCGTCCGGGGTCGAGGCCGTCGTACTCCAGGCCGGCATCGTGGTCGGGTCCGGCTCGGCGTCGTTCGAAATGATCCGGCACCTGACCGACCGGCTGCCGGTGATGACCACGCCGAAATGGGTGAGCAACAAGATTCAGCCCATCGCGATCGACGACGTGCTGCACTATCTCGCCGAAGCCGCCACCGCGCCGATACCCGAATCCCGCACCTGGGACGTCGGCGGTCCCGACGTGCTCGAGTACGGCGAGGCCATGCAGGTGTATGCCGACGTGGCCGGATTGAGCAAGCGGGTCATCATCGTGCTGCCGTTCCTCACCCCCTCGATCGCCAGCTGGTGGGTGGGGCTGGTGACCCCGATACCGTCGGGGCTGGCCCGGCCACTGGTGGAGTCCCTGCACTGCGACGCCGTGGCTTCCGAGCACGACATCGATGGCGTCATTCCGCCGCTACCTGGCGGTCGAACCGGCTATCGAGCTGCAGTGATCGAGGCGTTGCAGAGCGATGGCACCGCGTCCCAGGGTGGACGCAGACGCCTAGCCAGGTTGAGTTCGCCTGGGCCGCAATAACCTTCAGGGCCTGCGCAACGCCGACAGGTTGTCGTTCTCGGGCTGGACCGGAGCATTGCTGCGCGCGGCATTGGCCAACATGTGCTCGATGACGTTCTTGCCGAGCGCGGTCTCGCCGGGTAGCTCGATCGGATAGTTTCCGTCGAAGCACGCCGAGCACAGTCGAGTCGCCGGTTGCTCGGTGGCGGCGATCATGGCCTGTCTGCTGATGTAGCCGAGGGTGTCGGCGCCGATGGCGCGTCGTACGCCTTCGACCATGTCGTCCTCGTCGGCGCCGATGCTGGATGCATTCGCGATCAGCTCGGCGGGAGTGGCGAAGTCGATGCCGTAGAAGCAAGGCCACCGCACCGGAGGTGACGCGATCCGCACGTGCACCTCGAGCGCACCTGCCTCACGCAGCATCCGGATCAGCGCACGCTGGGTATTGCCCCGCACGATCGAATCGTCGACGACGATCAGGCGCTTGCCGCGGATGACTTCCTTGAGCGGGTTGAGCTTCAGCCGGATGCCCAACTGGCGGATGGTCTGCGACGGCTGGATGAAGGTGCGGCCGACGTAGGCGTTCTTCATCAGCCCCTGGCCATAGGGAATGCCGGAGCCCTGGGCGTAGCCGACGGCCGCAGGCGTACCGGACTCCGGGACGCCGATCACCAGGTCCGCGTCGATGGGCTTCTCGGCGGCGAGCCTGCGCCCGATGTCAACGCGGGTGGCGTGCACCGACCGACCAGCGATGATGCTGTCGGGCCGGGCCAGGTAGACGTACTCGAACACGCAGGCCTTGGGCGTCGGGTTGGCGAAGCGGGTAGACCGCACGCCGTCGGCGTCGATGGCCAGCAATTCACCGGGTTCGATGTCCCGCACGAAGGATGCGCCGACGATGTCCAGCGCCGCGGTCTCCGACGCGACGACCCAACCGCGGTCTAGCCTGCCGAGGGACAGCGGCCGAACCCCATGCGGATCGCGGGCGGCATACAACGTGTTCTCGTCCATGAACGTCAGACAGAACGCGCCGCGCACCGTCGGAAGCAGCTCGAGGGCGGCCTGTTCGAGGGTCGAGTCGGCGGCGCCGTGAGCCAGTAGCGCTCCGAGGATGTCGGAGTCGGTGGTGGCCGCGGCGGCGCCTCGGGTATTGATGAGGCCCGCCTCGCGCGCGCGGGTCGCCAAATCGGTGGCATTGACGAGGTTTCCGTTGTGACCAAGCGCGACACCCGTGCCCGCAGCGGTGTTGCGGAACACCGGCTGGGCGTTCTCCCACGTCGTGGAGCCCGTGGTGGAGTACCGGCAGTGCCCGATGGCGACGTGTCCGTGCATGGCGGCCAGCGTCGGCTCGTCGAAGACCTGACTGACCAGGCCGAGATCCTTGAACACCAGCACCTGCGAACCATCGGCGACGGCGATGCCCGCCGCCTCCTGGCCACGGTGTTGCAGCGCATAGAGGCCGTAGTAAGTGAGCTTCGCCACTTCCTCGCCCGGAGCCCAGACGCCGAAGACGCCGCATTCCTCTTTAGGGTCGTGCTCTAGCGCGTCGTTCGGGTCGTTTACTAGCGGCTCGACGGTCACAGTGGCTGCTCCCTGGGGGCGGTGGGTGACGTTGCCCAGTCTACGGGCAGAGGTGGCCGTTGGCGGAATCGAACCACGGTGTCGACACGCTCGACGTCGAGTACAACGCCGACTCGCCCGCATTCATTTCGCCAGCCCGACGACGGGCAACCAATCGGCGAGCTCTGTCGCCCGCGCCCCGGACACCCGCAAGGAACCGTCGGCGACGGCGTCAGGCAGCGCGCGGAGGCCGGTGGCCAGCAGCAGCCAGGTGCGCGCATCGGTCTCGACGACGTTCGGCGGGTTACCTCGCGTGTGGCTGAGGCCCGATATGCATTGCACCGCAACGAATGGCGGAACCCTGAGCTCGACAGTGGCGCCGGGGGCCAACGCGGCGAGCGTGCGGGCGGTGAGCCGGACGGCCTCACCAAGGGCGGCCCGATCGGGCGCGGGTGAAGTGTCGTCGACGAGCCAGTCGGCGACCGCCGACACGGCTGCGCGAGTCTTCGTCGGATCCGCAGTACGCCGAGCGGCCATACTTTATTGTCCCTGGAAATGTCGCCAACTCTGGCCATCGACCGCCACCGACCGCCGTACAAGCTGGCAGGTGTGGTGTTGCTGGTCGTCGTCGCCGTCGTTGGCACCTTGATCTGGCTCCAGTTCCGGGGCGCCTTCAAGACCCGCACCGACCTGACGGTGGTGTCCCAGCGGGCCGGCCTGGTGGTCGATCCCGGATCGAAGGTCACGCTCAACGGTGTCGAGATCGGCCGGGTGACGGGCCTTTCGACCAGCGAGGTCGACGGCGTCGAACAGGCGAAGATCGCGCTCGAGATCGATCCGAGGTACCTGTACCTGATTCCGTCCAACGTGCTCGCCGACGTCAAGGCCAGTACCGTCTTCGGGAACAAGTACATCGCCTTCAGTTCTCCGAAAAACCCATCGCTGCAACATGTTGCGGACCACGCCGTGATTCGAGCCCAGTCGGTCACGACGGAGTTCAACACGTTGTTCGAGACGGTCACGGCGATCGCCGCGCAGGTCGATCCGATCAAGCTGAACCAGACGTTGACGGCGACGGCAGAGGCGCTGACGGGGCTGGGGTCAAGGTTCGGGCAATCCCTTGATGACGCCAACGTGATCCTCGACGACGTCAATCCACGAATGCCGCAGCTGCAAACCGATATCGCGCAGACGGCGAGGCTCGCCGACGTGTACGCCGACGCATCCGCGGACCTGTTCCACGGCCTAGACGCTGCCGTGACCACCGCGCGCGCGCTCAACGACCGCCGGCACGACGTCGACGCCGCCCTGATGGCCGCGGTCGGATTCGGCAGCACCGCGGCGGACACGTTCGAGCGCGCCGGGCCGTACCTGGTGCGCAGCGCCGCGGACCTCGTCCCGACGACCAAACTGCTCGACGACTACCGCGGGATGATTTTTTGCACCGTGCGCAACTACGCCGAGGTTGGGCCGCTCATCGCAAGGTCGCTCGGCGGGAACGGATACTCGCTGGCCCAATACGGCACGCTGCTCGGCTTGGGCGCGGGCAACCCGTTCGTCTACCCGGACAATCTGCCGCGCGTCAACGCGCACGGTGGCCCAGAGGGCCGCCCGGGGTGCTGGCAGAAGATCACGCGCGACCTGTACCCGGCGCCGTATCTGGTGATGGACACCGGGTTCGACCTCGCTCCGTACAACCACGTCGAGTTGGGCCAACCGATCGCCAACGACTACGTCTGGGGCCGCCAGGTCGGTGAGTACACCATCAACCCGTAACGGTTGACCTCAAGCATTCTTGAGGTTCTACCGTGTGGGCATGACGTTCAAGGCACACGAGATCGAGTTCATGCGGGCCGCCGAGCTCGGCAGGTTGGCGACCATCCAGCCCAACGGCACACCTCAGGTCAGTCCGGTCGGGTTCACCTTCAACTCCGAGCTCGGCACCATCGACGTTGCGGGCTATCACATGTCGAAGAGCCAGAAGTTCCGGAATCTCGCCACCAACCCCAATGTCGCCTTCGTGGTCGACGACATCGCATCGCGGGACCCGTGGCGGGTGCGCTGCCTGGAGATTCGCGGCACCGCGGTTCAGGCGGACGCGGAGCCCGCGACGGGGGCGGCAGGCGATGAGCTCGACACCGCGATCATTCGCATCACCCCGCGCCGCATCATCGCCTTCGGCATCGACGATCTCGACACGGAGCCGCACCAGCTGAAGGCGGACGCCCGCGACGCCTGAGATGGATGGCGAGGGCCGCGACGGCCCCGGCCTCATTGGTCGCCAGGTGCGCGAGCATGGGCGCCAGCAGGCTGCCCGACCGCGAATGCAGCCAGCCGAACACCCAGCCCGCCGCGCCCGTCACGAGCACGGTGCCCACGACCGGCTCGCCCGCGCCGCGCGCATCGGCGACGTGCGACAGCCCAAAGACGGTGGCCTGCAACAGCCTGCCCCACCTCGGCCCGAACGCCTCGGCGGCCAGGGTGCCAAGGGCCGCGCGGAACGCTGCTTCCTCGGACCACACCGTGCCGACGGGGATGCGAAGTAGGAGCCATCCGGCCGCCGGGTCAGGTAGCTCGCGCTCGGCCATCGCCGCACGCACGCGAGGCAGCGCCGTCGCCGCTGCCACCCCCGCCGAGACGACGGTGGCCGCCGCGACGCCGAGCCGCAGCCCACCCCGGAGCGCAGGTGGGTCCAATCCCAGCGGTGCATTCACCAGCGCGACGAGCCCGGCACCACCGGCGGCGTGCAAGGGCACCAACCATCGTGCGGGAACCCGCGGCGCGACCAACCCACTCCAGACCACCAGCGCTCCGGAGAGCAGCAGCGCTCGGGTCGGCTTGCTGGGCACTATGTTTCGGGTCCGTCGACGCCCGCCGTACTCTTCAGCGCAGCGCGTATCCGCTCAGTGTCGGCCGGAGTCCAGCCGTCCGGCGGGATCACCCCCACCCATCCATCCAGCACCGTGTCGCCGTAGTTGTGGCCGTGGCCGGCAGGCACCCCGCTGGCGTCGGTGATGTCGGCGCCCACCTGCCAGAAGGTGATGATCGGATACCACTGCATCGCAGCCGTACGGTCGTCGCCGCGGGGCTCCTTGAGCCAATCCGGCCGGGAGAACAGGAGATCCGGCGACCACCACACGATGGGGTCCGACGGGTGCTGCAGGAACAACACACGGGTGCCTTCCCATGGCGGGGCAGTCACGGCCGCCACTTCGGCGGGACTCGACGCTTGCGAGAAGCGCACGGTGCGCCCGTTGTCGTAGCGCGGTTCCACCTCGCGTGTGCCAGGGTCACGCCGCGCCACCAACCCGCTCCACAACGAACTCTCATGAGGCGGACCCACCCACAGCACGGCGGAGAAACCCATCTCAGCGATGTCGGGCAGCCACGGGAATGCACTCTGACCGGCGTAGGAGCCCAGACTCTCGCCGTAGAGCACCAGCTTGGGCCGCCGCTCGGGCGGTAACTTCGACCATCGGTCGTGGATGGTGTCGATGAGTAGCGTGCCCGACGCCGAGGACTTCTGTTGGTCGCCGACGAACGATATCCAACTCGGTAGATACGAGTACTGCACCGCCACCATCGCGGTGTCGCCGTTGTACATGGTTTCCAGCGCCCTGGCGGCCACTGGATTCACCCAGCCGGTACCCGTGGTCGGCACGACGATCAGCAGCTTGCGCTCAAAGGCTCGGGTCCGATCGAGTTCACGCTCGATGACGTCCATCCGGCCCTCGTCGGTGTCGGCCGTCTCCAGACCGGCGTACACCCTGATGGGTTCCTTGGCGGGGTGCCCGTTCAACTTCGTCAACTCAGCGGCGTGCGGTCCGGTGGCGACGAAGTTGCGGCCCTGATAGCCGAGGGTGTCCCACGGCGCCAACGACATCGGGCTACCGGACTTCTCGGGTGCCGTGGGTTGCTCGACGCCTGCTCGGGTTTCGGCGTTCTGCGGCTGGAACGCGCGGTTCGCCCCGGCGAGAAAGCCCCGATACAGCACGCCGTTGATCAGCGTGACGAGCACGATCACCACAATCGTCGTGCCGATGGCCAGCGCAACTTCCCTATCCAGGTGCCAGCGCCGAATGATCAGTCGGGCAAGCACTTTGATCGCGTCAAGCACAATGCGGGACACGCCGACACATGCACCGCCGACCGCAACGGCGATGATGACGGTGCGGAGGTACGACGCCGTCGCCGGCCCTTCCAGACCCATGAGCTGCGCCACCTGGCGCTGCCAGCGGGCCGCAGGAACCAGCATCAGCAGACTGGCGGAGGCCGAGAGCACGACGGTGCCGACCTTCAGCCGGTTCTGCACGGCTTTCGGCGGTGGCCACCACCGCCTGCGGCGAAAGACGAAGTGGTGGAACACCTTTCCGATGACGACGCCGATCGCGTAACCGATCGATGCCGTGATGCCACCGATCAGACCCTGGAACAACCAGTCCCTTGGAAGTAGTGACGGGGTCAGCGACAAGCAGAAGAAGAGGGCGCCGAAGCCAACGCCGACGAAGTCGAGTCGAATCAGGCTCCACGCCCAAAGCAGCAGCGGATGCGAAGTGTTGGCTGGCGCCCTCACCCGAACAGTCCGGGCAGCACGCCCTCCGACGTGCTCCGCAGTTCCGCGAGCGGGACGGTGAATAGCCCCTGAACCTCGACGGCATCACTACCTTCGTCGACAACGCCTATCCGGGTGGCGGGCAACCCGCGCGCCTCGCACATGGCGCGGAAGCGACTCTCCTCGGTGCGCGGAACGGCGACGAGCACACGTCCCGCAGACTCCGAGAACAGTGCCACGAAGGGGTTTACATCCTCGGGAAGCACCAGCCGGCAACCGGTTTCGCCGGCCAACGCAGCCTCAACGACGGCTTGAATCAGCCCACCCTCGGACAGATCGTGCGCGGCGGTGATGAGCCCGTCGCGCGACGCCGCGGCGAGCACCTGGGCGAGCAACTGCTCGCGGGCGAGGTCGACCTTGGGCGGCAGTCCACCGAGGTGGTCGGCGGTGACCTGAGCCCAGATCGAGCCGTCGAACTCGTCGCGGGTGTCGCCGAGCAGGACCAGCGTCTCACCTGGTTCGGTGCCGATGCCGGTGGGGATGCGACGCGTCACGTCGTCGAGCACGCCGAGCACACCCACCACGGGAGTCGGGAGGATCGCGGTGGTTCCGGTTTGGTTGTAGAAGCTGACGTTGCCACCGGTGACCGGAATGCCAAGGGTCGCACAGCCATCGGCGAGGCCACGCACGGCCTGGGCGAACTGCCACATCACGCCGGGATCCTCCGGCGAGCCGAAGTTGAGGCAGTTCGTGACGGCGACCGGGGCGGCGCCCGTGACGGCGACGTTGCGATAGGCCTCGGCCAGCGCCAGCTGCGCACCCGCGTACGGGTCGAGGAACGTGTAGCGCCCGGACGCGTCGGTGGATACGGCGACGCCGCGTCCGGTGGCTTCGTCGATGCGGAGCACCCCACCGTCGGCATGCTCGGCGAGCACGGTGTTGCCGCGGACGTAGCGGTCGTACTGCTCGGTGATGAACGCGCGGCTGCACAGATGCGGACTGCCAAGCAGCGCAAGCAAAGTCGCGCGGAGTTCGTCACCAGTCGACGGCCGCGGCAGCTTCGCCGACGTATCGGCGTTGAGCGCGTCCTGGGTGTCGGGCCGGGCCACCGGACGCTCGTAGACGGGACCCTCGTGCGCGACGGTGCGGGGCGGCACGTCGACGACGGTCTCGCCGTTCCAGGTGATTTCGAGGTTGGCGCCGTCGGTGACTTCGCCGATGACGGTCGCGAGGACTTCCCACTTGCGGCACACGGCCATGAACTTTTCGACGTTTTCCGGAGCCACGACCGCGCACATGCGTTCCTGCGATTCGCTGGACAGCACCTCGGCGGGGGTCATGTACTTCGCCCGCAGCGGCACCTTGTCGAGCTCGATCGACATGCCGCCGTCCCCAGCCGAGGCGAGTTCAGAAGTGGCACAGGACAATCCGGCTCCACCGAGGTCCTGGATCCCGATCACCAGCCCGGCGGCGTACAGCTCGAGACAGCACTCGATGAGCACCTTCTCCATGAACGGGTCGCCGACCTGAACCGCCGGGAGCTTCTTGCGGCCGGGCCCGTCGCCCTCGTCGCCGCCGAACGTCTCCGAGGCCAATACCGAGACGCCGCCGATGCCATCCAGGCCGGTACGCGCGCCGAACAGGATGATCTTGTTGCCCTTGCCCGACGCGAAGGCCAGGTGCAGGTCCTCTTTACGAAGCACCCCGATGCACAACGCATTCACCAGCGGGTTGCCCGCGTACGACGCGTCGAACACCGTCTCGCCACCGATGTTGGGCAGGCCCAGTGAGTTTCCGTATCCACCAACCCCGCGCACGACCCCGTCGAGCACCCTTCGGGTGTCCGGGGCGTCGGCCGCGCCGAAGCGCAGCTGGTCCATGACCGCCACGGGGCGCGCGCCCATCGCCATAATGTCGCGGACGATGCCGCCGACCCCGGTGGCGGCGCCCTGGTACGGCTCGACGTAGGAGGGGTGGTTGTGGGACTCCACCTTGAACGTCACGGCCCAGCCGTCGCCGATGTCGACGACGCCCGCGTTCTCGCCGATGCCTGCCAGCATCGCGGTGCGCATGGCCTCGGTGGTGGTCTCGCCGAAGTAGCGCAGGTGGACCTTGGACGACTTGTAGGAGCAGTGCTCGCTCCACATCACTGAGTACATCGCCAGTTCGGCGTCAGTGGGCCGACGGCCGAGGATCTCGCGGATGCGCTGGTACTCGTCGTCCTTCAGCCCCAGTTCACGGAAGGGCTGAGGGTGGTCGGGAGTGGTTGCGGCGGTCTGGACGGTGTCAACTTCGTGGCTGAGCCCGGATGTCACTCCACCATTCTATTGGCTTGGGCCTGGTGGAACACGCGAGCGGCCGCCGGAGCGCCGATGCCGTGGATCAGCACACTGCCCAGCACGGTCACGACCATGGTGAGCAGCACCGCATGCTCGTCACCACCGCCGAGCACATTGAACGCCAGGAGGCCGAAAACGATCGACGCGGCGCCCCGCGGACCGAGCCAGCCCAGCATCAGCCGTTCGGGCCAGGAGAACGTCGACCCGAGCATCGCCGCGGCGACCGGCAGCATCCGCACCAGCGTCAACGCCAGCAGGCAGAACACCACCACGCCGATCGTCAGTCCGGCTCGCCAGTAGGCGATCAACACCAGGCCGCCGAAGACGAACCACATCGCCGCCGTCAACAGGAAGCTGAGGTCGTCCACCAGTTCCAGTTCGCGTTCGACGTCCTGCGAGCGCCGGAAGTAGTGATAGGCGATACCGCACACGAACGCCGCGATGAAACCGTTGCCGTGCACTCCGAGGCTCAACGTGAACGCCATCGCCGGGGCGGAGACGACGATGATGCGTTTCGACTGTTCGGTCATCAAGCCGTGCCGCTCGGCCACGTTGGCGGCCAGCGCCAGGCCCGCGCCGACCGCCAGCCCCAGCGCCAGTCCCTTGAGTGAGTGCGGGACTGCCTCGCGAAGGGCGGCCAGCGGGGTGTCGGCAGGCTCGTGCTCGCCACCGGCGAGCGCCAACGCAAAGATGAAGATCGGCGAGATGATGCCGTCGTTGTAGCCAGCCTCGGCGTTGAGCAGATCGCGGACCCGGCCGGGGATCCGTTCGTCGCGCACGATCGAAGGAGCGGGGGAAAAGTCGATCAGCACCACGATGCACGCGATGACGATCAGGGTCCCCCACGAGGTGCTGGGTAGCAGCCAGAAGCCAAGCAGCACCGACAGTCCCAGGCTCAGCGGCAGAGCGATGAAGAGCAGCCGCATGGTCGAGCGCGGCTGACCACCGAACAGCCCCCCGCGCACTGCGGTGGCGTCGACGAAAAGCAGTACCGCCAGAATGATTTCGGCGATCCGCTCGGCGACTTCGGAATTCAGCGTGTCGGCCAGCGAGCCGTGCGTCGTGTACTCGACTGCGGCGCCTGCGACCACCAGGAAGAGCGGTGAGGTGATGCGCCATCGTTCCAGCCGTCGGGCCGTGAGCGCCCACCCCGCCAACACGACCGAGACCGCGATCAGCGATAGCAACACCGGCGTGATCTTGCCACGTCCACCGGCTATTCAACGGTGATGGATCAGCTCCCGCCAGCGACGCAGAACGCATTGCCTGCGGGGTCGGCCAACACCACCCAGTGGAAGTCGTCACCGAAGCCGTTACGGCCAGTCTCCGTCGCACCGAGCGATACCAACCGAGCGACCTCGGCATCCATGTCGGCGACCGAGAAGTCCAGGTGCACACGGTTCTTACCGGGTGTCGGGTCGGGCACCCGCTGGAAGGCCAGGGCGGGTCCACCGGGGCGGGCCACCAGTACGAATTCACCTGGTGCCACCGCGTTGACGTCTCCGCCGGCGGCGGCCGCCCACCAGGCGGCAAGTCCGTCCGGGTCGGAGCAATCGAAGGTGACCGAGGCGATGTCTAGAGTCATGCGCTCGAGGCTAGATCAGCCCGGTGACAGAAACGCCTGCAGCGCCGCGGCGTACGCGGGTACGTCGGCCGCCCCCATCAACTCCCGCGCCGAATGCATCGCCAACTGGGCTGCGCCGACGTCGACGGTCGGGATCCCGGTTCGGGCCGCCGTCATCGGTCCGATCGTCGACCCGCACGGCAGATCGGCCCGGTGCTCGTAGCGTTGCAGCGGCACCCCGGCCTGATCACAGGCCAACTGGAACGCCGCCGCGGTCCGGCTGTCGGTGGCGTAGCGCAGGTTGGGTTGCACCTTCAGCACCGGTCCTGCGTTGACCTCGATGAGGTGGCCCGGCTCGTGACGTTCCGGGTAGTTGGGGTGCGTCGCATGCGCCATGTCGCCCGAGGCCACCATCGAACCGGGCAGCCTGCGCAGGAAGTCCTCCCGCGTGCCGCCTGCGGATAGCGTGATCCGTTCGAGCACCGTCAGCAGCAGGTCGGATTGGGCTCCATGATCCGACGTCGAGCCGACCTCTTCGTGGTCGAAGAGCGCCAGCACGGGCACGTATCCCCCTGGCTCGGCGGCGAGGAACGCCTCCAGCCCGGCGTAGCAGGTGCCCTGGTTGTCCAGGCGCGGTGCGCTGACGAGTTCACGTTCTGCACCGACGAGTGTCGCGGGCGTCAGGTCGTGCGTCATGAGGTCGGCGGCCAGCACGTCGGAGGGGTCGACGTCGGCCTGCCTGGCCACGTAGTCCATGAAGGACCGCGTCCCGCCACCGACACCCCAGACGGCGTTGACGTGGCGCTGCGGGTTCAGTTCCACGCCCTTGCGATCGTCGGAGAGGTGGATGGCCAGCTGGGGCACCCGCAGGATGGGGTCGTCGATCTTGACCAGGACGTCGTCGGTCCGGTTGCCCGATCGCACGGACAGTCGGCCGCTGAGACCCAAGTCGCGGTCGAGCCACGAGTTCAGCCACGCCCCGCCGTAGGGCTCGAGCGCCACCACCTGCCAGCCAGATACGAAGCGGTCGGGGTGCTGTTTGACCCGAAGATTGGGGCTATCGGTATGCCCACCGACGATGCGGAACGGTGCGCCGGCGTCGGCCGACTTCCATGCGACCAGCGAGCCCGCCCGCACGACGAAGTAGCCGGGAGCGTCCGTCGGCCACGCGTCGGCCTCGGCGAGCTCGGTGAAGCCCGCGGCCCGTAGCCGCTCGGCCACGGTCGCACAGACGTGGAACGGCGACGGCGATGCGTCGATGAATTCGCAGAGCGCTTCGGCCGACGCACGGAACGTGTTGGCTGGACTGCCTGAGATCATGTAGCCCATCCTTACCGGTCAAGCCGTCTGAGGTGACGATAGGGTCAGTTCGTGACTCGTCGTGCGCAGCCGATTCTCACACCGCTCACGCCTGCAGCGATCTTCCTGGTGGCCACCATCGACGATGGCGGCGAGGACACGGTTCACGATGCGTTCGCCGACCTGTCCGGCCTCGTCCGCGCAGTCGGATTCCGCAATCCCGCAGCATATTTGACCTTGGTCACCGGCATCGGGTCCGCCGCCTGGGACCGCCTGTTCGGGGGCCCGCGCCCGGCCGACCTGCACCCGTTCCCCGAACTCGTCGGGGCGCGACACCACGCCCCGGCCACCCCCGGCGACCTGCTGTTTCACATCCGCGGCGAGTCCATGGACGTCTGCTTCGAACTCGGCGGCCGAGTACTTGCGTCCATGGCGGGCGCGGTGACCGTCGTCGACGAGGTGCATGGGTTCCGGTTCTTCGAGCAACGCGACCTGCTCGGCTTCGTCGACGGCACCGAGAATCCGGATGGGCCCGAAGCCGTCGAGGCGGTCCAGATCGCGGATGATCCCGACTTTGCCGGTGCCAGCTACGTGCACGTGCAGAAGTACACCCACGACATGGCCGCGTGGAACGCCTTGAGCGTCACCGAGCAGGAACTGGTGATCGGGCGCACCAAGCTCGAAGACATCGAAATGGCCGACGACGTCAAGCCCGCCAACTCGCACCTCGCTTTGAACGTCATCGAAGACGAGGACGGCAACGAACTCCAGATCGTGCGGGCCAACATGCCGTTCGGCACGCTCGGGAACGGCGAGTCGGGTACCTACTACATCGCATACGCCGCCGACCCCGACGTCACCGAACGCATGCTGCGCAACATGTTCATCGGCGATCCGCCGGGCAACACCGACCGGATTCTCGACTTCTCGACCGCGGTAACCGGCACCATGTTCTTCGTGCCCACCGCGGACTTCCTCGACGACCCACCGCCGCTTCCCGATGGTGACACCGAAGCGGCTCCGGCCTCGATCTCCCGCTCCAATGGCTCCTTGTCGATCGGCAGTCTGAAAGGACAACCTCAATGAACAATCTCTACCGCGACCTCGCGCCGATCTCCGAAGAGGCCTGGGGCGAAATCGAAACCGAGGCCACCCGGACCTTCAAGCGGCACATCGCCGGTCGCCGCGTGGTCGACGTCAGCGAGCCAGGCGGGCCCGTGAAGGCGGCGATCAGCACCGGTCATCTGCTCGACGTGGCGTCCCCCGGCGACGGCGTAGTCGCCCACCTTCGCGAGAGCAAACCCCTTGTCCGGCTGCGAGTTCCGTTCACCGTCGGCCGTACCGACATCGACGACGTCGAACGCGGATCGCAGGATTCGAACTGGGATCCGGTGAAAGAGGCTGCCAAGCAGCTGGCCTTCGCGGAGGACCGCGCGATCTTCGAGGGGTACGAGGCGGCCTCGATCGAGGGCATCCGTTCCGCGAGTTCCAACCCGCCGCTGGCGTTGCCGTCGAATCCCGCGGAGATCCCCGACGTGATCTCGCAGGCACTGTCGGAGTTGCGGCTGGCCGGTGTCGACGGGCCGTACTCGGTGCTGCTCTCGGCCGACGTGTACACCCAGGTCAGCGAGACCACCGCGCACGGCTATCCGATTCGCGAGCACCTGAGCCGCCTCATCGACGGCGAGATCATCTGGGCACCCGCCATCGACGGGGCGTTCGTACTGTCGACCCGCGGCGGTGACTTCGACCTACAACTCGGTACCGACGTGTCGATCGGCTACCTGTCGCACGATGCCGACACCGTGCAGCTTTACCTGCAGGAGACGTTCACCTTCCTGAACTACACGGCCGAGGCGTCGGTCGCCCTGTCCCCCTAGCCCTCCCCCCTTCTTGCGATTTCGGCGCGTTGGGCCGAGAGTTATGGAATAACCAGTCCGGAATGGGACTTATGCGAGTCGGCTTCATAAAAAACTTCTCGCAGGAGGCACTCCCATGACGAACACACTGACCGGCCAGACCGCCCTGGTAACCGGCGCGACCGCAGGCATCGGTTACGCGATTGCGGTTCAACTCGCCAACGAAGGCGCCGAGGTGATCGTCCACGGCCGCAACGCCGAACGTGGCGCCAAGGCCGTCCGCGACATCGAAAATGCAGGCGGCAAGGCACGTTTCGTCGCCGCCGACGTTTCGAAGGCCGCCGATGTCCGACGCCTGGCCGACGAAGCCGGTGCCGTCGACATCCTGGTCAACAACGCGGGCATCTACCGGTTCGCCCCGACGTTCGAGACCACCGACGCCGACTTCGACGACCAACTCGACACCAACCTCCGCGCCCCCTACCTACTGGTTCAGAAACTGGTACCGGGCATGCTCGAGCGCGGCCAGGGTTCGGTCGTCAACGTGACGACCGTCGCGGCGTCCACGCCGGCCGCGGGCGCAGGCATCTACGGTGCCAGCAAGGCCGCACTCGAGCTGCTCACGAAGCTGTGGGCCGACGAGTTCGGCGCCGCGGGCGTACGGGTCAACGCCGTCGCCCCCGGACCAACGGTGACACTGGGTACCGAGGCATTCGAAAGCGACCTCATCGAGGGACTCGGCCGCACCACGGCAATCGGCCGGACGGCAGAGGCCGACGAGATCGCCAACGTCGTAGCCTTCGTCGCGTCCCCGGCCGCGAGTTACGTGAACGGCGCGATCGTGACCGTCGGCGGTGGCGCGCAGGCGATCAAGCCCGCCGCCTGATCCCCAAGCGATTTCGGCGTGTTCAGTTGCGGCCAGCGCAACTGGGCGCGCCGAAGTCGTGGCTAGGGTGGCGCCACCAACGAGAACAATTCGTCGTTGATGCGCTCGATAAGCGTGGTGTTGACTCTCCACACGTCTTGGACAGAACTCGGAATCGACCAGAGCTTGTCGCACGTCGCTAGGTCGTAGCCCACGGCGGCCGAATCGTCGCCCATCAGCACCGCGACCTCGCCGTCGGAGGCAATGTAGTACGAGCCGATGCCGTCGATGTCGCATGTCTTTCCGGTTGCCCCACTTTGCAGGTCGTATTGCTGCCAATGTCGATCGTCACCTCCGCCCGTAACGAAGAGCCTTTGCCCGACGAGGCGCGCTTCAAGTCCCGGCGTGACCGCTAGCTCAAGGAGCTCGTGCCCGTCGAGCGTGAGAACGACGTCCTTCGACGGCGTCGTCACCATCGGAATATCGCGCGACCCAGTGAGAATGGTGCCCTTGAAGTCTGGTTTGCCCAGCGCCTTGCCGGTTTCATCGAAGAATCGCACCTGGGTCGATGAGAACTCGCCGTTGACGGAGTACTCGTAGCCGAACCCGCCCGGATAGATCACTGCCTGACTGAGAAGAACTCCCTGCGGCACTTCAGGTTTCACCGCTGCACCGTCGGCAAGCGAAAAGACAATGTCGGTGGCGGAAGACGGGCCGCCGTCCTGGGCAGCTAGTGATTGCGGTGCAGCATCGTGTACCCAATCCTTTTCTCCGGAAAGGTGTCCGCCGCCGGGGACAAACCACGTGAGTTCGGCGTGCGTACCCAAGCCATGCACACCCTCACCGCTCACCGTCGCAACGGCGTAGTCCCCACGTTGCTCGACCGTTGGATGATTGTCGAAAGGTGGTATGCGCAATTCAGTTGGACCATCGAAAATCGTTGACCCGTGGTCAGTATCGACTACCCATGCACGTGCCGGCTTCGTGGGATCGCGGTCCTCACGTATACACAGCACCATCTTCGGCCCGTTGATGAAACAGTTAAAACCGAGGGCGTCGTCCGAACGTCCGAGTTCGACCGCGGGGAACAACCTCTTGCCGGTCGCCACGTCGACTCCGGCCAACCACCAGCCGGTACCCGTGATGCCGAGGAAGATACCTCGATCACCAGCGTTGCCAATCAATTTGGGGACGCCCCCGGGCGGGAGGCCGAGTTGTTGCGCCGAAATTTTCCAACCAGGCACCGGCTGCTTCCGCATCGACGACGTCAGCAGAAGCTGCGCGGGTAAACCAAGGGACGGGGCCGATTGCGGCTTGGTTGCTTGCTTTCTTGCCGTCGCATAGAACACGGCCGCAATGACCACCGCGACCACCACGGAAAGAACTGCGCCAATGATCCACCACGAACGACTGCGGATCGCTGACATCAAGACGTTGCCCCGAACCCGGCGAGCCGATCGATCGCACGACCGTCCGTCAGTTCTTCGCGGTGGTCGGAGTTCAGCCAGTAGAAGCGGACAAAGCGACGGACTGCCGTCCCTTTGGGCGTATACGAGTCGATGGCCACCGTGCGGGTCCGTCCGTCGTGAAAAACAACGAACAGCGTGGCTCTGAACGGTGGGGGCTTGCCCGGCCGTCGATCCGCGATATCGGCAATGTCGTCCCAAGCGCTCTCGATAGACGCGATCCCCTGCCCCAATTCGAAGCTGAGGGGGTCAAGCGTCAGAAAACTGTTTCCGCCGCGTTTGAACAAGATCCACAGGTTCGCGATCCCGGTAAGCGCGGCACCAATCGCGAGGACGAGGAACATTCGCTTGCCGTAGGGGAGGGGAATGTCGATCATCCCCAGCGGAGTGAAGATCGCGTACGTCGTCACTGCGATGACGGCCGCAAATGTCGCCGACATCAACAGCCCGTCCACGGTCTTGTCGGGCCGGATCGTCGTTGCTCTTCCGACGAGCTCCGCTCGGGGCCTCACCTTGCCGCTCATGACTTGCAGTAACGAAGACTCAAGTCCCATGAACGCGAGTGCAAACGCCAAAACCACTACTAGAGTGAGGTATTCGCCACGTGCAAGGCAAATGCACGCCCACACAACGCAAACCACCACCAGGCCGTTCACCACAAGGAAGTAGAAGGTTAACAGCAGGAAGTTCTTCACTCTGGACACACCAATTCTCCGACAACCCCTCCGAGCTGCCCGAAGCCGAACCCCGCGGTGCCGCTTGCAACACCCGCCCATACCGGGGCCAGTTCGGGTTGGACTGCCGTGAGTACGGCATCGAAGGTCATGCCACCAATAACTCCGGCACCACCCTTCCACGCGGCGACGCAAGCATCGTGCTTCGTCTCCGCCGTCGCTACGTCGTAAATGGCCGCCGCCACCCCAAACGCGGGACCTGCAAACTTCGCGCCCGCCCCAACTCTTTCCAGGGTTTCGGCACTCAGCCCCGGTATCCCCTTTTCGCTCTGCTTCTCCAGAGCGGTGAGGCTGCCACCGACGATGTCTGGGATGGGTTCGGCGAAGAACGCATCAGGCAAGTTGCCCGTATGGCCGTCTTTGGTGACCACGCCGCCGCTGCATTTGCCGTCGGGTGTTCGCGTCATGGTTACCGTTGTGCCGTCCGTCCAGAAGATTTCGGTTCTTTCCGATCCATCGTCGTGCTTGATCGTTTCGGCAATCGAGACCACGTTGCCCTTTGCGTCGTATTGGGTGACCTCGACAGTGCCCTCGGGCACCTTGTGCGCGCTAGGGGGCCAGCCACCTTCAGTCTTGATGACCTGCTTGCTTCCGTCGAGCATCATCAGCGTCTTGAAGTGATTCCCATTCTCGTCGGTCGACTCGGCGGTGTCCCGGACGGTCGTTGACATGTCCTGGGCACGGACCATGCTCTGCAGCTGCCGTCCGGCATCGGTGTTGGGGTCTGGAACCTCGTTGCCGGGCACTGGCGGCAACGGACTAGGCGGTCCTTGACGAGAATTTTTAAACGCTGCGCCCTCCTTGGCCCTTGCCAGCAGGAGTTGTTGCATGGTGTCTTTGTCGGCCGCGTCGACTGCGTGCACCAGCGGATTGAGGTCGGCTTGCGCTGCTTCGGCCCGCTTTTGGAGGTCGGCTGCGTGCTCGGCGGTCATTCCCGCCGGTCTGATCAGCACTACCCATTGATCGTTGACTTCAAGTTCGCCCTTGTCGATGGCGTCGGCCTCGCTCAACGCGTCGCTTCGGGCTTTGCCGATCCTTCCGGAACCGGTCTGTAGGGCATCCGCTACCGCTTTGGCGTAGTGGAGAAAGTTCGACGAGCGGTCGGTTGCCCGCGTGAACATCTTCGCTGCTTCTTTCTGAGCGCCGCCCGACCACACCCTGGCCTCCGGCATCCGATCGCAGTCGTCGTCCAGCCTCCGCACCGTGTCGTAGGTCGACTGCCCAGCATTGCCGATCGTCGAACCGGCCGGCGCCAACGACTCCGGGTTCCAGCCCTGTAAGCGCGAACGTGACGGCAACACGTGGCTAGAACAGCCTCTTGAAGCCGCCGGCGAGGGTGTCATCGTCGACCTCATACCGATCGCCGGCGCCGCGCACCATCACCCCCATGTTCTCGACCTGCGAGGCGATGTCGTCACCGACCAGCGACAAATGATCGCCGACCTGACGCATGATCCACTGCGTCTCCGAACCTGGCAGCCCGTCGGCCGCAGCGCTGGCACTCTTCAGACCGTCGTCAGCTCTCCTGAGCGTCGCAGACGCGACGTCAACCTGCTTGGCGAAATCTCGCAAGAGATCTGGATTGACTAGCACTGTCCCCCATCCGATTTCACTAAACCACCGGCATGCCAGCAAACAAACAAAATGACACTAACACTCGACAGTGGCAGCGTCGCGCACCAACTTTGACTGGGAGTCTGCTGAAAGCTAAGCCGCCAGCACCGCGTCGAGTCCCGAACAGAAATGCCGAGCCTGTCGTGCCAGCAAGGCTGCGCTTGCACTGCCCGCGGAATATGGGCCGAGAATCCGCGATCGTGACCGTCGGCGGTGGCGCGCACGCGATCAAGCCAGCCGCCTGATCCCCAAGCGATTTCGGCGCGTTCAGTTGCGGCCAGCGCAACTGGGCGCGCCGAAGTCGTGGCTAGGGATGACTACGCCGCCAGCACCGCGTCGAGCGCCGAGTAGAAGATCCCGAGCCCGTCGTCGGACGGACCGGTCAACGCCTCGGTCGCGTGTTCTGGGTGGGGCATCAGCCCGACGACCCGGCCGTTGGCCGACGCGATCCCCGCAATGGCGCGCATCGAGCCGTTCGGGTTGTCGTCGCGGTAGCGGAACACCACGCGCCCTTCACCCTCCAGTTCGTCGAGCACCGCTTCGGAGGCCACGTAACGGCCCTCCCCCGACTTGAGCGGCACCAGCAGATCGGCGTCCGGCTCGTAGCGCGTCGTCCATGCCGTCGAGTTCGACGCGACTTGCAACCAGACGTCGCGGCAGACGAAGTGCAGACCCGCGTTCCGGGTCAACGCGCCAGGCAGCAGGCCGGCCTCGCAGAGCACCTGAAAACCGTTGCAAATACCCAACACTGGCAGGCCCTTGGCCGCGGCCGACACGACCGAACCCATCACCGGCGCGAACTTGGCGATGGCGCCGCAGCGCAGATAGTCGCCGTAGGAGAAGCCACCGGGCACGATGACGGCGTCGACCCCCTTCAGGTCGGCGTCGGCGTGCCACAGGTTCACCGATTCGGCGCCGACGGCGCGGGCCGCGCGGGCGGCGTCGACGTCATCGAGGGTGCCGGGGAAGGTGATGACCCCGACGCGAGCAGTCATTCGGACTCCCGGTGCACGGACCAGTCCTCGATGACGGTGTTGGCGAGCAGCGACTCGGCAATCTCGGCGAGTGCCTTGTCTGACACTGCGTCGTCGACTTCGAGTTCGAACCGCTTGCCCTGCCGGACATCTGAGATCCCGGCATGTCCCAGTCGGCCAAGGGCGCCGACGATGGCCTGACCCTGCGGGTCGAGGATCTCAGCCTTTGGCATGACGTGCACTACGACCCGGGCCACGGGTGCTCCTTTGCCTGTTGACGGCGTTTCGGTCGGACATGACTCTACCGGCGCGGGCGCGGTCCAGAATGGAGCCATGCAGTTGACGCATTTCGGCCATTCGTGCCTGCTCGCCAGCTTCCCCGACGGCAAGGGCGGGGACACCAGCGTGCTGTTCGACCCTGGCAACTTCTCCCACGGCTTCGAAGGCATCACGGGGCTGTCGGCGATCCTGATCACCCACCAGCACCCGGACCATGCGGACACGGCCCGGCTACCTGCCTTGCTGGAGGCCAACCCGCAGGCTGCGCTGTACGCCGACCCGATGACGGCCGCGCAGCTGGGCGGGGCGTGGACGGCGGTCAACGTCGGCGACGCGTTCTCCGTCGGCCACGTCGCCGTGCGCGGGGTGGGCGGGAAGCATGCGGTGATCCATCCCGACATCCCGGTGATCGACAACATCTCGTACCTGCTTGGCGACGGTGACCACCCGGCCCGGCTGATGCACCCGGGCGACGCGCTGTTCAACCCCGGTGAACCCGTCGACGTGCTGGCGGCGCCTGCGGCCGCCCCGTGGATGAAGATCTCCGAGGCCATCGAGTACCTGCGGGCGGTGGCGCCGACGCGGGCGGTGCCGATCCACCAGGCGGTGGTGGCCGAGGAAGCCCGCGGCATCTACTACGGGCGGTTCACGGAGATGACCGACACCGACTTCCAGGTACTCGAGCCCGAGCGCGGTACCGAATTCTGACCAGTCCGCCTGGCGGATGAACGTCAGATGTCCAACCGGGAACGGGTACGCGGCCGTTGAGTGAATCCCGAGAAGTCGCTGTGATGTCAAGAACGCGACAGTATCTCGGCATGCCATCCCTTTCCTCCCAGGCGGAGCGCGACCCGAGCCCGGTCAGCCTGCTGCCCTCGGTCCACGCGAGCCGCTACTCGCTCCACGGTGGCACGGCCCGGCCGCCCGGCGCCCCGATCATGTCGACCCGACGAAGCGATCCACCCGCACACCCCGCTGACGTCGCACAATCGCGGCTGTTCCAGTCGATTTTGACCGACGAGCTAGACGAGCTGGAGGACCTCATTGCCGCGGCCGAGCGACGGTGGAAGCGGCAACGCGAAGACGGACCGAACGCGCCTGTCCTCGTGCCGCACGCCCTGCTGCGGCTTCGCGAACGCGCAAAGGAAGCACGCCGCCTACTCGATGCGTTGCACAAGCGCTTCCCACCGGATTGACGGCGTCGCCCAATCGGCCGACTTCGGCTCAGTCAGATTCGAAAAGCTAGGCCGTGTCGCGCGCCGCGGCGCGGCCCGCGGCCCGTCCGGAGAACACACACCCGCCGAGGAAGGTGCCCTCCAGCGAGCGATACCCGTGGACGCCGCCGCCACCGAATCCGGCGGCCTCACCTGCTGCGTACAGTCCTCCGAACACCTCCCCGTCGGCTCGCAACGCCCGGGAATCCAGATCGGTCTCCAACCCGCCCAAGGACTTTCGGGTGAGGATGTGCAGCTTCACCGCGATCAGTGGGCCGGCCTTGGGATCGGTGATGGGGTGTGGTGCGACCACGCGGCTGACGCGGTCGGCGAGGTATTCGCGGGCGGCGCGAATGGCGTTGATCTGGCTGTCCTTGGTGAACTTGTTGACCACCTCGCGCTCGCGGGCAGTGACCTCGGCCTCGACGACGTCGTAGTCGAGCGCTTCGACGTCGGGCACCTCGTTCATCTTGGATACCAACTCCCGCAACGAATTTGCGGTGACGAAGTCCACGCCGCGATCGACGAACCGCTGCACGGGTGCGGGCGCACCCGGCTTGACCCGGCTGAGCACCTGCCGCGCGCTGCGCCCGGTCAGGTCGGGGTTCTGCTCCTGACCGGAAAGCCCGAACTCCTTGGCGATGATGCGGGCGTTGAGCACGAACCACGTGTAGTCGTAGCCGGTCTTGGCGATGTGCTCCAGCGTGCCGAGCGTGTCAAAACCCGGGTAAAGCGGTGCAGGCAACCGCTTTCCGCCGCCGTCGAGCCACAGCGATGACGGGCCGGGCAGGATGCGGATGCCGTGCTGAGGCCAGATCGGATCGTAGTTGGTGATGCCCTCGGTGTAGTGCCACATCCGGTCACCGTTGATCAGATGGGCGCCGGCCGCCTCGGTGATGCCGAGCATGCGGCCGTCGACGTGTGCGGGCACACCGCTGAGCAGTTGGCCGGGCACGCGGCCGATCCTGGCGGGCCAATTCTTGCGTACCAGGTCGTGATTGCCGCCGATGCCGCCGCTGGCCACGATCACGGCCTGGCTACGGAAGTCGAACTCGCCCACGGTGGTTCGCGACGAGGCCACTCCCCGCCCGGCCAACGACGGTTCGAGCACCGCGCCGCGCACACCGACGACGGCGCCGCCTTCGACCACTAGCTCGTCGACGCGGTGGCGATGGGCGAAGCGCACCTTCGGATGGTTGCGCAGCCTGCGCGCGAACACGTCGACGATGGCCGGTCCTGTCCCCCAGGTGATGTGGAAGCGCGGCACCGAATTACCATGCCCGCGCGCGTCGTATCCGCCGCGTTCGGCCCAGCCGACGAGTGCGAACGTCTGCAGCCCGCGCTCACGCAGCCAGCTGCGCTTCTCCCCCGCGGCGAAGTCGACGTACGCGTGCGCCCACTGTCGGGGCCAGTGGTCCTCAGGACGGTCGAAGCCCGCGGTGCCGAGCCAGTCCTGCAGCGCCAGTTCGTGGCTGTCATGGATGCCCAGCCTGCGCTGTTCGGGACTGTCGACCAGGAAGAGCCCACCGAACGACCAGAAGGCCTGGCCACCCACGTTGGCGGCGTTCTCCTGGTCGACGATCAGCACCGAGCGGCCCCTGTCGACCACCTCGCATGCGGCGACCAGTCCGGCCAGGCCCGCACCCACCACGATGACATCAGCGTCAGCCATGGGACCGACGTTAGCGCTCCGGACCTACGCGGCGTCTGTCAATGCCGGGTTGGGCGCCCAGCGGTACACCGCGGGCGTGCACTGGTGCATCAGGGCGAGGTCGATGGCGTCGAGCACGGCCTGATGCGGACCCGGGCGGCGCAGCTGAGCCGCCGACACGGCGACGCGTACGGTGCCTGCCCGGCGCGCCGAACGTTCGGCCGACAAGACCAGTGTGCGGCACCACCATGGCTCGGTCAGGAAGCCCTCACCGATGCCGAGCACGCGCGCCCGCACCGTCATCGCGCGCACCAGGTCGGTGATCCCGCTGAGTCCGGCGAGCAGCCGGAAACCGTTGCGCGGCAACGCCGTGACAGTGCCCTGCGACACCGTCCAGCCAGGTGCGGCGAACAGCCTGGTGCGCAACCCGAGGTGTTCGAGCACCCGGTCGGCGCCCATCAGTCGCAGGTTGGCCTCGTGGGCCTGCAACGTGGCGAATTCGCTGCGGAGCTTCTTGGTCGCGGCCTCGTCGTATCCGTGCAGCACGACCGCATCACCCGCGTTGCGTTGGCGTACCAGCCAATCCACGGTCGCCGGATCCTCATCGAGTCGGTAGCCGCCCTTCAGCCTCGGCGCCACCAGCAGAGACGCGGGCACGTTGCGGGCGTCGAGTTCGGCACGGAAGTCGGCGACCTCTTCGAGGGTGCGGTCCCTGATCCCGGAGATCGAGACGATCAGTCGTCCAGCCACGCCTGAAGTATGGCAACACAAGGTGTCCCAACGGTTTCCGACACGTGGGCGGGAGTTGACGATTCGGTGCCGGGCTCAGCGGGGCAGCACGGCCTCGATGGCGCTGACCACCTCGGGCGCATCGGGTTCGGTGCGTGGACGGAAGCGCTTGACCACCTCGCCACCGGGCGCCAACAGGAACTTCTCGAAGTTCCACTGGATGTCGCCCGCTTCGCCTTCGGCGTCGGCCGTCTTGGTCAGTTCGGCGTACAGCGGATGCCGGTCGGCCCCGTTGACGTCGGTCTTGGCCAGCAGCGGGAACGTCACGCCGTAGGTGGTGGAGCAGAAGGTCTGGATCTCCTCGGCGGTGCCCGGTTCCTGGCCCATGAACTGGTTGCACGGGACTCCGACGACGGTCAATCCGCGGTCGCCGTAGTCCTGAGCCAGCTGCTCCAGCGCCGTGTACTGCGGCGTGAGGCCGCACTTGCTGGCGACGTTGACGACCAGCACGGCGCCGTCGGCGTATTCGGCCAGCGTGGTCGGCGTGCCGTCGAGAGTGGTCAGGGCGATGTCGGTCAAGGTCATGCCAGCGACGCTACCGGGTGTCGTCGAAGAGCATCCGAGCGATGCGTTCCGCGGTGTCGATCGGGTCGGCGCCTGCGTCCCGCCCCGCTACCGCACCGTTGAGCCACAACAGCGAAAAGCCGTGCACCAGAGCCCATGCCGCGAGTGCGGCGTCGTCGGGCGTTGCCTTGGCCTTTGCATCGGCGAGTGTCCCGACGCCGCGGTTGAGCTCCGCGCCTGCGGCGATCTCGGCGGCGACGAGCGCAGGGTCGGCCGCGTCGTAGAGCGACCGGTCCCACATCACCTCGTAGTGCCCTGGGTGGTCGAGGGCGAAGCGGACGTAGGCGCGCGCGGCGTCGACGAACTTGGGCCGCGCACCGGTGAGCGCGCTCGCCAGCAACTGGAAACCTTCGGTCGCCAGCGCCGTGAAGAGCCCGCGCCGATCGGTGAAGTGGTGGGCAGGCGCGGCGTGCGAGACGCCCGCCACCCTCGCCAATTCGCGTAGCGAGACCCCGTCCGCCCCACGTTCGGCCACCAACGTCGCGGCCTGGGTCAAGATCACCGCCTTGAGGTCGCCGTGGTGGTAAGTCTCCTTGCTCATTCGCCAAGCATAGCCAGGAATCTTGACACTGACCAGATTGTTGATACGGTCATCTTGCCACTGTCTAGATAGGAGTTTCGCCATGGCCGTATTCCTCGTGTTGATCACGGGTAGCGCCATCGCCCGGCTGGTGGGCTGGCTTGGGGTCGACTACGTCGACAGCTGGCCCAAGGCGATCGCCGTGGGCCTCGCGGTGATGTTCACCATGACGGGCGTCGCGCACTTCGCACCCGGCATGCGACGCGACATGATCGCGATCGTGCCGCCAGCCCTGCCGTCGCCCAGTTTCCTGGTGACGGTCACCGGCGTACTCGAACTGCTCGGCGCGGCCGGGCTGTTGTTTCCGCCCACCCGGGTGGCCGCTACCGTCTGCCTGTTCGTCCTGATGCTGGCGATGTTTCCCGCCAACGTCTACGCCGCGCGCATGCCCAACCCGCCGAAGTCGATGACGTCGCGGCTAAGCGTCCGGAGTGGGGAAGAGGTGGTCTACCTCGCCGCTGCCGTGGTGGTCGCGGTCTGCAGTGGCTAGCACCCACGCGTACTGGAATGCGGCTTCCTTCCAGCGCTCGTAGCGGCCGCTGATCCCACCGTGGCCGGCGACCAACTCGGTCTTCAACAGCACCTCGGGGTCCCCGGTCGCGGTATGACGCAGTGCAGCAACCCATTTCGCGGGTTCGACGTAGAAGACCCTGGTGTCGTTGAGCGACGTCATGGCCAAGATCGCGGGGTAGTCCTTGGCCGCGACGTTCTCGTACGGGGTGTAGGACTTCATGTACTCGTACACCTGCTCGTCAGCCAAGGGGTTGCCCCACTCGTCCCACTCCGTGACGGTGAGCGGCAGCGATGGATCCAGGATCGTGGTCAACGCGTCGACGAACGGCACCTGAGCCAGGATGCCCGCGAAGAGCTCCGGGGCCATGTTGGCCACCGCCCCCATCAGCAGCCCACCCGCACTACCGCCCATGGCGACGAGGTTTTCCGGGTGCGTGACATCGGTTGCGACGAGATGCGTTGCGGCCGCGATGAAGTCAGTGAACGTGTTCTTCTTCTCGAGCAGCTTGCCGTGCTCGTACCACGGCCTGCCCAACTCACCGCCGCCGCGCACGTGGGCGATCACGAAGACCAAGCCACGATCGAGCAGCGAGAGCCGGGCGATCGAGAAGCGCGGATCTTCACACGATTCGTACGCGCCGTACCCGTAGATAAGCGTCGGAGCCGGAAGCTGCAGTCCCGCACGGTGAATGATCGAGATTGGCACGCGTGCACCGTCGGGCGCCACGGCCCAATCGCGTCGCTCCACGTACTCCTCGGGCCGGTAATCCCCGAGCACCGGCTGTTCCTTCAACAGGATGCGTTCGCCGGTCGCCAGGTCGATGTCGTAGATGCGCACCGGGACGACGAACGACGTCGTGCCAACCCGCAGCCGCGGTGCGGACCAGTTGGGATTGCCCGAAAGGCCCGACGACGTCAGTTCGGTTTCGAACGTGATGTCCTCGGGATGGCCGTAGTTGCCGTCGGCGTAGATCGGCCACAACTGGATGCGCGGGAGCGCTTCGCTGCGATAGCTCACGACGATGTGGTGCTCGAACGTGTCGACCGCGTCCAGCCGGACGTCGTCGCGGTGCTCGATGAGCGTGCGGAACGCGGTGGGGTCCGCAACGGGCGCCTCGACGAGCGTGAAGTTCTCGGCGCCGTCGTTGTGGAGGATGAGGAAGCGATCCTCGCCACCGACGACCACGTGATCCACGTCGTACTCGACGAGTTCGCGGCGCGGCAAGATCGGGCTGAACGTGGCTTCTGGGTCGGCGGCGTCGCCGTAGAACACTTCGCTGGTCACCGAGCTGCCCGCCGCGATGAACACGTACTTGTTGCTGCGCGTCCGACCGACGGAGATCCAGAACCGCTCGTCGGCCTCGTGATGGACCTTCTGCGCGGGGAGCCCCGCGCCGATGCGATGTCGCCACACCGTGTCCGGCCGCCATGCGTCGTCGACGGTGATGTAGTAGACGGTCCTATTGTCGGCGGCCCAGGTCACGCCGGCTCCGATGCCGACGATGGTGTCGTCGTAGAGCTTGCCGGTGCGCAAGTCCTTGAACTTCAACGTGTATCGCTCGTCGCCGAGTACATCGGTGGAATACGCCAACGTGTGGCCGTCAAGGCTGATCGAGGCCGCTCCAAGCGAGAAGAACTCGTGGCCTTCTGCTTCGACGTTCTCGTCGAGGAGGATCTGCTCACCGGGGATCTCGGTGTGCTCGTCGAACTCTGGCGGCGACCAGTCGTCGGGATCGGCTAGCGGGCAACGGCATTGCACACCGTACTGCTTGCCCTCGAAGCTGCGGCCGTAGTACCACCACTCGCCGCGGCGGGTCGGGATGGAGAGGTCAGTCTCCTTGGTGCGCGCCTTGATCTCGTCGAAGATCTTCTGCCGCAACGGGGCCAACTGTTCGGTCTGTTGCTCGGTATATGCGTTCTCCGCCTCGAGGTACGCGATGACCTCGGGGTCGGACTTGTCGCGCAGCCACTCGTACGGGTCGACGAAGACGTCGCCGTGGTGCTCTCGACGGTGGTCGACACGCTTGGCAATGGGCGGGACCCCGGCCATCGGCTCCTCGCGCGAGCGCTCGTCAGTCGTCATGCGGCACCGATCCAATCGTCGAAGCGCAGCCCCGAAATGCGTTCGTAGGCTTCGATGTAACGTGCCCGAGTCGCGGCCACAATGTCGGGCGGCAACGGCGGGGGCGGGGCTTCGCCGCCGCGGTCCCAGCCGGATTCCGGCCCGGTCAGCCAGTTGCGCACGAACTGTTTGTCGAAGCTGGGTTGCACGACGCCTTCCTGATAACTGTCAGCCGGCCAGTATCGCGACGAGTCCGGCGTGAACACCTCGTCGGCCAATACGACGGAACCCTGCTCGTCGACCCCGAATTCGAACTTGGTGTCGGCGATGATGATCCCCCTGGTCAGCGCGTGCGCAGCGGCCGCTTCATAGATCTGCAGCGTGCGGTCCCTCAGCTGGGCCGCGAGCTCGGCACCGACCAGGTCGACGACCGCGTCGAACGAGACATTCTCATCGTGTTCGCCCAGTTCGGCTTTCGTAGCCGGGGTGAACAGTGGCTCGGCGAACTTGCTGGCCTCCGTCAACCCCTTTGGCAGCTGAATGCCGCACACTGCGCCGGTGTTGCGATAGTCGATGATGCCCGAGCCGGTGAGGTAGCCACGGGCCACGCACTCCACCGGCGCCATCTCCAGCCGCCTCACGACCAGCGCCCGACCCAACACCGCTTCCGGGATGCGTTCGTCGTCGGCCGGGCCGGCGAGGTGGTTCGGCGCGTGCATGGTCCGCTCGAGATAGTCGAAGAAGAAGACGCTCATCGCGGTGAGGATGCGGCCCTTGTCAGGGATGTCGCTGGCGAGGATGTAGTCGAACGCGGAGATCCTGTCGCTGGCGACGAACAGCAGATGGTCGTCGTCGATGCGGTAGAGCTCGCGTACCTTGCCGCTGGCCAGATGTTGGTAGTCGGTCAAAGCGGGACGCATCGCGCAAGACTATCTGCTGGGATCTACGACATGAGTTCTCGCTACGTCCCATATGCCACCACTCCCGGTCGTCTGCTGGTGCAACTGGCCAGCGACCTCGTCGTCGCCGCGTGGACCACGGTGTGGGTGTTGGTGGGGATGGCCGTCCACTCCGCGGTCTCGACTATCGCCACGGTGGGCAGGCAGGTGCAGGACGGCGCCAATGGCGTCGCGGACAACCTGAACTCGGCGGGCGACAGCACCCACGACGTGCCGTTGATCGGCGACACCCTGAGCAAGCCGCTCCGCGCGGCAAGCGAGGCTGCGCTGGGCATCGCGGGGGCGGGACAGAGCCTCGACACGACGGCGACGTGGCTGGCATGGGTGTTGGCGCTGGCGGTGGCGGCCACGCCAATCCTTGCGGTGGCGATGCCGTGGCTCTTTCTGCGGGTGAGGTTCTTCCGGCGGAAGTGGACGGCGATCACGCTCGCGGGGACCCCGGCCGGCGAGCAACTGTTGGCACTGCGTGCGTTGGCGAACCGGCCGCTGGCCAAGCTGGCAGCAGTCAGCATGGACCCGGTGGGCGCGTGGCGGCGCGAAGACGCGATCGCCATCAGCGGCCTCGCGAACCTCGAATTGCGCAGCGCAGGCGTCCGCCGCAAGTAGCTAGCCCCCTCGCGATTTCGGCGCGCTATTCCGGCCCCAGCTCCGAAATCCGCGCCGAAATAGCATCGAGTGGAACCTGCGCGGCCTGGCAGGCGTCAGATTGAACGTGCTCAATGAACTTCTTCGTCGCCACGACGGCGTTATCACTATGGCTCAAGCGCACTCGTTGGGACTGAGCTACGACGCCGTCGAGTGGCGTGTTCGTACTGGTCACTGGAGACGATGTGCGCGCAGTGTCTTCTTCGTCGACGACCGGCCTTTCACCGACGCCGCACGAATACGTGCTGCAGTGTGGGGCTACGGAGCGCATGCAGTCGCGAGCGGACTTGCCGCGGCCTGGTGGCTGGATCTGACGAGATTTGCACCGCAGGTCGTAGAAGTCACCGTGCCGCGGAACAGCCACGGCCGTAGTCGGGAAGGCTGCCGCGTGAGGCGACGCAACCTCAAACCTGCCGACTTGGTCGACTGCAACGGATTGCAGGTCACCGCACTGCCTCTCACTGTCGTCGAAGCCGCGGTTCGTAGGGGCGGCGGTCCAAAACTGATGGACAACGCTCTTCAGCAGCACACCGAATTGCGCAAGCTGTGGGAGGCGCATCTGGACAACAAGGGGCGGCACGGTTCCCCCGCGGCCCGACTCCTGCTGCAAGCGGCCGACGAAGGCACGCGCTCAGCCGCCGAGCGACTCTTCGCCCGGCTGCTCAATCAAGCTGGCATCACGGGCTGGAAGCCGAACCAGATGGTCGCCGGCTACGAGGTCGACTTCCTGTTTCGCGACGCGAAGCTGGCAGTCGAGATCGACGGGCTCGCGTTCCACAGCGACCCAGAGGCCTTCAACCGCGACCGGAAGAAGCAAAACGCCATCGCCCTAGCTGGCTGGCAGGTGCTCCGCTTCACGTGGCTGGATCTCACCGAGTACCCCGATCGCGTCATTGCCGAGGTCAAACGCGCGATTCGGGCGCGCAATTCGGTGGTCAACCCGGAATAGCGCGCCGAAATCGCAGGAGGGGGAGGAGGGTGAGGAGCCAGAGCGCGAACGCGATCCAGAAGAACACCAGCGACACCGTCGACAACCCGGTCCACCCGGTCTCCCCCGCGATGGCGAAGGTCGCTGCCGAGTACATGCCCATCGGGAATACCGCGGGCCAGTCGCGGATCCGGCGCCAGCCGACGCACGCCAGCGGCACGATTTGCAACGTGGCGACAGCCCACGTCATGAGCGTCACCGCGCGCACCACGTCGGCGATCGGACCGGCGGGCAGCGCAGCGTGGATGTGAACGCCTGCCAACGTCGCGATCGCGGTCGCGCCCATCAGGATCCAGTGATCGGCCGGGACGTCTCGCCGCGTCGCCGGATCGCGAATGGCCCGCCACCCGACGAACCCCGCCAGCACGCAATAGCCGCACAGCGCCAGTACCCAGAAGACGAGCCCCCAGAACACGGTTCCCGCGGCGACGCACACGATCGCCAGCCCCGAGGTCGCGACGCTCGCCAGCATCCAGGCACCGCGCGCCTGGTCGCGCAGTCCGGTCAAGCGCAGCCGCCACATGTTACGAATCACCATGGGCGCCAACGACACCCAACCCGAAAGCGCCAGCGCACCGAAGGCCAGCACCGCGAACTCGGAAGTCGCGAACCGACCTGCAAGCACCGCGCACGCGGCCACGTAGGTCAACAAGCCGATGCTGGTGTCGAGGTCACGCAGCGACCACGAATCCCGTTTCCACGCGACGGCGGTCCCGTACACCAGCACCGGCAACACGACCACCGCGATCACCGCCAACAGGACGCTGACGAACTCCACGCGGTGGTCGGCGGCGGCAATGGACACGATGCCCGTAGCCATCACCGCTGCGAAGACGTCGGGCCTCATGGCCTTAGTTCGACGACCAGGTGCCGGATGCCGGTATGCCGATTGCTGCGGGTCCACTCGACGGGCTTGACCAGCCGCGCCGACGAGAACCTGGCCAGCAACTCTTCGTAGAGCACTCGCAACTCCAGACGCGCGAGGTTGGCCCCGAGGCAGTAATGCACACCTTGACCGAAACCCAAGTGCGGATTGGGTTTACGCGCGACGTCGAACTCGTCGGGCGTCGCGAAGACCGCCGCGTCGCGGTTCGCCGACCCCTCCCAGATCTGCACCTTATGACCCGCAGAGATCGCACACCCGCCGAGTTCGACGTCGCGGGTGGCGGTGCGCCGCTTCGATGGCGAGGGCGACGTCCAGCGCACCATCTCCTCGACCGCCGTCGGCAGCGCCTCCAAATCGTCTCGTAGCAAAGACATCTGGTCGGGGTGCTCGATCAACGCCAGCAGCCCTCCGGCTACCGAGTTGCGGGTGGTCTCCGCGCCGGCACTGAACAGCAGGCTGAAGAAGAGGTACATCTCGACTTCAGAAAGCACAGGCAACGCATCATCCGTGGCGTTGGCCACGACGGACAACATGTCGTCGGTAGGCTCGGCGCGCTTGGACGCGATGAGCTCGACACCGTACGTGTACATCCGCGACCCGGCCTCCGCGGCCGACAGCTGCCCGACCGAAGCCGTGCGCGAGCCGCCGAAGTCGAACTGCGGCTCGATCGCCTCGAACAGCCAATGCCGCTCGGACTCAGGCACTCCGAGCAGGATGCAGATCATCTGCATGGGCAGTTCGGCAGCGATGTCGGTCAGGAAGTCGAAGGGCACTCCGGGCTCGATGCCGTCGAGCAGCGCCCTGGTCCTGGCCCGCAGGTCGTCTTCGACGCGGCGGATCATCCGCGGTGTAAGACCGGAACTGACCAGCCTGCGCACGTACGAGTGCCGCGGATCGTCCATCATGTTGAGCACCTGACCCGCAATGGACAGGTCCTGCAGCAATGTTCCGCCGAACGGCCGCGCGCCGCCCGTCACCGATGAATACGTCTCCGGATCACGAAACACCGCAAGGGTTTCCGCGTAGCTGGCCACCGACCAGAAGCCCTCGCCGTCGGGGGTGTGCTCGGTGGGCTCGTGCCAGTAGACGGGCGCGTCGCGGCGATGCACCGCGAACAGGTCGTGCGGGAACCCCGACGCAAAGTTATCCAGGTCGGTGAAGTCGACTCCCGCAAGACTCACAGCAAGGCTCAAAGAATGCCCCCCGAGGAGTACTTAGCCGCCTCCGGGTATTGGCTCACCAACGACTCAGCCGCCGCCACCACCGCGTCGACCTGCGCCGCCGCCGCACCGGTGAACGCCTGTCGGTCGGCCAATGCGGCGTCCAAGGCGGCCCGGTCCAACGGCAGTCGCGGATCAGCGGCCAACCGGTCCAACAGGTCTGGCTCCGAACCCTGCTCCCGCATTGCCAGTGCGACGGCGACGGCGTGCTCCTTGATGACCTCGTGGGCGGTCTCGCGCCCGACGCCTGCCCGCACCGCGGCAATCAGAATGCGCGTGGTCGCCAGGAACGGTAGGTAGCGGTCCAACTCTCGCTGGATGACCGCGGGGTAGGCGCCGAACTCCTCGAGCACCGTCAGGAACGTCTCGATTTGTCCGTCGACGGCGAAGAACGCGTCCGGCAGCGCCACCCTGCGCACCACCGAGCAGAAGACGTCGCCCTCATTCCATTGCGCGCCAGCGAGTTCCGCGGCCATCGAGCCGTATCCACGCAGTACCACCTGCAGACCGTTCACCCGTTCACACGAGCGCGTGTTCATCTTGTGCGGCATCGCCGACGAGCCGACCTGGCCCTGCGCGAAACCCTCGGTGACGAGCTCGTGGCCCGCCATCAGGCGAATGGTGTGCGCCAGCGACGACGGACCGGCGCCCAGTTGCACTAGCGCGGAGACGACGTCGTGGTCCAGCGAGCGCGGATACACCTGTCCCACACTGGTGAAAACCACTTGGAAACCTAGGAATTCGGCGACCCGTCGTTCCAACGAGTCCAACTTGGAGTCGTCGCCGTCGAACAGGTCCAGCATGTCCTGGGCGGTTCCCATGGGACCCTTGATGCCGCGCAGCGGATAGCGATTGATCAACTCCGCCAGTCGAATCAGTCCGAGCATCGTCTCCTCGGCCGCCGAGGCGAAACGCTTGCCAAGCGTGGTGGCCTGCGCGGCGACGTTGTGGCTGCGGCCCGCCATCGTGAGGTCGCGGTAGTGCAGCGCCCGCTCTGCCAGCCGTGCCACGACCGCAACCCCGTGCGCGTGTACGAGTTCCAGCGAGCGCCGGATTTGGAGTTGCTCGACGTTCTCGGTGAGGTCGCGACTTGTCATGCCCTTGTGCACGTGTTCGTGCCCGGCCAGCGCGTTGAATTCCTCGATGCGCGCCTTGACGTCGTGGCGCGTGACCCGCTCGCGTGCCGCAATGGACGCCAGATCGACGTTCTCGAGCACCCGCTCGTAGTCGGCGACGACACCGTCGGGCACCGGCACCCCGAGCTCGGCCTGTGCGCGTAGCACCGCCAGCCATAGTCTGCGTTCGGCGACGATCTTGGCTTCCGGTGACCAGATCGCCACCATCTCGTCGCTGGCGTAACGGTTGGCGAGGACATTCGGAATGCTCACGGGCAATCAGCTTACTGAGGCCGCATGACACAGTAAGCCCATGTACTTCGTCGGGCTTGACCTCGCGTCGGGCGAGAACAACCAGACAGGCGTCGCGGCGATCGATTCCGAAGGCCGACTCCACCACGTCGGGGTGGCGTACGACGACGACAGCATCGCGTCCACGCTCGCGCAGTACGTCGCTGGTGACTGCCTGGTGGCCATCGATGCGCCGTTGATCGTGCCCAATTCGACCGGATCGCGGCCGTGCGAGCGGGACCTGAATCATGACTTCGAGAAGTTCGACGCCGCCGCCCGCCCCGCGTCCAACGACAAGCCCGAGTTCAAGAATCCGCGCGGCGCCCGCCTGGCCGCCGCGCTCGGCCTCGACATCGACCCGGCCTCGAGTTCGAATCGACGGGCCATCGAGGTGCTCCCCGACCCGGCGTCCATCGTGCTGTTCGAGCTCGACAAGACCTTGAAGTACAAGCGCGGTCCATTCGGCGTCCGACAGCGCGAGCTACTGAAGCTGATGACGGGCATCGAGGAGCTCGACGCGGCGACGCCCCGATTGCGGGCCAACCGCAGTGTCGCGTGGGTTGAGCTCCGGCGGCGGGTGGAGGCCGCCACTCGACCCGGACAACTCGACAGGGACGAGGGCCCCGTCGACGCGCTACTCTGCGCTTACATCGCGCTGTACTGGTACGACCGCCCGGAGGACGTCACGATCTACGGCGACGTCACCCGCGGCTACCTCGTGACACCGACGTTGGCGGCGAGTCTGACGCCTGCGCAGGCGGACGGGCCGGACATCGCGACGCGGCTGGAAGATGCCGAGGCGCGGCTTGCTGAACTGGCCCAAGAGCTCGTCGACATCCGCCGACGGCTCGGCGCGCCCGATGGAGCACAGTAAGCGCATGTTCTTCATCGGCGTGGATCTCGCGTGGGGTGAACGCAAGCCCTCGGGCGTCGCCGTCGTCGACGACGACGGCAAGCTGGTCTATGTCGGCGCCGCGTCGGACGACACCAGCATCAGAGCCGCGGTCGCGCCGTACGTCGAAGGCGACTGTCTTGTCGCGTTCGACGCGCCACTGGTGGTGACCAACCCGACCGGTCAGCGTCCGAGCGAGACCGCACTCAACCGTGACTTCGCGAAGTTCGAGGCAGGCGCACACCCCACCAACACCGGTAAGCCCGAGTTCGCCGGCACGCCGCGCGCCGCCCGGCTGGCCAAAGCCCTCGACCTCGACATCAACCCATCCTCGAGTTCAAACCGACGCGCCATCGAGGTTTATCCGCACCCCGCGACGGTGGCGTTGTTCCGGTTGGGCCGGACCTTGAAGTACAAGTCGAAGCCGGGTCGGACCTTCGTGCAGCTTCGTTCGGAGCTGCTGCGTTTGATGGACCTCATCGAATCGTTGGCGCAGGCGACTCCCGCCTTGAGAGTGACCGACCACGACGGCTGGGCCGAACTGAGGCACTCGGTGGAGGGCGCCGAGAAGAAGAGCGAACTGCGCCGCGCGGAGGATCCGGTCGACGCCGTGGTCTGCGCCTACGTCGCGTTGTTCGCCACCCGTCGTCCCGAAGACGTGACGACCTACGGCGACGCCGAGACCGGCGCCACCATCACGCCCACGCTGCCGCCCGATTTGATCCCGGCCCCGCCGGAGCCGACGCCCGGCGCAGTCCGTGACGCGATCGCGCAGTTCGCCGACCGACGTCCCGGGCTGCTTGGTGCGACGGACCGCTACCTCACCCTCGTCACGACGCTGTTGGACGACGCAGGCATCAACTACCTCAGTGTCACCGCGCGAACCAAGAGCGTCTCGTCGTTCGCCGAGAAGGCCGATCGCAGTGTCGACGGCCGCCGGCTCTACACCGACCCACTTTCGGAGATCACCGATCAGGTCGGGTTGCGCATCATCACGTTCCTGCGCGACGACGTCACCACGGTGGCCAATCTGCTCTCTGAGGAAATGCAACTGCTCGATGACCGGGACATGGGGCAGGAGACGGCGCGGGAAGGCCGGTGGGGCTACGCGAGCCGCCACCTGCTCGTCGCGGTCGAAGGCGAACAGCAGCCGGCGTCCATCCAGGTCAGGACCGTTCTTCAGCACGCGTGGGCGGAGTTCGAACACGACATCCGCTACAAGGGCTCGATCCCGGAAGAGGACGCGCCCGATTTGGATCGCCGGTTCACGCTGGCCGCGGGGCTGTTGGAATTGGCCGACCGCGAGTTCTCGTCGATCCGTGAGCGGCTGAAGTCCTCGCCGCCGGCGCAGCAGTCCGAACAGTCCAGCGACCCGCGCATCGCCACCCCGGTGCTCGCCACGTACCTGGGCAACCGCTTCCCCGACGCGGGGTGGTCGCGAACCGAGCACTACGCGTGGATCTCGGGTCTACTGCTGGAACTCGGCATCGATTCGCCGGACGAACTGGACGAACTGCTCAGCACCGTCGACACCAATGCGGTCAACGAGAAGATGGGGTACCGCTATCCGGCAGGTGCGGTCCGCCGGTTGGACGACGCTCTGCTGGCCCGATTCGGCGAGCGCTATGTGGCGCTGACGGGCAACGCGCACCGGGTCGCGCAACTCCAGGCGCGACTCGAGAAACTGACTGACTAGTCGTACGGCGCCAACACGTCGATGACGTCGATGAGGGTCGCGCGCGCGGTTGCGCGCGGTCCTTCGCCGACGCCGACCATCGCGGCCACCACCGCGCCGTCGACGGCACACACCAGCGCCGTCATCAGTTCAGTGCGCACCGCCCGGCCCGAACGCTCGACCACTTCGACGACGGCGTCGGCGCGCTCTTTCATGATGCGGCGCTGGGCATCGCGTAGCCCCGGCTGCCTGGCGCACGCGATGTAGCGCTCGTAGCGCGAGATCAATTGTTCCGAAACCAGCGCGCCAGGGGCCTCGCCCACCAGAAGGTCGACCAACACGTCGGCCGTCGACTCGGCCCCGCGCCGACGTCGCGACAACGTTTCCACACGCAACCGAAGTTGTTCGGCTTCGCGCGTGCCGACGTGCTCGACGGCCTTCGCGATGAGGTCGTCGAGGGAAGAGAAGTAGTACGTCGTGGACGCCAGCGGGAGGCCCGCGCGACGGGCGACGGCGCGGTGCCGGACGGCGTCGAACCCGCCTTCGCACAGCAAGTCTGCGGCCGCGCTGACCAGCGCGTACCGTCGCCGTTCTCCCTTTGGAGTGACTGCTGCCGTCACGTCTTGCATGCTGCCAGCAACGGCACTGCGGCATCGCAGTTTCGGCTAAACGTCAGGCTCTACTCAGGAAAGCCCGCAACGGCCACGGGAATCCCCGATGGCATGATGGCCCTCATGTCAGCCATCAGTCGTCGGGCGGTGCTGCGACTCGGAGTCGGCGCAGCTGCCGGTGCGGCAGGCGCTTTCGCCATCGGGTCGACCTTCCGCGAGCCGCCGGTGTCCGCGCCGCCGGTGACCATGACGGGTGTCGGCGCACCACTTGCGCCTCCGCGTCCGATGCCTCCGCTCGAACCCGCCGCCCCGGCGCCGACGATGACGACCGGCTCCTTCGTCTCGGCCGCGCGTGGCGGGGTTCCCACGAACTGGGCGATCGCCCGCCCGCCGGGTCAGACTGCCCCGTTGCGTCCCGTCATCGCGCTGCACGGCAAGGGACAGGACGCCGCCGGAGTAATGGCAGGCGGCGTCGAACAGGGCTTGGCGCAGGCCGTCGCGGCGGGTATCCCGCCGTTCGCGGTAGTGGCGGTCGACGGTGGCGGAAGTTACTGGCACAAGCGCGCATCGGGTGAGGACTCGGGGGCGATGGTGCTCGACGAACTGCTGCCGATGCTCGCCGGCCAGGGCCTTGACACGTCCCGGGTCGGCTTCCTGGGTTGGTCGATGGGCGGCTACGGCGCACTGTTGTTGGGCGCACGCCTCGGGCCCGCGCGGACGGCGGCGATCTGCGCTGTCAGCCCGGCCTTGTGGACGTCCTCGGGCGGGACGGCACCCGGTGCGTTCGACGGCGCCGACGACTTCGCCGCCAACAGCGTGTGGGGACTGCCAGCGCTGGGGTCGATCCCGATCCGGATCGACTGCGGCAACAGCGATCCGTTCTATTCGGCGACCAAGCAGTTCATCGCTCAGCTGCCCAATCCACCGTCGGGCGGGTTCTCGCCAGGCGGACACGATGGCGCGTTCTGGAGTTCGCAGCTGCCTGCCGAGATCGCCTGGCTGGCCCCGCTGCTTGTGGCCTAGCCACTAGATGCTGATTCGACCCTCGGCCGCGGCGAGTCCGATGTCGGTGCGAAAGTGACTGCCAGGCAATCGAATCGAGCCCATCACGTCGTAGGCGGCCAACCGCGCCGATTCGAGGTCGGCGCCCGTTCCCACGATCGACAGCACGCGCCCTCCTGACGACACGATGGTGCCGTCGTCGCGGCGGGTGGTTCCGGCGTGCAACACGCCGTCCGCCTCCGAGCCGACGATGACGTCGCCGACACGCGGCCGGCCCGGATAGTTCTCGGCGGCGAGCACGACCGTGACCGCGGAACCGTCGCGCCAAGTCAGTGCGGGTGCATCGGCCAGTTCACCGGTGGCCGCCGCGCGCAGCAGTTGACCGAGCGGGCTATCCAGCAGCGCTAGCACCGCTTGCGTCTCGGGATCTCCAAAGCGGCAATTGAATTCGACGACGGCGGGCCCGCGGGAGGTGATCGACAACCCCGCGTACAGCAGCCCGCTGAACGCGCTTCCCCGCCGAACCAGTTCGGCAGCAACGGGTTTGATCACATCGTCCACGATCGCGGTGACGACGTCAGCGGGCAGCCAGGGCAGTGGGGCGTAGGCGCCCATGCCACCCGTGTTCGGCCCGGTGTCGCCGTCCCCCACCCGCTTGAAGTCCTGTGCTGGCAACAAGGGCACGACGGTCTCCCCGTCCACGACGCTGAACAGCGAAACCTCGGGCCCGTCGAGGAACGATTCCAACAACACCGGATGACCGGAGTCGAGCAGGCTGGCGGCGTGCGCGCGGGCGACGTCCCGGTCGGCCGACACGACGACGCCCTTGCCCGCGGCGAGTCCGTCGTCCTTGACCACCCAGGCCGGATCGCCCGCCGCGGGACCGAAGCGATCGAGCGCGGCGTCGAGGTGCGCGGGGTTGTCAACGATCTCACTGGCGGCGGTGCGGACGCCCGCCGCGGCCATGACGTCCTTGGCAAAGGATTTCGAGCCTTCGATTCGCGAGGCGTCCTTGGTCGGCCCGAAGCACGCGATCCCGGCCGCCCTGACGGCGTCGGCCACCCCGAGCACCAGCGGCACTTCGGGCCCGATCACGACCAGGTCGGCGCCGATACGTTGCGCGAGTGCGACAACGGCCTCGCCGGACGTGACGTCGACGTCGTACTGGTCGGCGATGGCCGAGGTGCCTGCGTTGCCGGGCGCCACGGCAAGCCCGTCCACCTCGGGATCCCTGCGCAACGCCAGCAACAGCGCATGTTCACGGGCTCCGGATCCGATTACGAGGACGCGCACGGTCAACAACCCTAGCGCCAAAGCCACGGGCATACACTCAGAGATCCAGTGTATGGTCTAGTCAAGAGAGTGCCGCACGTCACACGAAGAGGTGGTCGACTTGACGACAATGCAGAACTGTCCGCTCCTGCCCCCTGGGTATGACTTCACCGACCCCGACGTCCTGCTCAAGGGCATTCCGGTCACCGAGTTCGCCGAACTGCGCAAGACCGCGCCGGTGTGGTGGAACGCCCAGGGCGAGTCGATCTTCAACGACGGCGGCTACTGGGTGATCAGCCGGCACGAGGACATCAAGTCGATCTCACGCAACGGCGACCTCTGGTCGACGAACGCCAAGGGCGCGGTGATGCGGCTGCCCGACGGCGTCACCGCCGAGCAACTGGACCTGACCAAGGCGCTGCTGATCAACCACGACGCCCCCGATCACACCCGGCTGCGCAAGATCGTGTCGCGGCTCTTCACCCCGAGGGCCGTGGGGGCGCTCGAGGCGAAGCTCGCCGATTCGGCCCGCGAGATCGTCCGCACCGCTGCCGAGAAGGGCAGCGGCAACTTCGTTGAAGACGTCGCGGTGAGCCTTCCGCTGCAAGCCATCGCCGACTTGATCGGGGTGCCCGAGGCCGATCGCGAGAAGCTCTTCCACTGGACCAACTGCATCATGAACAGCGACGATCCGGACTTCGACTCCGACCCGACGACGGCCAATGCCGAGTTGATGGGTTACGCGTACAACATGGCCGAGGAACGCCGCCGGTGCCCAGCGGACGACATCGTGACCAAGCTGATCGAGGCCGACGTCGACGGTGAAGCGATGGGCGACGTCGAGTTCGCGTTCTTCGTCATTCTGCTGGCGGTGGCGGGCAACGAGACCACGCGCAATGCCATGACGCACGGCATGAACGCGTTCTTCGAACACCCCGAGCAGTGGGAGTTGTTCAAGCGCGAGCGCCCCGACACGGCCGTCGACGAGATCATCCGCTGGGCCACTCCCGTGCACTGCTTCCAGCGCACGGCGCTGGCCGACGTCGAACTCGGCGGCGTCACCGTCAAGGAGGGCCAGCGGGTCGGGCTGTTCTACAGTTCCGCCAACTACGACGAAGATGTCTTCGACCGGCCCTTCGAGTTCGACATCACCCGAAATCCCAACCCACACTTGGCCTTCGGTGGCAACGGCGCGCACTTCTGCATCGGCGCCAACCTGGCCCGCATGGAGCTTAAGTTGATCTTCAACGAGCTCGCCGACCAGCTGCCGAACATCGCCAAACTGGGCGAGCCGCAACGTCTTCGGTCGGGCTGGATCAACGGCGTCAAGAACCTACCGGTCTCCTACCGGGGCTGAACCGCGCTTCGGGCTACCATTCGCGCGTGCGCACACACGGTTGGTCGGGCTCGGCACCGGCGACGGATGACGAAGCCGTCGCGCGCATCCTCGCCGCCGCGGGCAAGGCGATCGACGAACGCGGCGCAGAGGTCGGCATCGCGGACGTCGCCCGCACGCTCGGTGTCACCCGTCAGACGGTGTACCGATACTTCCCCAGCACTGACGCACTCCTGGTGGCTGCCGCGACGCACGCGGCGACCGACTTCCTCGAGCGGCTGGCCGCTCATCTCGAGGGCATCACCGACCCTGTCGAGGCCACCGCCGAGGCCATTGCGACCGCTCTGGAGTGGCTGCCCAAGGACAAGGTCATCGGTCTGCTGGTGGTGCCGGGCCAAGTCAGCGCGCACGTCGAGTCGGTGACCTCCGAGGTCGCGCTTCAGTTCGCCAACGCGATGCTGCGTCGCTTCGACGTCGGCTGGGCCGCATTGGGTTTCACCGACGTCGAACTCGACGAACTCGCCGAGCACCTGCTGCGCATCATCCAGTCGTTCGTGCTCGACCCGGGGCGACCGCCACGTACAGGCGACGACCAGCGCGCCTACCTCCGCCGGTGGGTGGGCGGGGCCGTGCTCAGTACGCGTAGCTAGCGCCCGCGGATGGCCGCCACGGCCTTGACGAGCAGGTCGGGGAGAAACGGCTGGGCCTGAAAGTCCGGGGACACCCGCGCGTCGACGTGGACGTAGACGTGATCGTCGAGAATGGCGATGTAGTAGTACTCGGGTGGCGTGTAGTGCACCTTGAACGCGACCGTCGTGACGCCCGCGATTCTCGGCGCAGCGATCCTGTTGGCCGTGCCGTTCGGAAGCGCGCTGTCCACGTCGAACGTCATCCGGTCACAGCCCTTCGCGGGGATGCGCGCCGGAACCGTCACCTGGTCGTCGGCGCCGACGTAGATCGTCTGCTCGTCCGGTCCGTCGCCGCGCAGGCCGATGAAGTTGGCGCCGAGTGTTCCGTCGACGGGTTTGAGCAGGGCACGGCATTGCGGCGGGTCCACGCTGAACGACTTTCCGTAGGACACCGTGGTGCCGACCTGATCGACGACCTGGGCATGCGCTTGCTGCACTTCACCCGCCTGCACGCTGAAGTCGGGCGGAAAGTCGTGCTCGAGTGCGACCAGCCGGGCGAGCTCGGCATGACCCGACGCCGAGGTCGTTTGCGAAGGCGAGCAACCTGCCAGTGCGACGGTGACGGTCAACGCCAGCAACGCAGCCATCTGCCGGATCAGTCGACAGGAGCACATCCGTCCAGCGTAAACGCCGAACCTGAGCCCGAGCGGTGCGCCTCAGACGACCGTAAGCGGCAGCGACTTCCGATCCTCGAACACCCACGACGCGCCACCACTGAACTTGGTCACGGCGACTTCACCTAACTCCTTTGCGGCAGTGTCGGTCTCGATGACGCGGACCGTCCAGTCCGATTCGGTTCCAGAGACCTCGGCACGCAAATGCGGATCGACGGCGGCGACGATGGCTTGCAGCGGAAGGTTCGCGACGGGCGAGACCAACGAGATCCACGAACCGTCTTCATACGCGGGCGAGCGGCGCACGTGCACGAAGTCCGGGTCGACGTCCAGCGAAACATAAGCGGCCGGATTGAACAGCGGATGCAGCTCCAGCACCCGCAGCGCACCCTTGACGCCGCCGGGCAACTTCAACGCCTTGTGGATGCGCTCGGCGGCCACGCCAGCGATGCCGATCAGCTGCTTGGTGCGGATCGACTGCGCAAGGGCGACATCGTCCTTCGCGCGGGACTCCACCGCCAGCGTGAACGACTTCACCAGCAGGTGCATCTGCAGACAAACCTCGTCGGCGATCCGGACCAACGCCGAATGCGAGAACGCGCCGAAGTCGACGTCGGACAGCAGCGGGCCCGAATAGTCGGCCATGCCCTCGTCGTTCGGATCGATCGGGTCGAGCTCGCACGAGTGCGCGTGTGTGGCCGCGACGATGTCCATGGCCGGGATGAACGGCACCTCCGGGTAGGACTCGTCGATGATCACCGTCCATCTGCAGTGGGGGTGCTGGTCGGACGGCGTCCTCGGCGGGCGGTGAATCGGCCGGACCTGGGTCTTGCGATTGGTGGCCAGCGCGGTCGCGTCGAAGGTCGGGTCCTCGATGTCGTGGCACATGCCCTGGACGTAGTCCTCGCCCATCGGCTCGACGTCCATCAGCGCACCGCAGTGGTTCAGGTAGAACTCGCCGTGCCAACGGTCGTGCACTTCGTAGCGGAAGTCCATGAATTGCGGCGGCGCACCGATGTCGAGCTGCAGTCCCTTGAAGATCGTGATGACGTCGACGCCCTCGTACTTCAGCGCCTTCTGCATCCGCTTGGTGTAGAGCGGGCTGGACGCCGCCCACTCCTCGATGGCGACCTGCAGCATTTCTTCGCGGCCCCAGGCGCTGATGCAGTGCGCCATCCCGGAGCGGTCGATGAGTTGTCCGATCAAGAGCAGTTCGGGCACTAGGACGGCGAGTTCTGCGCGCGACAGCGCGGCATACCTACTTGTCATCGAGCACCTTCCCGGTGTTCATCTTGATGGCCGCGCTCACATTCGCCCGCTTGTCCTCGCCCTCTCCCTTTTCTGCGGCCTTGCGGCGCTTACCGGCGACCTTGGTAACGGTTCCGTTGAGCCCGGAGCCGAGCGGGAAGCCCACGTACTGCGTCAGGAAGATGGCCACCTCCTTCAGTTCGTCCTCGGTGAACTCCTCGTTGAGCAGCGCCGCGTTGACTTGCACCTCGCCCAGATCCTGCCTGCCCTGTGCCGTCACCACCGCCAGCGTGAGCAGCCTCTTGTCGCGCATGGTCAGGCCGGGGCGTGTCCAGATCGAACCGAACAGATGGTCGACGGTCAGATCGAAGTAGGGGTCGCCCTCGATGTTGGGCATCTCCCACCCGTAGACCTCGTTCATCTTCTCGAGGCCCTTCTTGCGCTGCTCGTCCATCTCGCTATTCCTTTGCGGTCGAAGTCGTATGCGGGACACCAAGTCCGGCCCCGAGGTCCCGCAACGCTATCTCCGCCAGCGGCAGTTCCACTCCGGCGGCCTCGCCGAGCGCGAGCGCCAAACCCAGGTCCTTTTCGGCCAGCCCGCGGGTGTGGACGAACATGTCGTGGACGAAGTGATCGGGTTGCAGCGGTTTGGTGTCATCGCGGACCATGATCGCGCCGGGGCCGCCACTCTGCGCGTCGCTGTGCCGCACCACCCGCCCCAGCTTCTGGAGGTCGATCCCGGATGCCTCCGCCAACTTCTGCGCCTCGCACGCGGCGGCGAAGCCGATGTAGGTCAACATGTTACGGGCCAGCTTCATCCGGGTGCCCGCGCCGGGGTCGCCTGCGCGGACCACCATCGAGGCCCACTTCTTGAACACCGGCTTGACCACGTCGTAGGAATCGTCGTCGGCCCCCACCATGACGGCGAGCTCGCCCTTGGCCGCGGCGCCTGCACCACCGCTGACTGGAGCGTCGACGATGTGAATTCCCTTGGGCCGCAGCTGCTCGGCCAACTCGCCCGCCGTATCGGGATCGATCGTGGAGTGGATCGCGATGACGGTGCCCGGCTTGGCGTGTGCGGCGAGTTCACCCACCACCTCGCGCACCTGCGCGTCGGTGAGCACGGTGACGCTGATGACGTCGGCTTTGGCGACATCGGAGACGCTGTCCGCCAGCGTCGCCCCGAGCTCGGCCAGCGGGGTCATGGCTGCGGTGCGGACGTCGAAGACGATCAGACCGCCAGGCCAGTCCGCGAGCCGCTTGGCCATCGGCAGGCCCTGATTGCCGAGCCCTATGTAGCCGACCTTCAGGGTCTGCTCTTCGCGCGAGCGCTCATCGCCAGGTCCGCTCATGACCGGAAGATCTGTCCGCCGTCGACGTTGAATATCTGACCGGTGACCCACTTGGCCTGATCCGAGAGCAGGAACAGACACATGCCGACCAGATCCTCGGGTTCGCCCATGCGCGACAACGGAATACCCTTGACGATGTCGGCCACCATCTCCTGCGGCGTCGTCGTGCGGTTGGCCTCGGTGTCGATGGGGCCAGGAGCTATCGCGTTGATGCGGATGTTCTGACCGCCCAACTCCGTGGCGAGCTGCTGGGTCAGGCCGTTGATGCCGACCTTGGCCAGCCCGTAGAAGTTCGAGTACAGCCACGCCGCGGTCGACGACTGGTTGACGATCGCCCCTCCGCCACGCTTGGCCATCTTGCGGTAGACCGCGCGGGTGCACAGCAGCGCGCCGTCCATGTTCACGCTCATGAACTTCTTGTAGTAGTCCCAGTCGACGGACACGAGGAAGTCGAGCTTCATCCCGCCGAAGATCGCGGCGTTGTTCACCAGGTAGTCGATGCCGCCGAACTCCGAAAGCGTCTGCGCCGCCATCTCCTTCGCAGAGTCGGGGTCGCTGACGTCGACGCGCACCGCAAGGGCGTTGCCACCCTCGCCCTTGATGCCGTCGGCGACCTTCTGCGCGCCCTCGACGTTGATGTCGGCGACGACGACCGCGGCCCCCTCACGAGCCAGCGACTCGGCGTACACCTGCCCGATGCCACCGCCGGCCCCGGTGACGATGGCCACCTTCTCCGTGAACTGATCTCCGTAGAGTCCCATTGAGCGTCCCTTCCCTCTTAGTTCGCTGCCGTGGCAATCGCCTTGGTCTCGAGGTACTCCTCGAAACCGGCGAGCCCCATCTCCCGGCCGATGCCGGATTGCTTGTAGCCGCCGAACGGCATGTCGGCGGAGTACCAGACGCCACCGTTGACGTTGACGGTGCCGACGCGCATCCGGGCGGCGACGCCGGCGGCACGCTCCTCGTCGGGCGAGAACACCGTGCCCGACAGTCCGAACGGCGAATCGTTGGCGATGCGCACCGCGTCGTCGTCGCCGTCGTGTGCGATGACCGTGAGCACCGGTCCGAAGATCTCCTCGCGCGCGACCTTCGCGTTGTTGTCGAGCCCGGCGATGACCGTCGGCTCGATGAAGAACCCGGTGTCGCGGTCGGCGGGACTTCCACCGCCGCAAGCGAACTTGCCGCCCTCGGCGATCGCCGAGTCCAGGTAGCCCTGGATGCGGTCGCGCTGTCGGGCCGAGATCACCGGGCCGCAGATGGTGCCCGCGTCGGTCGGGTCGCCGGGCTTCAGGCCCGCCATGGTGCCCGCGGCTGCTTCGACGGCCTCGTCGTAGCGGGCACGTGGCACCACCAGCCGCGTGGTGATAGCGCACCCCTGGCCCGCGTGCATCGAGGCCGTGAATGCCGACATCGAGCACGCACCAGCGAGATCCGCGTCGTCGAGCACCAGGAACGCCGACTTGCCGCCGAGTTCGAGGAAGACCTTCTTGAGCGTCGCCGAACCGTCGGACATCACCGCGCGACCCGTGTTCGTCGACCCGGTGAACGACACCATGTCGACGCGCGGGTCCTTCGACAGCAGCGCGCCGACGGCGTGGTCGTTGGACGTAATGATGTTGATGACACCCGCGGGAATGTCGGTGTGGTTCAGGATGAGCTCGCCGAGCACCGCTGCGCACCACGGGGTGTCGGGGGCCGGCTTCAGCACGACGGTGTTGCCCGCCGCCAACGCAGGACCCAACTTGGCGAGGTTGATCTGATGCGGGAAGTTCCACGGCGTGATGGCTCCGACGACGCCGACGGCCTCGCGCGCGATCGTCCGGTGCGTCTTGATGCCCATCGGCGCCGCGATGCCGAAGTCGGTAATCCACTGATAGGACTCCGCGGTGTCGGCGCAGAAACTGAGGTCCTCGACGGGTCCTTCGAGTTGCGCCATCGACGTCAGCATCACCGGGGCACCGACCTCGGAGATCGTCAACTCCCGCAACTCTTCTATGTGGTCGCGCATGGCCTGCTGCAGCTGACGGATGCCGCGAACCCGCAACTCGACGTTCGTCGACCAGTCGGTCTCGTCGAACGCCCGGCGCGCGGCGCCGATCGCAGCGTCCATGTCGGCAGCAGTGGCGTCGGCTGCGACACCGAGCGTCTCCTCGGTGGCCGGGTTGATGGTGCCGAACGTGCCCCCACTGCCTGCCACCAACTTTCCGTCGATGAGCAGTCGGCTCTCGCGATCACCCAGTAGCGCCATCAAAACTCCTATGTGCCAAATCTTGGTATAAATGCCTGGACAGCTGTCCGGCTACGTTCAGTCGAACCATAGTCTCAGAGGCCTGCGTGTTGCAAGGGTGCAACACTGAAGGGCTCGAATCGATCTACTAACATGCGCGTTGTACTGCTATTTTATCCAATCGGCTTGCCTTAGTGCCGCGGCGTCAGATAACTTGGACATGTGTCCAGCGATGCAGTGGTAGCCGTCACCGAGTTGGCCGCGGCCGACCCAGGGGAGCCGCCGCGCAACCGCAGGCAGGAGGAGACCTTTCGCAAGGTACTCACCGCGGGAATGGAGATGCTGCGGGAATCCTCCTACGCCGACCTGACGGTCCGGGCCGTGGCCGCGAGGGCGAAGGTCGCACCAGCGACGGCGTACACCTACTTCTCGTCGAAGAACCACCTGATCGCCGAGGTCTATCTCGACCTGATGGGCCAGGTGCCGTACTTCACCGACGTCAACGAACCGATGCCCAGCCGGGTCGAACAGGCCCTACGGAGCCTCGCGCTGGTGGTCGCCGACGAGCCCGAGGTGGCGGCGGCCTGCACCACCGCGCTGATGTCAGGCACCGATCCGACCGTGCGGCGAGTCCGCGACCGCATCGGCGCCGAGATCCACCGCCGCATCAGGTCGGCCGCGGGCCCCGAATGCGACCCGCGCGTGGTCTCGGCGTTGGAGATGACGTTCTTCGGCGCGCTCGTCAACGCAGGCAGCGGCGCCTTCACTTACCACCAGATCGCTGACCGACTGAGCTACGTGGTCGGCCTCATCCTCGGAGAAGACAAGTGACAGTGTCCGACGTGCTGCTGGACCCGTACGACTACGACTTCCACGAAGACCCCTATCCGTACTACAAGCGGCTGCGCGACGAGGCCCCGCTGTACCACAACGAAGAGCAGAAGTTCTGGGCGTTGTCGCGGCACACGGACGTCGTGCAGGGCTTCCGCAACAGCACCACGCTGTCCAACAAGCACGGCGTCTCGCTCGACCCGATATCCCGCAACGAGCATGCGCACCGGGTGATGTCGTTCCTCGCGCTCGACGATCCCGGGCACCTGAGGCTGCGCACGCTGGTCTCGAAGGGGTTCACGCCCAGGCGAATTCGTGAACTCGAGTCGCGTGTCACCGAGATCGCGGTGGAACACCTCGACGCCGCGTTGCAGTCGGAGGCGTTCGACTACGTGGATGACTTCGCTGGCAAGTTGCCCATGGACGTCATCTCGGAATTGATGGGCGTGCCAAAGGATGACCGCGTTCGCATTCGCGCGCTCGCCGACGGCGTGATGCACCGCGACGACGGCGTCAAGGACGTGCCCGCCGAGGCCATCCAAGCGTCGGCCGACCTGATGGTCTACTACGCCGACATGGTCAACCAACGCCGAGCGAACCTCACCGACGACCTCACCTCAGCGTTGGTGGAAGCCGAAATCGACGGCGACAGGCTGACCGACGAGGAGATCATCGCGTTCCTGTTCCTGATGGTCGTGGCTGGCAACGAGACCACCACCAAACTCCTTGCCAACGCCGCCTTTTGGGGCTTCAAGAATCCCGACCAACTGGCCCCGGTCTTCGACGACCATTCGTTGGTCAAGCCATGGGTCGAGGAGACGTTGCGCTACGACACGTCCAGCCAGATCCTGGCCCGCGCCGTGTCCGCGGACATGACGCTGTACGACACCGTGATTCCCGAAGGCGACGTGTTGTTGCTGCTGCCCGGCTCGGGCAACCGCGATGATCGCGTGTTCGAAAACCCCGACGACTACCGTATCGACCGTGAAATCGGTTCCAAACTGCTGAGTTTCGGCAGCGGCGCCCACTTCTGCCTTGGCGCTCACCTGGCCAGGATGGAAGCCCAGGTCGCACTGACGGAGCTGTTCAAACGCATCAGCGGCTACGAGGTGGACGAGGCGAACTCCGTTCGGGTCCACTCCAGCAGCGTCCGCGGCTTCGCCCATCTCCCTATCAACGTGAAGGCTCGATAGATGCCCCGTTTCGCCCCGCTCCCCGACCGCAGGCCGGCCATCGTCGCCGGAGCGTCCGCCGGCATCGGTGAGGCCACTGCCATCGAACTCGCCGCCCGCGGGTTTCCCGTCGCACTTGGCGCCCGGCGGGTGGAGAAACTCGACGACATCGTCGGCAAGATCAACGCCGAGGGCGGTGAGGCCGTCGGATTCCACCTCGACGTCACCGACCCCAACTCGGTGAAGTCGTTCGTGGCCAACGCCGTTGACGCGCTCGGTGAGATCGAGGTGCTGGTCGCAGGCGCCGGGGACACCTACTTCGGCAAGCTCGCCGAGATCACCACCGAGGACTTCAACTCGCAACTGCAGATCCATCTGGTCGGCGCCAACCGGCTGGCCAGCGCGGTGCTGCCGGGCATGCTCGAACGCCAGCGCGGCGACCTCATCTTCGTCGGCTCGGACGTCGCGCTACGGCAGCGCCCACACATGGGCGCCTACGGCGCCGCCAAGGCCGCACTGGTCGCCATGGTGACCAACTACCAGATGGAACTCGAGGGCACCGGCGTGCGCGCGTCGATCGTGCACCCCGGCCCGACGAAGACGTCGATGGGCTGGAGCCTGCCCGCCGAGTTGATCGGCCCGGCGTTGGAGGACTGGGCCAAATGGGGCCAGGCCAGGCACGACTACTTCCTGCGGGCCGCCGATCTGGCGCGCGCCATCACATTCGTCGCGGAGACGCCGCGCGGCGGGTTCATCGCGAACATGGAACTTCAGCCAGAAGCACCATTGGCCAGCGATCCCGCCGAGCGCCAGAAGTTGATTCTGAACGAGGAGAACCTGTCGTCATGACCGCAGCAATCGTGCCCCGCGTATCAGGTGGCGAAGAGGAATACGGCCACCTCGAGGAATTCCGAACGGACCCAATCGGTTTGATGCACCGCATTCGCGAAGAGTGCGGTGACGTCGGCTGGTTCCAACTGGTCGACAAACAGGTCGTCATGCTGTCCGGGTCGGAGGCCAACGAGTTCTTCTTCCGCTCGACCGACGCTGAGCTCAACCAGGCCGAGGCCTACCCCTTCATGACGCCGATCTTCGGTGAGGGCGTGGTGTTCGACGCCGACCCCGAGCGCCGGGCTGAGATGCTGCACAACACCGCATTGCGCGGCGAGCAGATGAAGGGTCACGCTGCGACCATCGAGAACGAGGTCAAGAAGATCATCGCCGACTGGGGCGACGAGGGCGAGATCGAACTGCTCGACTTCTTCTCCGAGTTGACCATCTACACCTCGACGGCCTGTCTCATCGGGCTGAAGTTCCGCGAGCAACTCGACAGTAGGTTCGCCGAGTACTACCACCAACTGGAACGCGGAACCGACCCCCTGTGCTACGTCGACCCGTACCTCGACATCGAGAGCTTCCGCATCCGCGACGAGTCGCGCGTCAAACTCGTTGCGCTGGTTCAGGAGATCATGGATGGTCGCATCGCCAACCCGCCCAAGGGCAAAGAGGATCGCGACCTGCTCGACGTGCTGGTCTCGATCAAGGACGACGAGGGCAACCACCGCTTCACGGCCAACGAGGTCACGGGCATGTTCATCTCGCTGATGTTCGCGGGACACCACACCAGCTCGGGCACCTCGTCGTGGACGTTGATCGAGTTGATTCGACACCCCGAGGTCTACTCCGAGGTGCTGGCTGAGCTCGAGGAGCTCTACGCGGACGGGCAGGAGGTCAGTTTCCATGCGCTGCGCCAGATTCCGAAGCTGGACAACGTCGTCAAGGAGACGTTGCGGCTGCACCCGCCGCTGATCATCCTGATGCGCGTCGCGCAGGGCGAGTTCGAGGTTCAGGGCTTCCCGATCCACGAGGGCGACTTCGTCGCAGCGTCGCCGGCGATCTCGAACCGAATTCCGGAGGACTTCCCCGACCCCGACGACTTCAACCCCGACCGCTACTTGAAGCCGCGGCAGGAGGATCTGGCCAACCGCTGGACGTGGATTCCCTTCGGCGCAGGCAAGCACCGCTGCGTCGGGGCGGCGTTCGCCCAGATGCAGATCAAGGCGATCTTCTCGGTGTTGCTGCGCGAGTACGAGTTCGAGATGGCGCAGCCGGCCGACAGCTACCGGAACGACCACTCCAAGATGGTCGTGCAGCTGGCTCAGCCGGCGAAGGTGCGCTACCGCAAGCGGGCCAAGTAGCAATCGTCATGGGCTGCTATCGCGTCGAACTCGACGAGGACCTGTGTCAGGGCCACGCCATGTGCGAGTTGGAGGCCCCGGACGTGTTCGCCGTCCCTAAACGCGGTGTCGTCGAGATCCTCGACGCCGAGCCACCCGACGACATCCGCGAGGACGTCGAGCGGGCGGTCGATATGTGTCCCACCCAAGCAATATCCATCCGAGAGAAGGATTGACAATGGCGTCACGCGAAGCACTCGACGACTGGGTCTCACGCTGGCTGCAGGCCAACAAGGACTCCGAGGCGGCAGGCGACTGGAAGAACTTGGCCGACTTCTACACCGACGACGCCACCTACGGCTGGAACATCGGGCCGAAGGAAGACGTCATGTGCGTCGGCAAGGAAGAGATCCGCGACGTCGCCCTCGGGTTGGAGATGGAAGGCCTCGACAACTGGGTCTACGAGTACCAGAAGGTCCTGGTCGACGAGAAGCAGGGCGAGATCGTCGGATTCTGGAAGCAGATCGTCAAGAAGGGTGACGGCACCCAGGACGAGATCTACGGCATCGGCGGCAGCTGGTTCCGGCTTAACGATCAGCTCCTCATCGAGTGGCAGCGCGACTTCTTCGACTTCGGCCACGTCGCCTACATGTTCGGCAAGCTCATCGGGTCAGGCGATCTGTCCGACGGCATGCAGAGGCGCATCGAGCGCAGCGTCGCGGGCGAGCAGCTACCCGGCTACTACCCACTCGGCCAGGCCCCCGTCCCGATCTGGTGAGCTCCCGGCCAAGCGGTTGCTTGGGGGTGCTTGTGACGCACCTAACTAATGGCTCTAGTCTGGCTTTACTGGCTCTAGCGGAAGGCTCATAGAGATGAAGACCAAGGGTGCGCTCATCTGGGAGTTCAACCAGCCGTGGTCGATCGAGGAGATCGAAATCGGCGATCCCGTCAAAGACGAGGTCAAAATCCAGATGGAAGCGTCGGGCATGTGCCACTCCGACCACCATCTTGTAACAGGTGACATTCCGATGTTCGGCTTCCCGGTACTCGGTGGTCACGAGGGCGCGGGCATCGTCACCGAGGTCGGCCCTGGCGTCGACAACATCGCCGTTGGCGACCACGTCGTGCTGTCGTTCATCCCGTCCTGTGGCGAATGTCCGTCGTGTCAGGCCGGCCTGCGCAACCTCTGCGATCTCGGCGCGGGTCTGCTCGGCGGCCTGGCCGTCTCCGACAACACCCACCGCATCACGGCCAAGGGCCAGCCCGTCTTCCCGATGACGCTGCTGGGCACCTTCAGCCCCTACATGGTGGTGCACAAGAGTTCCGTGGTGAAGATCGATCCGTCCATCCCGTTCGAGGTCGCCTGCCTGGTGGGCTGCGGCGTGACGACGGGCTACGGCTCGGCCGTGAAGGCCGGCGACATCCGCCCGGGCGACGACGTCCTGGTGATCGGTGTCGGCGGTGTCGGCATGTCGGCCGTCCAGGGCGCGGCCAACGCCGGTGCCAGGAACCTCTTCGTCATCGAGCCCGTGGACTGGAAGCGCGATGCGGCGCTGAAGTTCGGTGCCACTCACGCTTACCCGGACGCGGAATCCGCTGCCGCGGGTATCGCCGAGGTCACCCACGGGCTAATGGCCAAGCAGGTCATCGTGACCGTCGGCGAGCTGAAGGGCGCTGACGTCGACACCTACGTCGGACTCACGGCCAAGGGCGGCACCACCGTGCTGACCGCCATCGGCAGCCTGCTCGACAACAACGTGTCGTTGAACTTGGCCATGCTGACTCTGATGCAGAAGCGCATCCAGGGCACCATCTTTGGCGGCGGAAACCCCCACTTCGACATTCCTCAGCTGCTGTCGATGTACAAGGCCGGCAGGCTCAACCTCGACGACATGATCACCCGGCAGTACAAGCTGGAGCAGATCAACGACGGCTACAAGGACATGCTGGAGGGGCGCAACATCCGCGGCGTCATCCGTTACACCGACGCCGACAGGTAAACGGGTGTCGATCGATACGGCGCAGCAGTCGCCCGTGGTGGCGGCGTCGGAGGCCTCTTGGCGCTGCGTTCAGACGGGCGACCGCGAGGGCTGGCTGGCCCTGATGGCCGACGACATCCTGGTCGAGGATCCGATCGGCGAGGCCGTCACCAACCCCGACGGCACCGGCGTGCGCGGCAAGGAAGCGCTCGCCGCGTTCTACGACGCGAACATCGGGCCCAACGAGTTGACGGTCACGCGCGAGCAGACGTTCACGTCCAGCTCGCCGACCGAGATCGCGTACATCCTGGTGCTGCGCACCAAGTTCCCGAACGGCTTCACGGCCACGGTGCGTGGCGCGTTCACCTACCGCGTGAACGACGAGGGCTTGATCACCAACCTTCGCGGCTACTGGAACATGGATGCGATGGAGTTCGCGCAGGAGGAGTCCAGCTGAGGAGTGAGCTGGCCGGCCGCGGCGCTGTCGTTGTCGGCGGATCCCGCGGGATCGGGCTCACGGTCGCCGAAAAACTTGCGGCCATTGGCGCCAACGTCGTCGTCAATGGTCGTGACCCGGCCGCGGTGGACGCGGCCGTCGGGCGCATCGGTGGCAGTTCGATCGGGTTTCCGGGCTCCCCGGCCGACCCTGCCATCGCCGATGCACTGATCGACTGCTGCACAACCGAATTCGGCCGCATCGACATCCTGGTCAACTGTGCGGGCACCCCAGAACCAGCGGGCTCGTCGATACTCACGGTGAGCTCCGCACAGTTCCGCGACCTACTCGATGCACACCTCGGCACGACGTTCGAAACCTGCCGCGCCGCAGCGCCGAAGATGGTCGCGCAGGGCGGCGGGGCGATCGTCAACACCAGTTCGTTCGCGTTCCTCGGCGACTACGGCGGCACCGCTACCCCGCGGGCAAGGGCGCCGTCAACGGCCTCACGCTGGCGATCGCCGCCGAGCTTCGTGAGCATGGCGTCCGCGCGAACGTCGTGTGCCCGGGCGCCAAGACGCGGATCTCGACTGGTCCCGACTACGAGGCGCAGATCGCCGAGCTAACCCGCCGTGGCATTCTCGACCAGGCGAGCGCAGACGTCGCGCTCGACGCCCCGCCAGCGGAGTACGTCGCGCCGACGTACGCCTATCTGGTCAGCGACCGCGCCAAGGACGTCACCGGCCAAATATTCGTGGCGGCAGGTGGATTCGTCGGTCGCTTCGCTCGCGCCACGCCAGACATCCTCGCGTATCGCGATCACCAGGGCTCGCCGCCGTGGTCGCTCGACGAACTCGACGGGTTCATTCACGGGGGCTAGCGGCCCCAGCACCCACCGCCGAATGCCTACTTGATCGTGTAGCCGCCATCGATCATCAGGTCGGCCCCGTTGACCATGGCCGAAGCGTCAGCCGCCAAATATATTGCCGCCGCGGCGATTTCGTCCGGATAGGCGAATCGCCCGATCGGGATCAGTTTCTTGAGCGCTTCGCCGTGCGGGCCGTCCCACGCCTTGCGGCCGAGTTCGGTGAGCACCACTGTCGGTGAGATCGTGTTGACGCGCACACCGCGCGGACCCCATTCGGCAGCCAGCACCTTCGACATTCCCACCACGCCGAACTTCGACGCACAGTAGGCCACGTGCTGGTCGAGCGCGACGGTGGCGGCCTGCGAAGCCATGTTGACGATGACCCCGCTACCCGCCCGAAGCATCGACGTTCCGACGGCTTGACACATCAGGAACGTGCCCTTGAGGTTCACGTTCATGGTGGTGTCCCACGCCCTCTCCGACAGCTCCTCGGCAGGAGCGAGTTGCACGACGCCTGCGCTGTTCACCAGGATGTCGATCCGCCCGAACGCGTCCAGCACCGCGTCGACGGTGCCTCGCACCGAATCAGCATCGGCGACGTCGCAATGGAAGCCCTGGCTTTCTGTGGCGAGTCCGTCAGCCGCTCGAGCCGCACCGGCCTCGTCGCGATCCACGACCGCGACGCGAGCCCCCTTCGCGGCGTAGGCCGCGGCGATGGCCGCCCCGATGCCGGCGGCTCCGCCGGTCACCACGGCGAACTTGCTCTCTAACCCAAAGTCGAAATCGAGGCTGCCCAAGGACATTACAACGCTCCAGTCATGGCTGCTTCTGACCTGGGATGCCCTCGTAGGCGATGTCGCCGGTCTTGAGGTTCGCGGCGGTCAGCGCACTGAGGCCGTCGAGGAACTTCTGACGCTCGGTCACGACGTGCTGGATTGCGACGTCGACGTTCGCCTTGGTGATGGCAGGCATGATGTACACGGGGTCGGTGTTGACCTGTTCCTTCTTGGCCAACGCGTTGGCGACGGCTAGCCCTGCGGACAGTTCGACCGTGCCGTTCTGCAGTGAAGTACCGATGAACTCCCCGCTCTTGACCGCGTTGAGGCCGTCCTCAATACCGTCGATCCCGACGATCGGCACGTCCGTGCGACTTGATTCCTTGAGCGCCTGCAGGGCACCGAGGCCCATGTCGTCGTTCTCGGCGACGACGGCGTTGATCTGGGGTCCGAAGCCCGAGATCCAGTTCTTCATCTTGTTGACGGCCTCGTCGCGCTTCCAGTTAGCGGTGTCCTTGGCGAGCACCTTGATATCTGGATACTTGGCGAGCACCTGCTCGATACCCTTGGTGCGGTCGATCTCACCGGACTGTCCGAGCGGGCCCTGCAAAATCACGATGTTGCCCCTACCGCCGAGCCGGTCAGCCATCATCTGCATCTCCTGCTGACCCGCGGCGACGTCGTCGGGCTGGACGTTGCCCGCGATGTCCTTGCTGTTGAGTGCCGCATTCACCGGAACCAGCGGGATTCCCTTGGCCTTGGCCGAAGCCACCTGCGGTCCGAGCGAATCCGCCTGCACCGGAACGACGATGATGGCGTCGACACCCTGGTTGATCATCGAGTCGACCTGGCTGGCCTGGGTGGAGACGTCGAGGTTGGCTGAGTTCCACACCAGCTCGATGTTGTTGTCCTTGGCGTATTGGTCCATACCCTCTTTGCCCGCAGTGATGAACGAGCTCATGTCATACACCGTGACGCCGATGCGTTTGGTGTCCTTGTTGGCCGTGGTGTCGCCTGCACCGCAGGCGGTCAGGCCAAGGCCCAACGCGGCCGACGAGGCGACGGCCACGATCTTGGTGTGGAATCTCATCGGTTCTCTCTTTCTGGTGGGAAATCTGAATACTTCTGCGGCACCGGACCGTTCCTCCGCGGTCAGGTCCGCCTCCTGGTGGACCACACGTCGACGGCGACCGCCGCGACGATGAGCACTCCCTTGATGACGTCCTGCCAGTACGCGGGCACCACGAGGATGTCGAGGCCGTTGTTCAACGTCATGATCATGAAGAGGCCCAACGCGGTTCCCCATATGCTTCCGCGGCCACCCATGAGACTTGCGCCACCGATGACGACGGCCGCGATGGCGTCGAGTTCGTATCCCTGACCCAGATTCGGCGGCCCCGAGATGACGCGTGATGCGAGCATCACCCCGGAGATACCGGCGAGCAGACCCGAAATCGCGTAGACGCTGAACAGCACGTTCTTTGCGTTGATGCCTGCGATCTCGGCGGCGTTGCGGTTGCCGCCGACGGCGTAGACGCGCAAACCGTAGGTGGTGCGCTTCATGATGACAGCCAGCGCGATGATGCCTGCGATCATCAGCAGCACCGGAATCTGCAAGCCGAGCATCTTGGTGTTGGCGATGGAACCGAACTCCGCGGGCAGCCCGTTGATGGGCGCGCCGCCTCCAATCACGTAGGCCAGGCCAGAGCCTGCGGTGAGGGTGCCCAACGTCGCGATGAACGGTGGAACATTGATGCGCGACACCAGGATTCCGTTCACCGCCCCCACTCCCAGCCCGACAATCATGGCCACCAGGACGGTCATCCACACCTGGCCGGGATTGGACTTGGCGGTGGCGGCGCCCGCCATGGCCGACACGGCGATCACGCTGCCGACTGAGAGGTCGATGCCGCCGGTCAGGATGACCAGCGTCTGACCGAGCGCGATCAGTGCGAATGGGGCTGCTGCCACCAGGATGGTGATGAGGTTGTCAGGTGTGGCAAAACGCGCACTGCGGTAACTGAAGTACGCGATGACGAGCAGGACGACGATCACCATGGAATAGCGCAGGAGGATGGCCGAGATCCATTGCCTAGAGAACAGCTTGACCGGTTCGCCGGAGACCGGTGACGCGACGATGTGACTCGCCTCTGCTGGCCGATCGCTTTCGGTGAGTTCTGCGGTCACGAGGCCTTCTCTTCTGTGGGCTCTGCCGTCTTGGCATCGAGCGCGGTGGCAAGGCGGAAGACAGACTCCTGAACCTCTGGATGGTCGAGTGCGTCGCGATCGAGTTCGCCGACGAACGCGCCGCGGCGCATGACGAAGGCCCGGTGGGACAGTCCGACGATCTCGAGCATGTCCGAGGACGCCATCACCACCGCCATTCCTTGCGCCGCGAAATCGGCAACGATGCGGTAGATCTCGCTGCGGGCGCCGACGTCGACCCCGCGGGTGGGTTCATCCAGAAGCAGCACGTTGACTTCGCCGATCAACCACCGCGCCAACACCACCTTCTGCTGATTGCCGCCGGAGAGCGTGCCGACTTCTTGACCGAGCCCGCGGCTACGCAGTCGCACCGACGACATCACGTCGGAGACCGCCTTCGTGCGCGTCTTCCCCCGTAACCAACCGGCAAAGGAGAAAGTGGATAGGCGTGGAAGTGATCCGTTGTCCAGCACGCTCATCGACAGCACCACGCCGGAGAGTTTGCGATCTTCTGGCACCATCGCCATTCCCGCGCTGATCGCCGCGGCGGGCTGATTTCGCTTGACCAGCCGTCCGCGCACCGTGACGCCGCCTGCGATCGTGGTGTGGGCCCCGAAGATCGACTCGAGCAGTTCGGTTCGGCCCGCGCCGACCAGTCCGGCCAGGCCGACGATCTCGCCGGCGCGCACAGAGAACGAGACCGGGCGCTCCGCGCCCTGGACATGCAACTCACGCACCTCGAGGACGGTGTCGGTGCCTGGTCGCGGGCGCTGCGGGAACAGCGTGCCGAGTTCACGGCCGATCATCGCGGTGACGATCTCGTCGTCCGATACGTCAGCGATCGGGCTGTCCAGGATCAGTCCACCGTCGCGCAGCACCACCACCCTGTCGGCGATGGCCCGGATCTCGGCCATTTTGTGCGTGGTGTAGACCATCGCCACCCCATGGTCACGCAGGCGGCGCACGATGCCGTACAGCCCTTCGATCTCGCGTTCGGAGATTGCCGACGTGGGCTCGTCGAGCATCACGACGCGCGCGCCAGTGCGGGCGGCCTTGACGATCTCGACGATCTGCCGAAGCCCGACGGGGAGGCTGCCCATCCGTGCGGTCGGCGAGATCACGACGTCGAACAACCCCAACGTCTCGCGAGCCTCGGCAATCATCGCGCGCCGGTTCAGAAATGGTCCGCGGCGCAGTTCCCTTCCGACGAAGAGGTTTTCGTAGACCGTCATATCCTCGATGGAAGCCAGCTCCTGGGGAACGATGGCCACCCCGTGGCGGACGGCATCGCGGGGATTCCCGGGTGTCAGAGGGTTGCCGCTCACCGAGACGGTGCCCCCGTCGGCGCTGTACTGCCCGCTGATGATCTTCATCAACGTGGACTTGCCTGCCCCGTTCTCTCCGGCCAGCGCCGTCACTGTCCCCGGTTCGAGGCGAAGGGTGACGCCTTCAAGTACCGGTACGCCACCGAAACCTTTTGTGATGTCTCTACATTCGAGCAGCGCGTCGGTCACCGTCATTCTCCAGTGGTGCGCGTGGCCGGCTCGTAATCACCGATGGCATCGACCTTGCCCGCCGAGGCGCTCTGCGGATCGAACTCGTATCCCACCCAATCGCGGGCGAGCCGCCTGGCTAGTTCGAGGCCGATGACGCGCTGGCCGAAGCACAGCACTTGTGCGTTGTTCGACAGCACCGACCGCTCGACGGAGAAGCTGTCGTGAGCGGTCACGGCGCGGACACCTGGCACCTTGTTGGCGCTTATCGCGACGCCCAAACCCGTGCCGCACACCAACAGTGCGCGATCCGCCGTACCGTCGGCCACCATGCGCGCCGCGGCCACCGCAACATGCGGGTAGGCCGTGTTCTCGTCGGCGCCGACGCCGACGTCGATGACCTCACCGACGCGATCGTCGGAGAGCAGGTCGCCCTTGAGCGCTTCCTTGTATTCGTATCCGGCATCGTCGGAGCCGACGACCACCCTGAGCTTCGGCATCTATGTGTCTCCTTTGGCATTCGCGACAAGGCTTTCCGCGACGGTGTGGGCACACATCGCCAGCGAGGTGGCACCTGCGTCGGGGGTACCGACGCTGCGCTCCGCCAGCGGACGCGCACGGCCCACCTTCGGCCTCAGGTCGGCGGTTCCCAGGGCCGCGTCGGTGGCGACGCCGGCGGCAGACCGCCAGGCGTCCTGCCACTGCTCGCCGTCGCCGACGCGCCGCTCCAATTCCTCGACGAACGGCAGCATCGAGTCGAGCATCGTCTTGTCGCCAGGCGAGGCGCCACCGAGTTGAACCAACGCCTCGTAGCCGTCACGCATTGCTGTGGAAACCGCCGCGGCATCGGGACGGCCGGTATCCCCGAGTCGCGCCCCGATCGCCGACAACATCGCACCCCACAACACGCCAGAGGTACCGCCTGCCTTCGCGGCCCACGCCTTCCCCGCTGCGGCGAGCACCGAACCTTGGCCCGCATCCTCCGCAACGGCACGCTCGGCCGCGTCGCGCGCTGCGCTTGAACCCTTGACCATGCCGCGGCCGTGATCACCGTCGCCCGCGACCGCATCGATGCGACCGAGTTCGTCCTCGGCGTCGGCAAGCATGGCCGCCAGTGCCGCGACGGCACGCGCGACGGCCTCGCCGCATCGTCGGCCGTCGTCATCGGACAGCTCCCGTGCCGGTCGGGCGTCCGACTCCGCGTCGGCGGCCGCGTCCGTACGGACCTCGCCTTCGTCGACGGCGGAGGCAGCGCCCTTGCGGTAGGCGGGCGTGTCGGTCGGTGCAGTCCAATATCTTTCGAGCTCGTCGTCCAACCACATGATGGTGAGCGAGCATCCCGCCATGTCGAGGCTCGTGACCAGCTCGCCTACCTCGGGCTCGACCACCGTGTAGCCGCGCTCCTTCAGGAGCTCCGAGACGGTACCCCACACGACGAAGAGCTCCTCGTACTTGGTGCGGCCGAGACCATTCAAAATCACTGCGATTCGGCGTGATTCGACATCGGGGTTGTCCGCCAACACCCCGTCGACGAGCGTGACGGCCAAATCGTGGGCCGACGGCATCGGGTGGTCGGCGACGCCTGGTTCGCCGTGGATGCCCAACCCCAATCCCATGTGCCCCTCCGGCACGGTGAACAGCGGGTGGTCGGCGCCAGGCATGGTGCAACCGTCGAAAGCGACGCCGAGGGTACGCGTCGCATCGTTGGCGGCGTTGGCCACCCGCACCACGGCCGCGAGGTCCAGCCCCTCCTCGGCAGCCGCACTGGCGCACTTGAAGACGGTGAAGTCACCAGCGATTCCACGGCGTTTGGCTTCTTCGCCGCGTTGGGCGCTCGCCACGTCGTCGGTGACGGCGAAGTACTCCGCGTCGATGCCTTCACCACGGAGCTGATTGACGGCGAGGGTGAAGTTCATGACGTCACCGGCGTAGTTGCCCGTCGTCAGCAGAACACCCGCATCGCTGTGCGCGGCGCGCGCCACCGACGCTGCGTCCTCGGCCGACGGTGAGGTGAAGATGTTGCCGACGACCGCTCCGTCGGCGAAGCCGGCACCGACAATGCCACAGAAGGCCGGGTAGTGGCCCGAGCCCCCACCGGTGACGACCGCCACCTTGCCCGGCCGCGTCTTCCGCGCACGCACGACACCCCCGGGGACACCTGCGACGTAGCGCTTGTTGGCATCGAGGAAGCCCATGAGCATGTCCTCGGTGAAGCGGGCGGAGTCGTTGAACAGCTTGGTCATCGGAGCCGAGCTCCACTGTCGGCGTCGAACAGGTAGACCCGTTCGGGTGCCGCGGTGACGACGACCTTCTGCTCGGGTTCGTAGCTCTCCTGCGCAGGGGTCTGAACGACGATTCCGTCCTCCAACCCGGCAACCGTGCTTGTCGCCAGACCGAATTCCAAGAGATGCTCGAAATAGGCCACGGTGGTGTGGATTCCAACCCCGTCGCTGGCCAGTGCGCAGTCCTGCGGGCGGATACCGACGATGACCGTGGTCCCGTCTATCACACTGGTGACACTGGTCTCCAGCTGGCCTTGCCCTGGGCCGATCTCGACGCGCACTCGCCCACCGACCGATTTGGCGGTGCCACGCAACACGTTGATCTGCGGCTCGCCGACGAAGCCTGCGACGAACAGATTCGCCGGGTCGTCGAACACCTCGTCGGGGGTGCCGAACTGCTGGACGATGCCGGCATCCATGACCGCGAGCCGGTCGGCAAGCGACAGGGCCTCCACCTGGTCGTGGGTGACGACGATGGTGGTGTAGCCGAATTCGCGCTGGAGCACCTTCAACTCGCGGCGAACCCGCTGCCGAGCCGACGCGTCGAGATGGCTCAGTGGCTCGTCGAGCAGCAGTACCGGCGGGTTGCGGACCAGCGCCCTCGCAAGGGCCACCCGCTGCTTCTGGCCACTGGAAAGACCGGCCGGCCGCAGGTCGAGCAAGTCGTCCATCTCGAGGCGGTCGCTGATCGATGCGACCATCGCCTCGGCACCCTTCACCTTGCGTGCCTTGAGCCCGTAGAGCAGGTTGTCGCGGACCGACAGCGGCGGATAGAGCGCATAGCTCTCGAAGCCAACGCCGATCCCCCGTTTCGCTGCCGGAAGTTGCGAGATCTCGCGGTCGCCGATCTTGATCGAGCCGCTCGTCACCGTCTCCAGCCCAGCGATCATCCGCAGCGTGGTCGTCTTGCCGCAGCCCGAAGGGCCAAGCAGCGCAACGAGCTCGCCTGGTTCGATGGCCAGATTGATGCCCTTGACCGCCGTGACGGAATCTCGGCCCCGCGACGCGTACGTCTTCACGAGGTCGGTCAGCGTCAGGCTCTGGGCCGCGGCAGCCGAAGTTCCCGTCGCGGGGGCCTGCTTGGTTGTCACCGTCACTGTGCTGCCTCCAGGGAGCCGCGATCGGCGGCTGAACCCGCCAGTCGATTGGTGTCTCCATCGCCCGATGCAAAGACGTGGACGTCTGAATCGGCGATCCTCATAGTCACGTTGTCGCCTTCGCCGACACCGTGCCTGCCGGAGGTCAACGCGATCAGCTGCGCGCCGCCCACGTCCACGGTCAACTCGATGTTCCGGCCCAGTCGCTCGGCGAGCAACACCTTGCCTCGGAGCGAACCCTCACCGCTGGTCACGTGAAGATCGCAGGGCCGCAATCCCACTCGCACGCGGTCTCCGCGGTCGACGCTGGTGCCGCTCGGGACCGCGACGTCTAGGGAGCCGTCTGCGAGCCGGATCCGGCCGTCGTCGACGACACCGTCGAGGAGGTTGATCTCCGGCTGTCCGAGCGAGCGCGCGACGAAGGTGTCCGCGGGTTGGCGCCAGATCTCCTCCGGTGTGCCGATCTGCACCAACTTCCCACGATTCATCACGGCGATGCGATCGCCGAGGGCGAGTGCCTCTTGATAATCGTGGGTGACGTAGATGGTGGTGGTGTTCGACATCGCGCCCAGTTGCTTGAGTTCGGCGCGCATCGCGGCGCGCAGTTTGGCGTCGAGGTGGCTAAGCGGTTCGTCGAGGAGGTAGACGTCCGCAGGGCGCACCAGCACGCGGCCGAGCGCAACGCGTTGGCGCTGCCCGTTTGACAGCTCGCGCGGAAAACGCTTGAGCAGGTGGTTGATTCCCAGCGTGGTGGTCACCTGATCGATGCGCTCGGTGCGCTGCTGCTCGGAGTACTTGCCAGTGCGGCCCGACTTGAGCGGCGACGCGAGGTTCTCGCTGACCGTCTTCTGTGGGTACAGCGCATAGCTCTCGAACGCCATCGCCACGTTGCGGTGGTAGGGCTCGACCAGGGTCATGTCGGTTCCGCCGATGTGTACCGACCCGGCATCGACGTCGACCAGTCCCGCAATCGATTTGAGCGTCGTGGTCTTGCCTGCGCCACTCGGGCCGAGGATCACGAAGAACTCGTTGTCGGTGATGTCTACGGTGATGCCGTCCAGCGCTGTGACTCTATTGGAAGTCGTACCGTAGGACTTGCGCAGTGCTTCGACTGAGATTGCGGCCATCAGGCCTTCACCGCCCCGAATGACAGGCCTCGCACCAGGTAACGCTGGATGGTCAGCGCGAGGATGAGTGGTGGCAACGCAGCGATGAGGGCTGCCGCGGCCGTGAGGTTGTAGTAGGCCTGACCGCCGCCGCCGAGGAACTTGGTGATGGCGACGGTGACCGTGCCCGCATTGCTGTCGGCCAGGATCAACGGGAACACGTAGTTGTTCCAGGCGAAGATGAACGCCAGCAGCGCGGCAGCGGCGATGCCCGGCCGCACGATCGGCAGCGCCACCATGACGAACGCCCTCGTGCGGGTGTAGCCGTCAAGCAGCGCGGCCTGCTCGAGGTCCTCGGGAAGGTCCTCGAAGTACGACCGCAGGATCCAGACCACCAGCGGCATCGTCACCAGCTGGAGCACCCAGATCATCCCGACCTTCGTATCGAAGAGCCCGATCTGGTTGTAGATGACGAAGAGCGGGACGATCACCATCAGTTCCGGCGCGAACCGGAACGACAACATCTGGAACATCAGGTCGTTGCTGCCTTTGTACTTCCAGCGCCCTGCCGCGTAGGCCGCCGGGATGCCGATCACCAGGGACACGATGACGGCGCCGCCGCAGTTGAGCAGGCTCGTCAACATGGCGGTCTTGAAGTCGACGCTCGTCATCTGAGTGCCTTTGTCGGACAACACTGTTGCGAAGTTCGACCATGTGGGGCTGAACGAGAAGTAGGTGGTGGTCTGCTCCTGGGCGTTCTTCAGGGCCAGCATCAGCATCCAGAAGATCGGGAACAGCGAGAAGAGGAACCAGATGATCACGCCGACGTCCGCAGTGACCGCTCCGGCGGACACCCGCTTCTGGCCGGGGAGGAGCTCTTGCCTGCTGAAAAGTGCCATGGCTCTTAGGACTCCGCTCCCGCAGCACGACGCTGCGCTTTGCCGAGCACGCTCACCAGGTAGCGCGCGGTGATGAAGACGATGATCCAGAGCAGCAGCATGTAGGTGCTGCCTCGGGAGTAGTCGAGGTTGATGATCGAGTCCTCGAACGCTCCGATCTGCAGCGTGCGCGTCGCCACCCCTGGGCCGCCCGCGGTCAGCACGTAGATGTGGTCGAACACCTTCAGGTTGTCCATGAAGCGGAAGATGACGGCGACCAGGATGTACGGCCACAGCATCGGCAGCATCAACTTTCGGAACATGTAGAACCAACTGGCGCCGTCCACCTCCGAGGCCTCGAACGGTTCCTTCGGCAGCGACCTGATGCCTGCCAGCACCAGGATCGCGACGAACGGGGTGAAGATCCACAGATCAACCAGGATCACCGAGAACAGCGCATTAGCACTCGACAGCCAGTCGAAGGTATTGCCAAGGCCCAGCATGTGATTGAGGATGCCGAACTGGGGGTTGAACATCAGCTTCCAGATGACGCCAGCGATGACGGGCGCGATCATCAGCGGAAGGATCAGGACCTTCTCGAAGATCTTGCCGATGATCGACGACCGGTTCAGCAGCAGCGCCAGGCCGACACCGAGCGTCGTCTCGATCGCGGTAGCCACGACGGCGAAGATGCCGGTGACCTTCACGCTCTGCCAGAAGACCTGGTCGCCGAGCACGGACTTGAAGTTGTCAAACCAGACGAAGTGCGGATGGGGGTTGACCGCCGCGTAGTTCAGGAACGCGTAGTAGGCGCCGACGAAGAACGGGTAGAGGATGCCGATGACGATCACCAGGGCGGGGATCGACAACAGGTACGGCCGCAGCTTGCGCCGCCAGGTCGGCACCTCGGGCATGGACCGCTTCTGAACTGCAGCAGGCTGCTCCGGCGTGTTCGCCGGTGGAGCCTTGGGGGTCTGAGTGGTCATGGGCCAGGGCTCCTAGAGGTTGACCTTGGAGGTGTTGGTCTTGGCGAGGCTGCGCAGGCGGGAGGCCGCATCGTCGCCGCCGTAGATGTCCTGCAGCGCCACGGCCCAGTTCTGCGTGGTGTCGAAGAACTTCTTCTGCGGGGTGAACTGGATCTGCGAGGATCCGATGACGGTCTCGAACGTCTGGAGGTAGCCGAACTGGTCGGCGGCAACACGCTTGAACGTGGTGTCGAACACCGACTTTCGCACCGGGTCGGCATACGTACCGCCCTCGACGGCCTTGTTCATCGACTCCTTGCCGGTGGCCCATTGCATGAACAACCACGCGGGAAGCTTGTTGCGACTATTCGCCGACATCGCCCAACTCCACGTCCAGAGATTGGTCTTGTAGTTGCCGTCGGGACCGGCGGGGCCGGGGTACCACGCGAGGTTGCCTGCCTCCTTACTCGCGCCCGGCTTGTTCTTGGGATAGGTGGCGCTGTCGGCGTCGAAGACCATCATTGCCTTCCCATCGCCGAGATCACCTGTGGCGTTGGGATAGTCGTAGGTCGTCCATGAGGTAGGGCCCGCTTGGTGCTGCATATCGATCCACTTCTTGGTGAAGTCGATCGCCTTGTCGCTGTCCATCTCGGCGATCAGTTCGGTGCCGTTGAAGGTGTAGTCGACGGCGCCCTCGCGCGTGTACTGCGTCATGAAGCCCGGGTGGATGGTTGCCCAGGACTTGGAACCGCGCGTCGAGATGCCGTACCGGTTCTGCGAGCGGTCGGTCAGGTCGACGGCCAGCTGAATGAAGTCGTCGAGCTTGTCCGGGAGTTTCTTGATGCCCTTCTCGTCGAAGATCCGCTTGTTGTAGGCGACGACGTTGTTCTCAAAGCCCCACGGGATCGCCCACTGCCCGCCGGTGCCCAGCGGGTTGCCGAGCGTGAAGTCCCAGCGGGTGGAGGTGCGCAACCCCTCGAAGATGTCCTCGAAGTCGTACTCGGCGTTGGTGGCAGCGGTGTTCTGCAGCCACGGGTTCAGGTCCTCGATCCATCCTGGCGGTCCGTACTGCCAGATGAAGTACGCGCCGAGCATGAAGGCATCGTGCTTGCCGGAACCGCCCGCGAGTTCGGTGTTGAGCTTGGTGAAGTAGTCGGCCTCGGGCACCAGATCGACGTTGACGGTGATTCCGGTGAGCTCCGTGAATTCCTTCAGCAGCGGTTGGTAGGACAGCTGGTACGGGTGCGGCGTCTGAAGGATGTTGATGGTGGACCCCGACGCCTTCTTCCAGTCGAAACCGCCTCTGACCTCCGACGCGCCGTTGGGCAGGCTCGGCTTTCCGCCAACGCCACAGGCACTCAGGATCGGCAGGCTCGCCGCGGCGGCGCCGGCCAGGCCCATGGCCGCCAGCATGTTGCGCCGTGACAGTTCTCGACTCATCTCGTGCCCTTCGCTTCGATGCGGTTGATCACGCCGGAATCAACGAGACCTTGACCGACTCTTGGCCGCTGGCGACCAGGTCGAGGCCCTTCTGAAACTCGCTGAGCGGCAACTGATGTGTGCAGATCTTGTCCATCGGCAGCACCCCGGACTCGATCATCTTGATCGCCGCGGGCCAGCAGTAGGGACCGAGGTGAGCGCCAAGCACGTCGAGCTCCTTGTCGTCGCTGATGATGCTCCAGTCGACGGACGTGTCGCTGCCGAAGACGCCGTACTCGACGTAGCGGCCGAGCTTGCGTAAGAGGTTGAGCCCCTGGGGAACCGCGGAAGGATGGCCGGTGCCCTCCAGGTAGACGTCGGCACCGTAACCGTCGGTGAGTTCCTTGATCAGGCTGACGGCATCCTGCTCGGCGATGTTGATCGTGATGTCGGCGCCACACGCCTTCGCCAGTTCGAGCTTCTCCGGTGCCATGTCCAGCGCGATGACGTGCATCGGGTTCTTCGCACGTGCGCCTGCGACCATTCCAAGTCCGATGGGTCCGCAGCCCGCCACCACGACGACGTCTTCGAAGGTGATCTGGCCGCGCTCGACGGCGTGCAGCGAGCAGGACAGCGGCTCGGCGAACGCCGCATGTGCGGGCGGGATGTCGCCGGAGACCTTGTGCACCAACGCTTCCACCGGATAGGTCATGTAACTGGCCATCGCGCCCGGTGTGCGCCGCTTGAAGCCGTAGAGATCGTGTGGCTGACACATGTGGTACTGACCCCGCTTACAGAATCGGCACTCCCAACAGGGCACGATCTGCTCGGATACCACGCGGTCGCCGACGGCGATACCCCATCGACATGCGGCCGCGTCGTCGAGTTCGACTACGCGCCCGACGAATTCGTGGCCGGGGATGACCATCGTCTCGGCCCATGCGGGACGGTTCGCGTCACCCCAGAACTTGGCCGCGCCGTGGTAGCACTTCAAGTCGCTTGCGCAGATGCCGACGGCCTCCACACGGATGAGCGCCTCGCCTGGCTTGCGCTCGGGAACCGCGACCTCTTCGAGTCGGTAGTCGTGCGGTCCGTGGCAGACCACGGCTTGCATCTTCTCCGGGACTTGGTCGGCCATCTGAGCTCCTTCGATGTCGGTGAACCGGCCGTCACAGCGCGCTGCCGATGTGGTTCCGATCACAGTAAAACAACTGGTGCACAAATGTCCAGAACAATTGTTCAGTGAAAATCCACCCCGCACAGATGTGCGGTGCCATACTCGTCACGTGCCAGCGTCAGCACAGCCAGGAGAACCGAACGGCGTCGACGGCGTCGCGCCGGAGGCCGACGCGGGCCCGTTCCCTGCGTCGTTGCTGTACACGGCGGCGAAGCTCTACTACACCGAGGACGCCACCCAGGCCGACGTCGCGGCACGGCTGGGCACCAGTAGGGCGACGGTGAGTCGGCTGCTCGCCGAGGCCAAACGGCGCGGCATCGTGCGCATCGAGGTGGTGCCGCCTGACGAGGTAGCTACCAGCGATCTGACCGACCGGCTTGCTCGTGCGCTATCTCTGACCACGGTGTTCCTCAGCCATTCGCTGCCCAACCCCGGCGCCGGTCGGACGGTCGTGGACGTGATGGGCGGCACCCTGGCCCCGGCCGTCGGTCGCGCGCTGTCGGCGGCCGGGCTGTTGCCTGGCGACGTACTGCTGGTGTCGTCTGGTCGCACCGTCTACGAAGTGGCGCAGTACGAGCTCAGCTCGCTTCCCGGCGTGCTCGTGGCGCCGACCGTCGGCGGCAACGACCAGCCCGAGGAGTGGTACCAGACCAACGAGATCACCCGATTGGTCGCCAACCGGGTGGGTGGTCGGCCGAACTACCTGTTCGCTCCGGCGCTGCCTGGACCCGACCTCTATCCGTCGCTACTGAAGGATCCGAGCATTCAACGTGTTCTGCACCTCTGGCCGCGGGCGCGCTGCGCGTTGATGGGCGTCGGTGCGCCACCTTTGATGCGGTCGGACATCCCGCGTTTCGTGCCAACGGATTCGACGTCACTGCGCTCGGCGGTGGGTGACGTGTGCTCTCGGTTCTACGACAGGGCTGGTGACGAAGTCGACTTCGACGGACGCGAGCGGCTGATCGCCTTGGAACTCGAGGCGTTGCGCCACGTCCCGGTGACGATCGCGGTCGCGGTCGGCCACGAGAAGATCGAGTCGATCGTCGCCGGCGCGCGCGGTGGCTATTTCAACCAACTGGTCACGGATCCGGCCACCGCGACGGCGATCCTCGCCAGCCTTGGAAAGGGTGACGAGACCACGAAAGGGAGATCGTGACGACGATGGCGGAACCCCGCTACGCGGGCGCACTGCGACTCGACGGCAAGCGCGCCCTGATCACCGGTGCCTCCAAGGGCATTGGGGCGGATATCGCACGAGCGTTTGCATCGGCCGGCGCCAAGGTGGTGCTCAGCGGTCGCGACGAGGGTGAGTTGGCCGCCGCCAAGGCCGCATTGATGTCCGAGTTCGGTGGCGAAGTACACACCGCCGCAGTTGATCTCGCACGCGCGGATGGTCCCGACCAGCTCGCCCGGCTCGCAGCCGAGGCGTTCGGCGGCCTCGACGTACTGGTGAACAACGCAGGCATCTCGCATCCGCAGCCGGTGCTGGAGACCGATCCGGCGTTGTTCGACCAGACGATCGCCGTGAACTTGCGGGCCCCCGCGCTACTGGCGTCGGCCGTCGGCGCCGTCATGGTCGCCCAAGGCACCGGCGGCTCCATCGTCACGGTGGCGTCGGCGGCGGCACTTGCACCGCTACCCGACCACTACGCGTACTGCGTATCGAAGGCGGGGCTGGTGATGGCGACCAAGGTGCTCGCGCGCGAGCTTGGTCGGTACGGCATTCGCGCTAACTCGGTGTGCCCCACGGTGGTCCTCACCGAGATGGGCCAACGGGTCTGGGGCGAGCGAGAGAAGGCTGCGCCGATGCTCGCTCGAATCCCGCTGGGGCGCTTCGCCGTTCCGCAGGAGGTGTCGGATGCGGTGGTGTGGCTGGCGTCGGACGCGGCAGCGATGATCAACGGCGTCGACATTCCCGTCGATGGCGGCTACACGATGGGCTGACGCCACGCGGGTTCGCTTTCGGCGAGCGCGTGCATCTGATCGCGCGTCGCCGGGTACAGCTGACACCACGTCGCGTACAAGTTCTCATACAGGTCGCAGGTGCGCGGGTTTGGGATGATTTCGCGAGCGATCTTGGTCCAATCCGTGTCGGGCGGCACCAACCCGACCCCGATCGCGGCAAGCAGTGCATCGCCGTAGCTGGCGCCGATAGCCTGTTCGGGAACGAGTTGCGGCCGCCCGGTGATGTCGCTGACCGCCTGTGCCCAGACGGGACTGTGCAGGCCACCTCCGACGGCCACGGTCCTACTGGCGCTGTGGGCGTCGTCGAAGCGCTCGAGAATTTGTCGGATGCCGAACGAAATCCCTTCGTAGGCCGCCCGAACGAGATGTCCGCGTCCGTGCCGCAAGGTCAGGCCTGCGACGATGCCCCGCGCGTGCGGGTCGAACACGGGGGTTCGCTCGCCTGCCAGGTACGGCAGGATCAGAAGTCCTTCGCTACCGGGCGGCACGCTCTGCGCCTCAGCCGTCAGTTCGTCCAACGACGCTCCGCCGGTGACGTTTTGCAACCACGAGATCAGGCCGCCCGCCGTAGACGTGCCGGCCGCCAGCGCCAGGCTGTCCCGTTCGACACCCGCCGTGGTCCACAACGCCGGGTCGCTGTGAAACTGGTCGATGACCTGCACCAAGAACATCGTCGAGCCGTACATCAGCATCTGATCCCCCGGCCGGCGCACGCCGACCGAGAACGCCTCGGAGTAGGCGTCGACGGTGCCTGCTGCCACCGGAGTGCCAACGGGCACCCCGGTCGCCTCGGCTGCCGCCGCGGTGACGGAGCCGATCACGTCACCGGGCCATACCAGTCGCGGCAGCGGCAGGTGTCGGCAAATCCGTTGCGCCCATTGCTGATTCCACTCGAACTCGCGTATCGCATACAGGGGAGCGCACTGGCTGGCAGTGTGGTGATCCATCACGTATTCACCAGTCAGCTTGGCGCCGATATAGGAGTTCGAGCCGTACCAGCCGGTGGCCCTGTCGAAGACGTCGGGTTCGTGGCGGCGCACCCACTCCAGCTTCGGGCCGACGGCTTGACTCGACAGCAACGTGCCTGCGCGGTCCAGAATGTTCTGCTCGCCGAGTTCTGTGGTCAGCGAGTCGATCTCGGCGGCGGCCCGTGTGTCGACGCCGTAGAGGATCGCCGCACGCAGTGGCCGCAGGTCGTCATCACACAAGACGAGGCAGGGTCCAACGCCACTGACGCACATCCCGGCCAGCGATGCGCCCGCGGGCATCTTCGCCGTCAGCGCGGCGCTGATCGAGCACACCTCACGCCACCACAAGCCCTCGGCGTCCACCTCGGCCCAACCGGGCCGCGGCAGCTCCATCGAGTGGGCGATCGCTTGTGAGGCCAGCACCACACCGGTTCGGTCGACGAGGACGCCCTTCGTGCTCCCGGTGCCGAGGTCGATTCCTAGCAGCAAGTCCACGCGCCAACCCTACGTGGACGTCGCGGATCAGAACCGCGCTACGAAGCGAATCGTCCGCGACATCCGTCTCGGAGATATGGATCCGCCACCACCGCGCTAGCGGCGGCCGACTCCGAAAACCCGCCGCAGCGCAATGAACCTGACCAACGTGGCGACCAGGTTGGCGACGACGAGCACCGACAGTTCGAACTCCTTGCTCACCGTTGGGTCATAGCGGTGCAACGCGAACAGCGAGCCGCTGGTGATGGCCAACCCGAACGCGAACACCAGCAGCCCGTGCAACTGATGTCGCGCCACTCCGGTGCGCCCACGCACGCCAAAGGTGAACGCGCGGTTGGCCGCAGTATTCGCAATGGCGGTGAGCAGCAGCGCGATGAGGTTTGCGGCCTGCGCCCCGATCATCGGGTGCAACAGCAGATAGAGCAGCGCGTAGGCGATGGTGCTGACGACGCCCACGATGCCGAAACGCACCAGCTGGCCGACCATTCCAGGCGGCACGCCTGGCACCAGTGGCTCACGACCGAGGCTCGCCTGCAGTTCGCGCAGCGGCAGGGCTCCCGTCGCGAGCGCACGACCCACCCGCCAGCACCCCTTCAGATCTTCGATGGCCGTCGCCACCACGTCGACGCGCGAGTCCGGATCGTCGATCCAGTCGACGGGGACTTCGTGGATGCGCAGCCCCGCACGTTCGGCGATCACCAACAACTCGGTGTCGAAGAACCAGCCCGTGTCGGCGACCAATGGCAACAACTGTCGTGCGACGTCGGCTCGCATGGCCTTGAATCCGCACTGCGCGTCGGAAAACTGGGCGCCGAGGAACCCGCGCAGGATCAAGTTGTAACTGCGCGAGACGAATTCACGCTTGGGCCCGCGCACCACCCGTGAGGACGCCGACAACCTCGACCCGATGGCGACGTCGGAGTGCCCTGAGATCAACGGCGCCACCAGCGGCATCAACGCGGTCAGGTCGGTCGAGAGATCGACGTCCATGTACGCCACGACGGCCGCCGGCGACGTCGTCCACGCCGTCTGCAGTGCGCCGCCGCGGCCCTTGTTGGGCAGGTGGATGACCTCGACGTCGGAGAGCTCGTCAGCGAGCCGCCGTGCAACCTCCAGCGTGCCGTCCGTACTGGCGTTGTCGGCCACCGTGATTCGCGCCGGATACGGCACTTCGGCGGCGAGGAACTCATGGAGTCGTCGAACGCTGCCTGGAAGGTCGCGCTCTTCGTTGTACACCGGGATGACGATGTCCAAGACGTATTGGCGCGTGGCGACGCCGGCGCACCCGTCAACGCGGGCCGGGCTGGAAATCGCCAGTTCGGTCATGGCGTCTACCGTCGCCGAGCTAGCTGCTACGGATCTGCCCCGGCGCTGGGAACGTGCTGTTAGCGCCATCTGGCATGCTCGGTTCCATGGCCTCCGTGTTCACGATGATCATCAACCGCCAAATCCCCGGCCGGTTCGTCTACGAGGACGACGAGGTGGTCGCCTTCCTGACGATCGAGCCGATGACGCAGGGCCACACCCTGGTGGTGCCGCGAGCGGAGCTCGACAACTGGCAGGACGTCGACCCCGCGGTGTTCGCACGGGTGATGGCGGTCTCGCAACGCATCGGCAAGGCTGTCTCCAAGGCCTTCGACACGGAGCGGTCCGGCCTCATCATCGCCGGACTCGAGGTGCCGCATCTACACGTGCACGTGTTCCCCGCCCGCAACCTGTCCGACTTCGGCTTCGCGAACGTCGACCGCAATCCGTCGCCGGAATCCCTCGACGAGGCGCAGGCAAAGATCAAAGCCGCACTGGCTCAACTGGATTGATTACGAATTGACCGACGCCGGTACTTCAGGCGCGTGCACTTCGGCGATGCGCGGCAAGTGCACGGTGAACCGGCACCCCTCCCCCGGAGCCGTCGTCACGCTGACGGTGCCGCCGTGCGCGAACACCAGCGAGTCGACGATCGACAGGCCCAGGCCGGTGCCTCCGCTGGCGCGGGCCCGCGAGGAGTCGGCACGGTAGAAGCGCTCGAAGACGCGGTGTGCGTCGTCTTGGCTCATGCCGGGGCCCTGGTCGCAGACCTCGAGGATGGCGTCGTCCTCCCTGGTGCCCACCCGGACCGCGATGCCTGCCGTCTCGGGGGTGTGTTGCACGGCATTGGCCACCAGATTGCCCATCACCTGCCGCAACCGGGCCTCGTCCCCGAGCACTTCCGGGGTGCCGGGGCCGTCGAACACCTCCATGGTTATCGAACGCTTCGGCGCGATCGACTGCGCGTCGTGGACGGCGTCGCTGGCCAGCGCGAGCAGGTCGACCCGATGCCGTTCCAGCGGCCTTTGCGCGTCGAGCCGCGCCAGCAGCAGTAGGTCCTCGACGAGCAGGCCCATGCGCCGCGATTCGCTCTCGATGCGGTTCATCAGCATTTCGACGTCGCGTGCGGCGCCTTGTCGGTACAACTCGGCGAATCCGCGGATGGTGGTCAGCGGGGTGCGCAACTCGTGGCTGGCGTCGGTGATGAAGCGCCGCATGCGGTCCTCGGATGTGCGGGCGTGTTCAGCCGATGCCTCCGACGAGGCGACCGCACGCTGGATTTGGGCAAGCATGCCGTTGAGCGCCAACGAAAGCCGACCCACCTCGGTTCGGGAGTCGCGCTGCGGGATCCGTCGGTCGAGCTCACCGCCCGCAATCGCGGCCGCAGTCTGCTCGACTTCGACGAGCGGCCGCAGGCTCCGATGCACTACTGCGAAGCCGGCGACGCCGATCACCAACAACACCGCGACGCCGATCCCGACCTGTGACCACACCAGCGCGCGCACCGTCGACGACACGTCGGACAGGTCGATCGCCACGGTCGTCAGCTCGCCCCGCACACCGCGCACCGTCATCGCACGCCACTGGACATCGGAATGGTCGACGGACCCGACGGTCACCGGCACGGGGCCGACGTCGTTGTCGTCTGGCAGTGCCGGCTCTGCCTCACGGTCGTTGACGGCCATCCAGATGCGGCCATCCGGGTCGATCCCTCGGACGTAGAAGTTCGACGGCGGCCGCGCGGGGTTGGGCCCCTCGACTGGCGTGGACGGCATGCGGCGCGGTGCCTGCGCCCAGCCGCGCGACGCATCGAGCAACGTCTGGTCGACGCGGTTGATCAGGCTGTGCCGCAGAATCGAGGTGACGGCGACACCCGAGGCGAGCAGGCCGCACGCAACCAACACGAGGGTCGCGGCCACCAGCCCGACCCGCAGGGGTATGCCCCGGCCACGAGTACTCGCCATACCCCTATTGTTCGCGAACTTCGCGAAAACTACCGTGGCTCGCGCAGAACGTAACCTACGCCGCGCAGCGTGTGAAGCAGTCGCTTCTCTCCGGTGTCGATCTTGCGCCGCAGGTAGGACACGTAGGACTCGACGACATTGACGTCGCCGCCGAAGTCGTAACGCCACACGTGGTCGAGGATCTTCGGCTTCGAAAGCACAGTGCCTGCGTTGATGATGAAGTACCGCAGCAACGTGAATTCGGTCGGCGACAGCGAAACCGGTTCGCCGGCCTTCCACACCTCGTGGGTGTCCTCGTCGAGTTCGATGTCGGCAAACGTCAGCTTCGCAGTGCGGGGCTCCTCGACACCTCGGCCGGTGCGGCGCAGGATCACCCGCAGCCGCGCCACCACCTCTTCGAGGCTGAATGGCTTGGTCACGTAGTCATCGCCGCCGAGCGTCAGCCCAGTGATCTTGTCCTGCAACGTGTCTCGCGCGGTCAAGAACAAGGCGGGCGCATCGATGCCGTCGGCACGCAGCCTGCGCAGCACGCCGAACCCGTCCATCCCCGGCATCATGACGTCGAGGATCACGGCGTCGGGCTTGATCTCGCGCGCCTTGTCGAGCGCGGCAGGGCCGTTGGAGGCGGTGTGCACCTCGAACCCCTGAAATTTCAAGCTCACCGAAAGCAGTTCGACGATGTTGGTTTCGTCGTCGACCACCAGGACGCGCGCCTCTGGGACGCTCTCGGGCAGTGCAGCCATAGCCATGACAGCTAATCTCCTCCCATTCACTTGGAATAGCGCTGCGGGAGGGCTGTGAGCTTCCTGTGAGTTATTCACAGGAGCATCACAGCTGAGTGGCGGCACAGCAAGACCACGAGGATGTGTGACGAGCGCCATACACTGGGTGGATGAATCTCGGCAAAGCCTTGGTCGACCTAGCGACCGCCCCGGCGCGCATCGGTCTTGCCGTCGCCGACGTCGGCTTGAACGTGGCCACCGGAGCACTGGGAATGGCTCAGCGCACGCTGGGTGACACCGACTCCGGCGCAGGTCCAGGGTCCGTCGCCCACCTGTTGGGCATCGACGACGCCATGGTGCGCGCCAACCGAGTGGCACGGCTGATCGACGAGGATCAGCCGTTGGGCCGCGCGCTTGCACCCGACGGCGCGCTCGACCGGCTACTGCGTCCAGGTGGTCTGGTCGATCGGCTGACCGCCCCTGGTGGTGTGCTCGACCGTTTGACCGAGGAGGACGGCGGGCTGATGCGCGCCATCGAACCGGGCGGACTCGTCGATCAGTTACTCGACGAGGATGGCCTGGTCGAGCGTCTGCTGGCCGAGGACGGGCTGGCCGACCGGTTGCTCGCCGAGGGCGGCCTTGTGGAGAAGCTCACCGCGCGCAACGGACCGCTCGAGCAATTGGCGGACGTTGCTGACACCCTCAATCGACTGGCGCCAGGGCTGGAGGCGCTCGCCCCCACCATCGAGACACTCAGGGAAGCGGTCATCACGCTCAGCGCGGTGGTCAATCCGTTGAGCAACATCGCCGACCGGATTCCGTTCCCCGGCAGGCGGCCCCGTGGGCGGACACCGACGCGTCCGGTGACGTCGCAGCGGGTTTACGACGTCGACGAGTGAGCCGATAAGCTGTCAGGCCGCAGGCCTCCTTAGCTCAGTGGTAGAGCACTCGTCTTGTAAACGAGATGTCATCGGTTCAATCCCGATAGGAGGCTCCAACTTCGGCTCGATTCGGCGACGACTTCTTGTCGGTGGCCAGTCGTAGCGTCGTCCGCGTGAGACAGTGTCGCGGCTGTGGGTCACCGCTTTCGAAACGCAGTCAGAAGATCTACTGCGGTAACGCATGTCAGGTGTCGACCGTCGCGTAATTCCCCCGGGGTGTCCGTCACGTAATTCCGCCACCCGGTGGGCCTCGGTGTAGGTCTACCGGGTGGGTTTGGTGTTGTCTACTGGCGCGCTA
>NZ_JAPZLB010000013.1:0-182345 GCF_033804635.1 Mycobacterium sp. RTGN4 | reverse complement strand
GCGCTTTTCGGAGTTGAGACCCGAAAAGCGCGCCGAAATCGCTGTCTGGAAGGTGGGTCAGCCAGCCGGGGCGGGTGCGGCCGAGCTCGTCGGGCTGGCCGGGGCCAGCGGCTTGCCCGTGTTGTCGAAGGACGTCTTCGGCGTGAGCGGCTCGGGCGGAGCGTCGGGGTTCAGCACGTGGTCGACGATGTAGATGCGCGCGTTGCTGGCCTGGATGCCACCGCAGATCACCTTGGTGTCGTCGTTGACCTTGATGTCGCCATCCTTGCCCTTGATCTTGATCTCGTTGCCCTGCTGCGTCGGGCGCTGGCCTTCGACGTCGCCGGGCCCGAGCAGGCCGAGGAAGGCGTGGTAGTAGTCCAGCTTGTAGAGCGCAGCCGGATCGGCCTTGAGGTTCGCCACCTGGGCGGGATCCAGGGCGGCGAACGCGTCGTTGTTCGGGGCGAACACCACGTAGGGACCGTTCTCCAGCACCGGGATGACGTTCACTTCGGGATTCCATCCGCCGGAGGCGGCCGCGGTGAAGGTGCTGAGCGATGGGATCGACGCGAGCGCCTTGCCCAGCGGCATGGTGCTGAGGCTCGTCAAGTCCAGACCGGCGGTGGCCAGTTCGGCCTTCACGGGGTCGCAGTTGCCTTGTGGCTGCGCCACCACCGGTGCCGGGGGCGTCGTCGGATCGGCCTGGGCGGTGATCGCGATCGGCACCGATACGGCGATGGCGGCGACTGCGGCGGAAACTCCCAAGGCTCGGCTGGTGCGAGTCTTCACGTTCTGCTCCTCAACTGTTTCAAGGGCGCCGTCCTGAGCCCGACCATCTAGGCGGCGCCGGACGAATCGTATGTGCTGGGATAACGAATGGGCAAAGCCATGGTCGGCTGGCAACGTGGTTCAGGTGGTACTGACCTGGACATTTCGCACGTTCAGGCAAAGCAGCGCGGCAAGCACACACAGCCCCGCGGCCAGGTAAAAGGCCAGGTCGTAGGTGCCCTGCAGGTCGCGTAACCAACCGGCGCCAGCGGCGGCAACGGCAGCGCCAAGCTGATGGGCCGCGAACACCCAGCCGAACACCACCGGGGAGCGCGTGCCGAAGTAGTTTCGGCAGAGCACGATCGTCGGTGGCACGGTGGCAACCCAGTCGAGCCCGTAGAAGATGACGAATACCCAGGTGCCCGGCTCGGTGTGAGGGGCGAGCAGCGACGGCAGCAGGAGCAGCGAGCCGCCACGGCCCGCGTAGTACACGACGAGCAGGAGCTTTGGGTCGACGCGGTCGGTCAGCCAGCCGGAGCAGATGGTGCCGGCGACGTCGAGCACGCCGATCGTGGCGAGCAGGCCGGCCGCGACCGTGCTCGGCATGCCGTGGTCGTTGGCCGCTGGGATGAAGTGCGTTCCGATCAAGCCGTTCGTGGTGGCCCCGCAGATGGCGAAGCTGCCGGCGAGCAACCAGAACGCGGGTACGCGGGCGCCGATTCGCAGCCCGTCGAAAGCTGCGCGGAAACTGCCGGTCGGCAGCGGCGTGGGCACGGACGCCGTGGTGGCCCCGTAGGCGGTCAGCCCCTTGTCCTGCGGGTAGTCGCGCATGAACACGACGACGAGCGGCACCACGCTCAATGCGGCCGCCGCCACGATCAGCGCGGCCCAGCGCCAGCCGTGTTGCGTCGTCACGGCGGCGACGACTGGCAGGAAGATCAACTGACCCGTCGCGCTGGCCGCCGTCAGTACGCCGGTCACCAGGCCGCGACGCTGCTCGAACCAGCGCGTCGACACGGTCGCGACGAATCCCATCGAGATCGAGCCCGTGCCGACGCCCACCAGCACGCCCCAGAAGACCACCAGCTGCCAACTGGCCGTCATCGTCAGCGACAGTGCCGAACCCGTCGCGATCAAGAGCAGCGCCGCCGACAGCACGCGCCGCACGCCCAGCCGGTCCATCAGCGCGGCCGCGAACGGAGCGGTCAGCCCGAACAGCGTCATGTTCACCGACATCGCGAGCCCGACCGTCCCGTGCGACCACCCGAACTCGTGGTGCAGCGGATTCATGAAGACGCCGGGCACCGAGCGGAAGCCCGCGGCACCGAGGATCGCGACGAAGCTGACGGCGGCCACCACCCAGGCCCAGTGGAGGCGGGGGGCGCGCGTAGTCCTGGTGGCGGCTTCGGCGGTCACCCGACGAGCATCGCGGGTCGACCGGGCAGCGGACCAGTGGCATGAATGACACTATTCGTTAAAAACATGCCAAAATGAACGCGTGCATCGCGTCGCCGTTCTGTTCCTGCCGCCCGTCGTCGGCTTCGATGCGGCGATCGCCCCGACGCTCCTGGGCGCCGCAGAGGACGAGCGTGGAGATCCGCTCTACGAAGTGATCACGTGCGGACTGACCGACGACCGGGTCCCGGCGACCAACGGCTTCGACGTGGTGCCCGCCGCCGGCGCCGAGGTGCTCGCCACTGCCGACACCGTCGTCATCCCCGGCACGCGGTATCCACCCGCTCGCCACGACGGGGTGCTGGCGCCGGACGTCCGCGCCGCGCTCGATTCGATCCGGCCGGGTACTCGGCTCGTCTCGATCTGCACGGGGGCCTTCGTGCTCGCCGCGGCGGGACTGCTCGACGATAGGCGCGTCACCACCCATTGGAAGTACGCCGACGCGCTGCGCAGGCTCCACCCGAAGGTTCGGGTCGACGAGAAGGTGCTGTTCGTCGACGACGGCGACGTGCTCACGTCCGCCGGGCTCGCCGCCGGAATCGACTTGTGTCTGCACATCATTCGCTCCGATCACGGTGCCCAGGTGGCCAACGCCGTCGCGAAGTACTGCGTCGTGCCGCCGTGGCGGGAGGGTGGGCAGGCCCAGTTCATCGACCGGCCGCTACCGACGGCGGACGACGCCTCGACGGGCGCCACCCGCGAGTGGGCATTGAGTCACCTCGGCGAGGACCTGACGGTCGAGCGACTCGCCAGACACGCGAACATGAGTCCACGGACGTTCAACCGCCGCTTCCGCGAGGAGACGGGACAGGCGCCGGGCACCTGGGTGCGCAACCGCCGGATCGATCACGCCCGTGAGTTGCTCGAGTTCCGCGACCTCGCCGTCGACGAGGTGGCGAGGCGCTCCGGGCTGGGCTCCGGCGGCAACCTGCGACACCATCTGCGCAAGGGCGTCGGGATGTCACCGACGAGTTATCGCAAGGTCTATCAAGGCGCTTGACGATCGGTCAGCTGCCGACGGGGGCTCCTACCAACAGATCGGCAAGTGCGACGGCCAAGGCGTGCAAGCCAGTTTCGAGCGAATACGTCTTGTCGACAGTCCAATTGACGATTCCGCCGACCAAGGACCCGACGATGATGTCGGCGAGTGTCTGCGGGTCGTGGCGGACGGTGACCTCTCCACGTGCCACGCCGTCCTTGACGAGTTCGAGAAACGTGTCATGAAGCGCGGACCCGCGTTGGAAGCCATTGCCGGTGCAAGCCAGCATCTCGCCGATCACTTCGCGGTAGGCGTCACTCGATTCGACTAGTGCAGCGGCGATGTCGTCGAACAATCCGACCAGGCGGGCGGGGATCGGCTCGGATGCCCGATCGAAGACGACATCGTGGAGGTTGAGCAGACGTCGTTCGGCGAGCGCGCGCATCATGTCCTGCCGGGTGGCGAAGTGATTGAAGAACGTGCGATTAGCCACGTCGGCGCGCTCGCAGATGTCTTCGATCTTGGTGGCCGAAACGCCTTGGACCAGAAAGAGGTCGAAGGCCGCGCCAAGAATCCGGTCGCGGACCTCGACCTTGCGCCGGTCCATCCTGTTCACCGCTGCGAGCCTAACGTGTGCTGCTGTCGCATAGCTGGTCCGACAGGTTCCAAAGGGCCAACGCGTGCGTCGCGTCGACTGCGTAGGGCGCCACGTCGTCGCGAATTCGGCAGTCCGCGAGGTACACGGACCCGACGTCGGCCAGTTCCTGGCTCGTCGCCGCCCACACCTGGGTCGCCGCCCCGTACTCGGCGGTGGTGAAGTCACGACGTACGTCGATCGTCTGCTCGCTCGGCTGTGTCGGCCCGAGTTCGCGCAGGCTAGCGAAGTCATCGCGGGTCATGTGGCGGGCCAGCGAGGTGGCGACCACGCCGGGGTGGACGGCATACGCACGGACACCGCGGTCGCGCAAGCGTCGGTCAAGCTCGGTCACGTGCAGCACATTGGCGGTCTTGGATGCGCCGTATGCGGCAAACTTGTCGTATTCGCGGCGCTCCCAGTTCGGGTCGTCGAGGTCGACGTCGCTCAGCCGGTGCCCGTCGGACGAGAGGTTCACGATCCGGGCCCCCTCGGCCGCAACCAATTGCGGTACTAGCAGCCTGCTGAGTTCGAAATGACCCAGATGATTTGTACCGAACTGCATTTCGAAGCCTTCGGTCGTGCGACCGAACGGCGTGAACATCACCCCTGCGTTGTTCATCAGTACGTGGATCGTGGAGGTGATGTCCGAAATCGTCGCGGCAGCAGCACGAACGCTTTGCAGCGACGTCAGATCCAGCTGCACGCTCGACGTCCGGGCACCGGGAACCTCAGTGCAGACCCACCGTGTCGTCTCCGACAGCGCAGCGGCGCTGCGCCCCGCAAGGACGACATGCGCCCCGGTCGTCGCGAGTGCCCTTGCGGATTCGCGCCCCAACCCGGCCGTGGCGCCGGTGATGACGCAGGTCTTGCCGGTCAGATCGACGCCATCGACGAGCGCCAGCGCGGTGGGGGAGTTCATCACAGCTGCACCGCTGGCTCGCCGAGCCGCCACAGTGGGATCACCACGTCAGGATCGCAGGTCTCCTCCACGATCCACTTGCACATCCGGCGCATGGGTTCGATCGCGTCTTGCGGAGCCGCGATCGGTACGCTGCAGGCATAGCCGAGACTGGTCAGTCGTTGCGCTCCGAACAGCGGAAGCGTGTCGCGCAGTTCGTGTTTCAGCGACTCTGGATAGATTCCGATCGTCTGGGTGTAGGCGGTGACCGCTTCGGTGACCTTGTCGATGTTGTCGACCGGCACGATGTTGGCCACTCGCCCGGACAGCATCGCGGAGTAGTCGACCGGCGAGTCGAACTGCGACACGATGACTGCACCTTCGCGCCGCTCACCGCCGATCACCCGGTAGAAGTCCTCTGTCATCCGCGTCGCTTCGACATGTTCGTATAGCTCCCGGTTCGGCTGCGGCGGTGGCGTACTGACGAATGCGGGCAGCCGCATTAGCTCGTCGTAGATCAGTTCGCCGAGCTTGTTGGCATTGGCGATGCCAGCCGGATCGGTCCCGGTGAGCGCGTAGACGACGCGGGCATTGGCGCAGCCTTCCTGGTTGGCCACCCCGATGTCGACGGCGGCGCGGCGCGCGACCTCGCGCATCGTTTCGTCATCGCCAAATGCTTCTCGCCCGATGATCGTCGCGCTGCGTTTGGGGTCGAGCGCGATCAGCTCCAGGCCCGGCTGGATGTAGCGGGTGACGTGCTTGACCGATCCCAAACCTCCCCAGGCCACGATCTTTTCGACATGCTCGGGCCGGTACAGCCGTTCCTCGATCGCGTCGTCGCCACCCTTCCAGTAGGCCACCGCCAAGTGTCTGGTGATGGGGTGGTTCGGGGCGACGTCGGCCAGCGTGCGGGCGATCGCCACGGCCGTCAGCGGGTCGTTCGACGGTGCCTTGATGATCGCGTCGCATCGCGTGATCACCGAACGCAGGATCGTCACCGCCGAGACCAGGCCGCCATTGCCTGCGGGTATGTGCACAACGCGCGATCCGAATGCCCGTACCCGCAACTGGCGCCCGTCGCTCTGCGCGTGGGGTACCCAGCCGTTGAGGTAGTCGAGCCCGACCTGGGTCTCGGCGAGCTCGAGCACGTTGGTGCGCGAGAAGAGTGGCGGCAGAATCCGATAGCTGTTCTTCAGCATCTCCGGCGGCAAGGGGTTTGCGAGCACTGCGGCTTCGTACGCCTCTTGCAAATGCGGGTTCGTGTCGAAGCTCAGCGCGTTGCCGAGTGCCTCGAGCACGTCCAGGATCTCGTCGAACCCGACGTCGTTGAGGTCGGCCATCGCCATCGGAGTCGGCAGCGGCAGCCGCTCGACGTAGCGCGCCATGTCGGGCGCTTGGAATTGTGTTGCGCCACTGCGTGTACCGAACGGGACGAGATCGTCGGTAATGACCTCGCCGCGCAGGAAAAGTGGAACGGTGTACGCGCTGCTCATGACTCGAACGCCTTCATGAAATCGACTGCCTCGTTGTGCACCTCGTGGGTGGCGGCGCACGTGATGCGGTCGTCGTCGACGCCCTGCTTCTCGCTATAGCGGATGATGTCGTGTTCGAACGCAACGCTGGTCTGGCCGCATGGGCAGTGCAGATCCCAGTCGATCGTGACCTCGTCGCCGGAGATGACGCCGCCCCAATGTGCTTTGAGCAGCACGTCGTAGACGGCCGCTCGGCCGGTCTGCCGCCCCGTGCGTGGCAGCGGTTCGCTGGTGTCCGGGTCGAGTACGAACGGGATCACCCACGGTTGAACGTGGTAGCGGCCCTCGCTGCAGGCCCAGTGGAACGCACTCTGTTCCGAGAAGCCGTAACCCTCCTGGATGCGGTCGACGCCGAGGAACTCGTGGATCACGTCCATGTAGTCGTCAGGCAGTACGACGCCCTTGTTTCCGCCACCCGTGAGGATCGCGGAGTCCTTGGCGAACACTCCCGAGATGCCGCGCTCAAGGCCGGCCTTGGCGACGTCGTACATCAGGCCGTAGGTACCGATCATGAATACCCGCTTCCCGCGGAGCTTTTCGGCGATGGTGGTGAAGAAGTTGTCGAGGTCTTCCGGCTGCCGGGCCTGCATCGCGATGAACTCGTCCTTGCGGGCGGCCAGCGCCGGGTCGATCACCAGCCGGTCGAGCTCGCCGCGCGACGCGGCGGCGCGCATCTTCGATGCCAGGAACATCAGGTCGGTGTCGATGGCGTCCGGGTACAGCGCGTGGAACTTGCGCTCATCGTTGCCGGTGAAGCCCTGCTTGATCATGTTCGCGATGCGGAGGTGGCCCAGCTTTCCCTTGGCGTAGTTGGGCCAGATGACCTCGACGGCGGGATTCAACTGCTCGAATGTTGGTTCCTCGCCAAATGTCTGGAACAGGCAGATTTTCCACAGCTGCATACCTTCGCGCGCACCGTGCTTGTCCTTGGGGATGATCGAGAGGGTGCCGGTCGTACCGCTTGAGGTGATGACCTCAAGCGGGGTCTGCTCGTCAAGGCGGTCGATCCAATCGTCGATACCGTTGCAGCCGTTGGTGTCCACGTTGCTCAGGTCGTGACTGGTCAGTTTGTCGAGCCACTTCGTCATCAGATCGAAGCGCTTGTTGTCGATGAGCACAGCCGGGTAGGACTTGAAGGCGGTGTGGGAGAAGAACAGCGGGACGACGTCGTTGAATTCATCAAGGGCCGTCACGCCCAAGCGGTCGGCCAGCTTGCCGACTAGCTCGATGCTCTTGCGATGTTGATCGAACCGAACGGCCATCGCCTGACGCTGGAGTTGCTCCAACTCGTCGCGCGGAATTCTGTGCATCCGAGTCAGTGACTCCCGGAAGTACGCGATCGGATCGTCCATGAACTGCTCGACCGTCACCATCGACTGCGTTGTCGTCATGCCAGAGCACACTACGACTAGATGCAGTCAACTGCAATAGTGCTGTTGAATGCAAACCGGCTACACGTGACCCCGCGGCTACCATTTCGGCCATGCCCGAGCCCCTGATCAAGGCCATCAATGGCCGTGCCCCCGAACTCCACGCCGATTCGTGGGTCGCGCCGAACGCCACCGTGCTCGGTCCCGTGATGCTCGGAGCCAAGGCCAGCGTCTGGTACGGCACCGTCCTTCGCGCCGAGTTCGAACCGATCACCATCGGCGACGGCTCCAACCTTCAGGACAACGTCACCGTTCACGTGGATCCGGGCTTCCCGGCCACCATCGGAGCCGGAGTCAGCGTTGGCCACAACGCCGTATTGCACGGCTGCACCGTCGAGGACGGATGTCTGGTCGGCATGGGCGCGGTGGTGCTCAACGGCGCCCTCATCGGAGAAGGATCGCTGATCGCGGCGGGCGCGGTGGTCGCTCAGGGCGCCGTCATTCCGCCCCGGTCGCTGGTCGCGGGGGTGCCGGGGAAGGTCCGTCGCGAGCTCTCTGACGACGAAGTGGCGCAGAACCGCTTGAATGCCCAGGTCTACGAGCACCTGAGCGAGATGCACCGCACGTCGGTCGATTAGTGCGCCGCACTGTGATCGATTAGCGGCTGCGCGGGTACATGCCTACCGTGAACAACATGCGGATCCTCGTGATGGGTGCGACCGGCTATGTGGGTTCGCGCCTCGTCGGCTCGCTCTTGAGCGAGGGTCACGAGGTCGTCGTCGCGAGCCGCGACGTCGGGCGGCTCGCCGAATTCGGCTGGTTCGACGACGTGACGCCGGTGTACCTCGACGCCGCCGACGCGGAGAGCGCGGCTAGCGCGCTCGCCGTCACGGGCCCAATCGACGTCGCGTACTACCTGGTCCACGGCATCGGCCAGCCCGGTTACCGCGATGCTGACAACGACGGCGCGGCGAACGTGGCGGTCGCGGCCAGGGACGCGGGCGTCCAGCGGATCGTCTATCTCGGTGGCTTCGTGCCGGACGTCGGCGAGTTATCCGAACACCTCACCGGCCGGGCCGAGGTCGCAGGCGCCCTGACCGTCGACGGCGGACCCGAAGTCGTGTGGCTTGGTGCGGCGATGATCCTTGGTGCGGGATCGACGTCGTTCGAGCTGATGCGGTACATGGGCGATCGTTTCCCCGTGCTCCCCATGCCGCCGTGGGCGGACAACCCGATGGACCCCATCTCGATCCGCGACGTGCTGTACTACCTCGTCGCCGCCGCGGATCGCGACCGCGTGCCTGCGGGTGCATACGACATTCACGGAGCCGAGCCGACGACGTACGGCGAGCTGCTGCGGTCCTACGCACGGATCTCGGGGCAGTGGCACCACAACGTTCCGGTGCCTGACGTCGACATGTGGCTGGTGTCGCGCGTGGCCGCGATGATCGTGCCGGTACCGGGTGGCTTGACCGCGGATCTCGTTGAGTCACTTGACCATCCGATGTCGGCATCCGACGACGGGCTACGGCACATCGTGCCCGACCCGCCAGGCGGGCTGCTCGGCATCGACGAAGCGATCGCACTGTCGTTGTCCGGCGGCAGGCCGCGCCCCGTCAACGGGTTGGCCGATCCCCATCAGCTCGCCGACACCGATCCGTGTTGGGCGGGCGGCGACGTCTTGCGCCTGCGCCGGCTGGCAACGTCGGTCACGCCGTCGATCGTGAAGCCGGCACTAGGGCTGCTCCGACTGGTGCCAGGACCGGTCGCGGGCGCCGTGCGTACGAGCCTCGACGCCCTGATCGGTCTGGTGCCAGGGAACGCGACCGCATGAGCCTGCTCGCCGAAATCGGGACCATGGTCAGCACGCGCGCGGAGCACTACGACGAGCCGCGGTCGAGCGTGATCCGTCGGCGCATCGTCGTCGTGATCGTGCTCGTCGTCGGCGCGGTGCTGCTCGGCTGCTCGCTGAATCAGAAACCCGGCAACGCGTCGTTCTACTGGCTCACGCTGGCGCTGGCCGCGGTGTGGGCGCTCGGGGCGCGGGCGTCGGGTCCAATCCATTTGGGCCACCTGATGTTTCGCGCCCGGAGCCGACGTCCCGTCATCACGGGAACGGTCGTCGGATTGCTGGTGGGCGGCGCGTTCGTCGTTGGCGGACTGGTCGCCCGGGAGATCCCGCCGGTGCGCGACTACATCGTCCAAGTGCTGGAGTTCGCCAACTACGGACCCCTTGCGCTCGTCGTGTTCATCACCGTCGTCAACGGCGTTGCCGAGGAGCTGTTCTTTCGCGGGGCGTTGTACTCCGCGCTCGGAAAGCGCTATCCGGTGGTGGTTTCGACGCTCGTGTACGCCGTCGCGGTGTCGGCAGCGGGCAACCCGATGCTGGGTTTCGCGGGGGTCATACTCGGCGTTATCTGCGCCTACGAGCGCCGCATGACCGGTGGAGTGCTCGCGCCCATGCTCACCCATTTCTTCTGGGGGCTGGTGTTGGTGCTCGCACTTCCACCGATCTTTGGCGTCTAATCCAACGGGTTGGCCAGCTCGTCGCGCGGCATCCGAGCCGCGATTACGGCGATGGCCGCCAACAGCACCGGCACGATGCCTGCCACCAGGAAGATCAGTTCCATCGACACCACCTTCGACAACGGTCCGACGATGGCGAACGAAAGCGGCATGAACGCCAGCGAGACGAAGAAGTCCAGGCTCGACACCCGGCCCAACAGTTCCGAAGGCACCCGACGCTGCAACAGCGTGCCCCAGATGACGCCTGCCGCTCCATCGGTGACGCCGATGACGAACGTGGCCAGCGCCATCGTGGGGAACGACGACGTGATACCGACGACCACCAGCGGCGCCGACCCGAGCCCCCACATCGTCATCATCACGGTCAGATAGCGCCGGGGGAGTCGTCGCGACGAAACCGCAAGTGCCCCAAGCGCGCTGCCGACGCCGAAGCAGGCCAGTATGAAGCCGTACGACCGGGCGCCGTCGGCGAACCGGCGCTGCGCGATGAACGGCAACAGCACCTCGATCGGACCGAGCACGACGAGCACGAAGATGCTGGCGAACAACAACGTCCACAGCAGCCACGGCGTCCGAACCACGAACGAGCAGCCGTCGCGCAGATCGCGCAGCAGGTGCGGGCGATCGCGGGCGTCGTCGCGCGTCGACGCGCTGACCTCAGGACGCGTTGCTACCAACAGGATGAGGCCGACGGCGAACAACACGGCCACCACGACGGCGCCGACCGACGGCATCGTCGTCCCCACCAGGATTCCCGCCACGGCTGGGCCGATGGCCTGCTGAAGTACCGGACGCACGGTGCCCTCGACGCCGTTGGCGGCCAGTAGTTGCTCGGCGGGCAGTATCCGCGGCAGTAGCGCGCTGTATGCGGGAAAGAAGAACGCCGCCGCGATGCCGAGGGTGCCCGCGGCGACGGCCATGTGCCAGATCTTCAGTGTGCCAATCGAACCCAGTACCGCGACCGTTGACACCGCGATGACGTTGACGGTCTCGACGGCGATGATGATGCTGCGCTGGTTGAGCCGGTCGGCCGCGAGGCCGCCCACGAGCAGGAAGGCCACCAGGCCGATGCCGAGGCAGGTCGCGACCAGCGACAGCGACGCGGGGTCGTTGTCGAGCGCGATGACCTGAAGGGCCATCACGACGGACCACATGCCCTCGGCGAAGATCGAGATCGATACCGCCGCGATGAGCAGGCGGTATTCGCGGACGCGGAAGGGTGCGAGCACGCGCCATCCGCCGGCGGACCCCACCGGCTGTTCGACGTCGAATTGCGTACTCACCCATCGATGGTGGCGGACCGACCATGCGTGAGTCGAATGATTTTCCGGTCAGAAGATGTCGTCAAGTGACGGGGCTCGGCTCGCGAGCTTCTGAACCACCCAGTGATTCAGTGACACGCCCTGCTCACTCGCCTCGATGGTCAGTTTCGCGTGGAGTTGAGGCGAGGTGCGCACCACGAACTTGCCGCTGTAGCGGCGATCGCTCAGCGAGGGCGGGGCGGCAGCGCCGTCCTCCACGTATTCGGCGACGATCTCGGCGACGCTCAGCTCGACGAGTCGGATCGCTTCCTGGGCTGTCGGCGCGCGTGCGGTGTGCAAAGGAAATTCGAGGCAGCGAGCCATATAGGCATCAGTATCGGAGCACCACTCGGCGCGATAGGTGTAGTTGTTCACGATGGCCATCGTTGCGCCGCATTCCGACAGCACACCCCTGTCCGTAAAGCAGTATCGCGGGCGATACCAGCGTGTCGCGCAGGCCTGGGTATCGAAGCGCGACTGTGCATTACCGGCGTACGCAGTATCACTGGCGATACTGCATTTCGAGCGGGGGTGTGTCTCCGGCAGAGGTGACTCGTGGGACGCCTGGGACTGCGTGACGCCCCGCGCCGGCGCACGTCAGTCGTCAGAAAACGTCGGCGTACGCCGCTGCTGAAAGGCCTTGGTGCCCTCTTGGAAGTCGTCGGAAGCCAGCAGCGTCAACTGGCCTTCGGTCTCGCGTTCGAACGCGCCGTCGAGCTCGGTCAGCGTCGCTGCGTTGATGGCCTGCTTGGTCTTGCGCAACGCCACCGCAGGACCGGACTTCAGCGTCGCGATGACCTTGTCCACCTTCGCGTCGAGCTCGTCGGCCGGGTAGACGGCACTCACCAGGCCGAAGTCCAACGCGTCCGAAGCAGTGAGGCGTTCGGCCAGCAGCGCCATCCTCATCGCCCGCACCCGGCCGATGGCCGCCGCGACCAACGCCGATGCGCCACCGTCGGGCATCAGCCCAATCTTGGTGAACGCCAACAGGAAATACGCATTCTCGGAGGCCAGGATGACGTCGCAGGCCAACGCCAACGACACCCCAACGCCCGCGGCCGGACCCTGGACGACGGCGACGACGGGCTTGGGCAGCTCGACGATCGATCGGACGGCGGCATTGGCTGCGGCAAGCACGTCGGCGGGGGTGCCTGCGGCGCCCGGATTGGCATGGTCGGCTTCGCTGATGCCTGCGCCCGAGCTGAATCCGCGACCCGCCCCCGCGAGCCGAACCACCCGCACGCGTGGGTCGGCGCCCGCCCGCGTGATCGTGTCACCGATGGTGGCGAGCATCGCCGCCGTGAGCGAGTTCAGACTGTCCGGGCGGTTGAGCGTCACCGAAAGCACGCCGTCATCGAGGGACACCGTGAGATCGTCGATGCCTAGATAGGGCATGAGATCGGGCGGATTCGTTGTCATTCGCTGCCTAGGGTCAGGCGAGCCGAGGCCCGCGGTCGATCAACTTGGTTATACAAGTAAGCTATGTCGGCGGTCAACCAGGTCGACTACCGGAGGGCGTTGCAAGATGGCTGGACCACTACAGGGATTGCGTGTCGTCGAGTTGGCGGGCATCGGCCCGGGGCCACACGCAGCGATGATTCTCGGCGACCTCGGAGCCGACGTCGTACGCGTCGAGCGCCCCAGGAAGGGTCCGGGCGTACCCAGTGGGGATTCGATGCTGCGGAATCGGCGCTCGGTGGCGGCCGACCTCAAGAGCGACGAGGGTCGCGAACTGATCCTGCGCCTGCTCGCCAAGGCCGATGTGCTGATCGAGGGCTTCCGGCCCGGTGTCACCGAGCGGCTCGGGCTTGGACCTGACGACTGCGCCAAGGTCAACGGCGGGCTGATCTATGCGCGCATGACCGGCTGGGGCCAGGACGGGCCGCGGGCGCTGCAGGCCGGTCACGACATCAACTACATCTCGCTGAACGGGCTGTTGCACGCCGTCGGCCGCAAGGATGAGCGCCCGGTGCCGCCGCTGAACCTGGCAGGCGACTTCGGTGGCGGATCGATGTTCCTGCTCGTCGGCATCCTGGCCGCGCTGTGGGAGCGCCAGACTTCCGGCAAGGGCCAGGTGGTCGACGCCGCGATGGTCGACGGGTCGAGCGTGCTGATGCAGATGATGTGGAGCTTCCGCGCCACCGGAATGTGGAGCGACGTCCGCGGTACCAACATGCTCGACACCGGCGCGCCGTACTACGACACCTACGAGACGTCCGACGGAAAGTACGTGGCGGTCGGATCGATCGAGCCGCAGTTCTACGCGGAACTGCTCGCGGGGCTCGGCCTCGATCCTGCGACGTTGCCCGACCAGAACGACGTCGACGGCTGGCCAAAGCTCCGGACTGCGTTCACCGAGGCGTTCGCCGCACACGACCGCGACCACTGGGCCAAGGTGTTCAACGGCACCGATGCCTGCGTGACGCCCGTGCTGAGCTTCGCCGAGGTGGAGACGGAACCTCACATCACCGAGCGCGGGACGTTCTTCGCCAATGGCGACAACCTGGAACCGTTCCCCGCACCCCGCTTCTCGCGCAGCGCTTCGTCGACCCCGACCCCACCCGGTGTTCCCGGAGCCGACACCGAGGCCATCCTGCGCGACTGGGTATAGTCCCAACCAACCAGTCGGTTGAGAGCAGATCTCGACCGTAGATGAGTACGAAAGGAATGCATCCGTGCAGATCAAAGACGCCGTTGCCGTCGTCACCGGTGGCGCCTCCGGCCTAGGTCTGGCGACCACGAAACGCCTGCTCGACGCCGGCGCGTCCGTGGTGGTCATCGACCTACGAGAAGGTGAGGAACTGAGTCAGCTCGGCGATCGCGTGAAGTTTGCGTCCGCCGACGTGACCGACGAGGCGGCCGTTGGCCAAGCCCTCGACCTCGCTGAATCGCTTGGCCCGCTGCGCATCAACGTCAACTGCGCGGGTATCGGCAGCGCGGCCAAGACCCTCGGCAAGGACGGCCCCTTCCCGCTGGACTGGTTCACCAAGACCATCCAGGTCAACCTCATCGGCACGTTCAACGTGCTGCGCCTCGCCGCGCAGCGCATTGCGAAGAACGAGCCCATCGGCGAGGAACGCGGCGTGATCGTCAACACCGCCTCGGTCGCGGCCTTCGAAGGTCAGATCGGTCAGGCCGCGTACTCGGCCTCCAAGGGCGGCGTCGTCGGTATGACGCTGCCGATCGCGCGCGACTTGTCGCGTGAGCTCATTCGCGTCTGCACCATCGCGCCGGGACTGTTCAAGACCCCGCTGCTCGGCTCGTTGCCCGAGGAAGCGCAGAAGTCGCTCGGTGCGCAGGTGCCTCACCCGGCCCGACTCGGAAACCCCGACGAGTACGGCGCGCTCGCCGTCCACATCATCGAGAACCCGATGCTCAACGGTGAGACCATCCGGCTCGACGGCGCAATCCGGATGGCCCCGCGATGACCATCAAGACGAAGTTCACCGAAGTATTCGGGGTCGAGCACCCCATCGCTCAGGGTGGCATGCAGTGGGTGGGGCGCGCGGAACTGGTTGCGGCCGTTGCCAATGCGGGCGCGCTGGGGTTCATCACCGCGCTGACTCAGCCCACACCGGCCGACCTGGCGAACGAGATCGCCAAGACGCGTGACCTCACCGACAAGCCGTTCGGGGTGAACCTGACGATCCTGCCGTCGATCAATCCGCCGCCCTATGACGAGTACCGCCGGGTGATCGTCGACGCGGGCATCAAGATCGTCGAGACGGCCGGGTCCAACCCGGCGCCGCACCTGCCGATGTTCCACGACAACGGCATCAAGGTGCTGCACAAGTGCACCTCGGTGCGGCACGGCGTGAAGGCGCAGAGCCTCGGCGTGGACGGCATCAGCATCGACGGCTTCGAATGTGCCGGCCATCCCGGTGAGGACGACATTCCGGGTTTGGTGCTCATCCCGGCGGCCGCGGCGAAGATCGAGATCCCGATGATCGCCTCGGGCGGATTCGCCGATGCCCGCGGCCTGGTCGCCGCGCTGGCGTTGGGCGCCGACGGCATCAACATGGGCTCGCGGTTCATGTGCACCGTCGAGTCGTGCATCCATCAGAACGTCAAGGAAGCGATCGTGGCCGGCGACGAGCGCGGTACCGAGTTGATCTTCCGCAGCCTGAACAACACCGCGCGGGTCGCGAGCAACGTGGTGTCGCGTGAGGTCGTGGAGATCCTCAAGGGTGGCGGGCAGTTCGAGGACGTCAAGGACCTCGTGGCCGGGTCTCGTGGGCGCACGGTGTACGACGACGGCGACGTCGACGCGGGTATCTGGTCGGTGGGCACCGTGATGGGGTTGATCAACGACATCCCGACCGTCGGTGAACTGGTTTCGAGAATCGTGGCAGAGGCCGAGGACCTGATCACCGGTCGCCTCGGCAACATGGTCACGCCATCGCCTGTCACGGCGAAGGTCTAGTAACTCTGAGGGACGTTCAGATTGCACTCAGGGCTGTGACTCGCGTGGAGTCACAGCCCTGAGTGCATCTGCGTGGCGGTGTATCAGGCACCAAAAAAGCCGCCGACGCAACAGGTCAGCGGCTCTTGTGGCCTACGTCTAACGCGGGCAGGTCTACGGCCGAAAGGCCAGGTCAGACCATGCGCCCGAAGGCGAAGGGTCAGACTGCTTGAGCGAGGTCCGGGAACTGCTCGGACGTGTCGCCCTCAATCAGGAAGTCCCCGTGGTACAGGGCCTCGAAATCAACTTTGATGACATCTGCACTGGTGTCGTCGATCCACATGTACTGAACAGTAACCATCACCATTAAGAGTTCATTGAGTCACGATTCGGAAAATGGTGGCAATTCTTACCCGCGGGTAGTTTCCTAGCCCGTCGGCTTCGTCAGGTGTAGCGGATTGGTGCCGTTCAGCAATATCCAGGTGGCTACCGCGGCGGCAATGCCGATGATCAGCAGCCCGACACTGATCACACCGGGCCAGCGATGGCGGCCGAAGAGCTTCGCGTCCAGCGAGTAGGCGCCTGCGCCCGCGAAGAGCAGGGCCGTTGCCGCGAACGCGGTCAGGAATGGGACGTTGAACGGGTCAGCCCAAAACGCGGCGGCGGACACGTTCACCAACCAGGCGTCGATCATCGCAGCGAGCACACCCGCCGCGGCAAGCGGTGTCAGCAAACCAAGCAGCAAGAGCACCCCGCCCGCGGTCTCGGTGGCGGTGACGAGCGCTGCGGCGAACTTCGGCATGCGCCAGCCGCCGGACTCCATGAATGCCACCGTCGCGCCGAAGTCCAGCGCCTTGATGAGGCCGGCCTGAATCATCGTCACGCCGACCGCAAAGCGAAGTAGCAGCAGGCCGACATCGGTGAGGGCGTAGGCGTTGCGGGGAGTGTCGATGGTCGGCGTGTAGTCGGTGGCCATGACGACCACCTTATTCCGCTGTGAGAATGCTGGGAGTGCCTGCGCGGTGAACATTCCCGGGGTGGGCAACGTATGAACCGTGTGGGGTCCGCGTTGACGACGCTGAGTTATCGTTGATAAGTTAGCGCTGATATCTCTTGAAAGGACTCACGTGCTGCAGAAGATCGGCCTGCTGGCGATCGCCGCCCCGCGGCGCATCCTCGGCGTCGCGGCCCTGATCATGGTGGCTGCTGCGGTGTTCGGCGTCCCGGTGGCGAAGAGCCTGTCGGCGGGCGGTTTTCAGGATCCGACATCCGAATCGGCCCAGGCGACGGCACTGCTGACGGACAAGTTCGGGCAGGGTGACATGCAAATGCTGGTCACGGTCACCGCACCAGCCGGAACCACCGGAACCGCAGCCACAGCCGCCGCCATGGACATCGTCGACCACCTGAAGCGGTCGCCCCACGTCGCCAACGTGACGTCGGCCTGGACCGTGCCGCCCCAGGCCGCCACCGAACTGACCAGCAGGGATGGCAAGTCGGGCCTGATCGTCGCGGGCATCACCGGCGGTGAGAACGACGCTCAGAAGTACGCGCAGAGTTTGGCCGACGAAGTGGTGCACGATCGCGACGGAGTGACGGTCCGCGCAGGCGGTGTAGCGATGGTCTACGCGCAGATCAATGCCCAGACCCAACGCGACCTCTTGCTCATGGAATCGATCGCCATCCCGCTCAGCTTCCTGGTGCTGGTCTGGGTATTCGGCGGCCTGGTCGCGGCGGCGCTGCCGATGCTGGTCGGCGGGCTCGCCATCGTCGGGTCGATGTCGGTGCTGCGCCTCATCACGTTCACCACCGACGTCTCGATCTTCGCGCTGAACCTGTCCACGGCGATGGGCTTGGCCCTGGCCATCGACTACACGCTGCTGATCATCAGCCGATACCGCGACGAGCTCGGCGAAGGCAGACCCCGGGACAAGGCGCTGCTGCGGACCATGTCGACGGCAGGCCGCACGGTGCTGTTCTCGGCAACGACCGTGGCGCTGTCGATGGCTGCGATGCTGATCTTCCCGATGTACTTCCTGAAGTCGTTCGCCTACGCGGGCATCGCGACCGTCGCGTTCGCGGCAGCTGCGGCGGTGATCGTCACGCCCGCAGCCATCTGGTTGCTCGGTGACCGGCTGGATGCGCTCGACGTCCGTCGACTGTTCCGCCGGGTGCTCCGTCGGCCCGAGCCCGCGGTCAAGCCCGTCGAGAAGTTGTTCTGGTACCGCTCAACGAAGTTCGTGATGCGACGGGCAGTCCCCATTGGCCTGGCCGTCGTGGTACTGCTGCTGGCGTTGGGCGCACCGTTCCTGAGCGTCCGGTGGGGCTTCCCCGACGATCGAGTGCTGCCCACGTCGGCCTCGGCCCACGAAGTCGGCGACCAACTGCGCAACGACTACGTCGACAACTCCTCGACGGCGGTGAGCGTGGTGGTACCCGACGCCGCCGGACTGACACCCGCCGAGTTCGAGCGCTACTCGGTCGACCTGTCCCGAGTGCCCGACGTGTCGACGGTGTCCGGCCCGGCCGGGACGTTCATGGGGGGAGCGCAGGTAGCGCCGCCGTCGCCGAGCGGTTACGTCGCCGACGGAAGTGCCTACTTCAACGTCGGCAGTACGGCACCGCTGTTCTCCGACGCATCCGAGGCCCAGCTCGACCGGTTGCACGCGGTCAGCGCACCCGACGGTCGCACGGTCCAACTGGCCGGCATCGCACAGATCAACCGGGACAGTGTGGACGCCATCACGACACGACTGCCATGGGTGCTGGGCCTCATCGCAGTGATCACCTTCGGGTTGCTGTTCCTGTTGACCGGCAGCATCACGCTGCCGCTGAAAGCCGTTGTGCTCAACGTGTTGTCGTTGACCGCGGCATTCGGCGCGCTGGTGTGGATCTTCCAGGACGGCCACCTCAGCGCATTGGGCACCACGCCGACGGGGACGCTGGTGGCCAACATGCCGGTGTTGTTGTTCTGCATCGCCTTTGGGCTTTCGATGGATTACGAGGTGTTCCTGGTGGCCCGCATCCGGGAGTACTGGCTGTCGATGCGGACTGGTGCGGCGGCCACCCCCGCGGGGCTGCAGGCGATCAAGGCGTCACGCGCCGACAACGACGAGGCCGTCGCGCTCGGGCTCGCGCGCACCGGCCGGGTCATCACGGCCGCCGCGGTGGTGATGTCGATCTCGTTCGCGGCGCTGATCGCCGCGCAGGTGTCGTTCATGCGCATGTTCGGCGTCGGGCTCACGCTGGCGGTGCTCGTCGACGCCACCCTGGTGAGGATGATGCTGGTGCCTGCGTTCATGCACGTGATGGGTGGCTGGAATTGGTGGGCGCCAAGGCCACTGGTGCGGCTCCATCAACGCATCGGCATCAGCGAATCCGGCCCGGAAGACGCGCCCGCCTCGAATTGCGGCCGGTCGATGGCCTCAGTGACGGACACTCGATAGCGTGACGGTCCAGCCATTGCGACGCAGGCGCGCTCCGCGCGGTTCAGGTGAACAGCTTCGCGACGAGATCCTCGACGCCGCCACCGAGCTGCTGTTGGAGACCGGCCACGAGAAGTCGGTGTCGATCCGCGCGGTGTCGCAACGCGTCGGCGTCACGCCACCGTCGATCTATTTGCACTTCTCCGACAAGGACACTCTGCTGGATGCGGTGTGCGCCAGGTATTTCGAACGTCTCGACGAGGTGATGCAGGCCGTCGTCGAGGATCAGCCGACGACCATCGACCGACTGTGGGCGCAGGGCATGGCCTATGTGCGCTTCGGGCTGCAGACACCCGAGTTGTATCGCATCGCCACCATGGGGGAGTCCAGGCCGGGTAGCGACATCGACCTGACCTTGAACACCGCGGCGTTCATGCACCTCGTCGGTTCGGTGCAGGCGCTCATGGCCGAGGGCGTCTACCCCGATGGCGATGCGACCGTCGCGGCGCTCGAACTGTTGACCGTCGCGCACGGCATCGTGGCGTTGATGATCTCGCGGCCGTATCTGCCCTTCGGTGAGGTTGAGGACTTCGCCGATCGGGTGTTGCGCGCTGCGTGTTGCGGCCGCATCGCGATGGGTGTGATGGGCGCGGATACCCCTCCGGCGGAGGCCATCGCCAGGATGAAAGGACTCGCCGGTGAGTGACGCCGACGCTGTAGACAATCCGTTCTTCGCGCGGCTGTGGACGAGGCTGTCCGCACGGGAAACGGAGCAAATCCGGAAGCTGCGGCGGGAGAACCTGGTCGGACTGACCGGGCGCGTGCTGGAAGTCGGCGCGGGCACGGGCACCAACTTCGAGTTCTACCCCTCGACGGTCAGTGAGGTCGTCGCCATCGAGCCGGAACGCAGACTCGCCGTCATCGCGCGGAAAGCGGCCGAGCGTGCGGCGGTGCCGGTCACGGTCAGCACCGACACCGTCGAGCAGTTCGATGCGGGAGGGCGGTTCGACGCCGTGGTGTGCTCGCTGGTGCTGTGTTCGGTGGACGACCCCGATGACGTGCTGCGGCAACTCTTCTCGGTGCTGACGCCGGGTGGCGAGCTGCGTTACCTGGAACACGTCGCGAGCACCGGGATGCGCGCCGGGCTACAGCGGCTGGCCGACGCGACGGTGTGGCCGCGGTTGTTGGGTAACTGTCACACCCATCGTGACACCGAGCGGTCCATCGCCGCCGCCGGGTTCGAGGTGCGCGACGCCAGGCGCGAGTGGATGCTCCCGGCGTGGGTGCCGGTGCCCGTCGGCGAGACGGCGATCGGACGGGCGGTCCGACCGGCTTAGCCGAGCAACGCCGGTAGTCGTTGGAGCAGGCCCGGCAGGGCGGTCGCGGACGTTTCCCGCAGCGAGATCGTCGCTCTGTGCGACAGGGCCGTCTCTTCGGGATTGACCTCGATGACGGGGATGCCCTCGGACAAAGCCAACTCGGGCAGGCTGGCCGCCGGGTACACGACGGCCGACGTGCCGACGACGATCGCCACGTCGGCCCCCGCCACCGCGGCCATGGAGCGCTCCCAGGCCTCCGTCGGCAGTGACTCGCCGAACCACACGACGTCGGGGCGGATCAATCCGCCGCACGCGGGGCACGCAGGCGGCTGCACTGCCTCGACCGGTTCCGGCATGGCGGGGAGTACCCCGTCGTAAGTGGATTGGCAACGGTCACAACGGAAGTGGAACAGGCTACCGTGCAGGTGGTAAGCCTGCGTGCTACCTGCCCGCTCGTGGAGGTCGTCGACGTTCTGGGTCACCACGTGCACGTCGGCGTAGTCCTGCCAGGCGGCCACCGCCCGGTGTCCGTCGTTGGGTTTGACGGCTTTCATCATGTAGTGCCGCCACAGATACCACGCGAAGACCTTCTCGGGATGTCGGTGCCAGCCGTCCGAGCTGGAGATCTCGTACGGGTCCACCTTGGCCCACAGACCCGTCTCGACGTCTCGGAAAGTCGGGACGCCACTCTCGGCCGACATCCCGGCGCCGCTGAGCACCGTCACTTGCACATCCCCAAACTAGCGGGTTTCGGTGATACTAGGCAGGTGGTGAAGCCGGGCGACTGGGTCAGGATCGAGCAGGAGGCGTCCAGGCCGCTGTTCGACCAGTTGCGGACCCAGCTCATCGAGGGAATCAGGGACGGCCGGTTGCCGCCGGGCACCCGCCTGCCGACGGTCCGTGAGTTGGCTGGCGAACTCTCCATGGCGGTCAACACCGTGGCGCGGGCCTACCGTGAACTCGAGAGCGCCGGTGTCGTCGAAACGCGGGGCCGCTTCGGCACTTTCGTGGCCAGGGCCGACCCAGCGGATGCCGCGATGGCCACCGCTGCGCACGCCTACGTGACAGCCGCCAAGGCGCTCGGCGTGGCCAAGGCCGACGCACTGAGTTACATCGACGCGGCGTTCGAATAGCTGGTCAGCCGAATCCCAGCAGCTTCTCGACGGTGCGCAGGTTGCGGGTGGTGGTCGAGGACTTGTACCGCTTCTTGCTCATCGTCTTGCCGATCGTGCTGTCGAGCGTGCCCGCCCTGGATACCTGCCAGTAGACGACGCCCTCGCCACGCTCGATCTTCTCGTCGGGCCCCGCGTCGTCGACCAGTCCCGCTAGTTCGTCGAGGACGTCGGGATCGGTGACGAACGTGACGTACGAGTGGTGGCCCTCGACCTCGCGCTCGAACGGAAATGCCTTCGAAATCGCTTGCACGGTGTCGAGCGCATAGGCCAACACCCACGCGTCGTAGCCGAACGCCTCGCGTAACGCGGCCTCTGCCGTCGTGCGCACCTTCGCCACCCCGGACCGGCTTGTCAGCAAGACGTTGCCACTGGCCAGAATCGTCTTCACGTCGGTGAACCCCGCATCGGTGAACGCCTTGGCGACGTCGGCCATCTTGATGTTCACTCCGCCGACGTTCACCCCGCGCAACAGCGCGGCGTACCGCCTCATCCGAATTCCAGCAACGTCATGCTGGGCCGGTTGCGTCGCACGAAACCGATGCGGTCCAACGGTTTCCAACCCATGAACCGCCATATTCCCCGGCCCGGTGTCAGCGGAACGTCGCGTGCGACGCGTACGCCAGGAATGGTGCCTGCCATGGCCAGCCCCTCGTCCGCGGAGAGACTGAACGGCATCGGCGGCGCGATGTAGCGGTCCGACATCTTGGCCCCCTTCAGCGTGCGCTGGCTGAAGAAGCGCGGTATCGAGTCGAACATCATCCGGCCACCCGGGAAGCGCGCCGCGCAGTCGCGGATCAGGCTGAAGACGTCGTCGGGGTCCAGGTACATCAGCAGTCCTTCGGCGGTGATGAATGCGCCATGTGAGGAATCGACGCGATCCATCCAGCTACGGTCGAGCGCGGACTGCGCCAACTCGACGATGCGGTCATCACGGGGCAGCAGGCGTCTGCGCAACTCCATCACGGGCGGCAGATCGATGGAGTACCAGGTTACTTCGTCGGCGACGCCCGCGCGCTCCAGTCGCCAGAAGCTGCTCTGCAACCCCTCGGCCAGCGCCACCACGGCGGCCTTCGGGTGCGTCGTCAGATAGTCGCGCGCCACCGCGTCGAACGCGACTGCACGGAGTGCGTGCGCCTGGTGCGGCTTGCCGAACTTCAGGTAGTCGTAGTCGATGGTGTCGAGCAGCGTGATGGCCCACGGGTCGCGGATGACGCCATCGGAGCGCTTGGCCTCGGTAGCGCGGTTGTGCAGGGTCCACAGCGTCGTCGCGGAGACGCCTTCCAGCGTGTTGCCATCGATCGCGGTCATGACGCCCATGGTAGGGAGGCCGTACGCTGGCAACATGACCCGTCAGGTGCTCGACGACAAGTTGTTGGCCTTGATCAGCGGCAACTCGCTGGGGGTGCTCGCCACCATCAAACGCGACGGTCGGCCGCAGCTGTCGAATGTGTCGTATCACTTCGACGCGCGCAACGTGGCCGTCGAAGTATCGGTTACCGAGCCGCGCGCCAAGACCCGCAACCTGCGTCGCGACGCGCGGGCGTCGATCTACGTGAGGTCGGACGACGGCTGGGCCTACGCGGTCGCGGAAGGCGACGCCATCCTGACTCCACCGGCGGCCAGTCCGCACGACGACACCGTCGAGGCACTGATTGCGTTGTACCGCAACATCGCCGGTGAGCACCCGGACTGGGACGAATATCGCCGGGCCATGGTGGAAGACCGCCGGGTGGTGTTGACCCTGCCCATCAGCCACGTGTACGGACTGCCACCGGGCGTGCGGTAACAGCGACTCAACTCCTGGTGGCGCGCTACCGTATGCGTCATGGCCGAAGAACCCGAGGACGAGAACAAGCGCAAGTTCCGCGAAGCGCTGGAGAAAAAGAAGGCCACCGCCGGCGGCGGCACCGCGCACAAGGATGGTGGACGCAAGCACGGTCCGCGCTCGACGGGTCCCGCAGAGGCGCACCGCGAGTTCCGCCGCAAGAGCGGCTAGTTGCGGCTTGCGAGCGCAGCTGCTGGCGCCGATGCGTCCGAAGCAGCCAGCGCTCGTGCCGCGACGAGGCCGGTCACGATGATCGCGAGGCACCACCACCCCTCGTCCTTGAGCCCCCATGCGCAAGAGGCCAGCGTCGCTGCGCCTGCAACGCAGAGGAGCACGCCGACTGCGGCGCTGCGTGGGCCGGGTCCAGCGACGTAACCGCCATCCCACAGCGGCAGCGGGTTGTTCTCGAGCGGACGAAGCGCCACGAACGTGACCGCCACCAGTACGGCCATGATCGCGAACTGGACGACGGCGAGTACGACGAGGTGTGGCTGACCGGGGTAGCGCGCCAAGCCGAAATGGTCGAACACCAGATGCATGCCGAGCAGCACCGGCATGTGCCACAGGTACAGCGTCATCGCACCGGAATTGCCGATCACCGCAAGGCGCCACACGCGCGGCCGGCCCGCCCAGCGGGCGATCGCGGGCGCAGCGCCAATCGCAAACGCGCACAGCATGATTGCGTGACCAGCGAGCAGTAGCGACGGCGGAGTCATGTTGCGCAGTCCATCTGCGTCGATGCCGACCAAACTCAGTTGGTAGGGCCCGAACACGTACAGCGCGATGTTCACCCCCACCATCGAGACGCCAAGGCGCAGCGCCGCCCGGGGGTCGAGTAGCCCACGTCGGTAGGCCACGCCGAACATGCCGGGGATGAGCCACGCCGCGAAGTTGACGTAGGACAGCGCAGTCCATCCAGGGTCGGTGACGCGAAGGTAGTCGACGACGGCGACGATGACGTACGTCGCGCCGACGGCCGTCATCAGCCGTGGCAGCGAGGTGATGCGGGTCAGCAGGGGCACTGTGGCCAGCACCAAGACGTACGCCCCCAAGAACCAGAGCAGTTGAATGGAGATGCCCGCGACCGGCTCGTAGACGTGCTGGGGCAGCATCAGCTTCAATCCGGCCAGCGCGACGACCCAGAACCCCAGGTAGTAGAGCACCGGACGGTACAGCCGCGTGCACCGCTTCAACAACCAGCCGCCCCAACTCTGACCGCCGCTGATTCCCCGGTCGCTTCGCTCCTGCCCGCCGCCAACATACGAATTGACCGACGCCGCCACCCCGGCGAAGAAGAACAGCGGCATGATCTGGAACACCCACGTCAGGGCCTGAAAGACGACCGAGGTGGTGAGCAGGTTGCCCCAGCGGAAAACACCGTCGTCGATGATGCTGGTCGCCATGATGGTGTGTCCGGCGACGACGCCGACCAAGGCCACGATGCGGATGACATCGATCGCCCGGTCCCGGTCCGGTGGCGTGTTCGCTTCAATGTCGGCGGCGGTGGGGAAGCGCCGCGCTGTTTTCGTCATGGGCCGAATCTAAGCCCGCATGCCGTAGGTAGAAGCACTCAAATTCGGCCCGCGATCAGGCGGTGCTGTGCCCGTCAGGAGTGGTGGCGAGCCGGAGTTGCCGGGCAAGGAGAAACAGCGGGAACGTGACGCTGATGGCGATGAGAAAGCCGAAGACGACGTAAGCCCAGACGTAACGGACACCGACCCGTCGCGCTTCGACGAGCATCAACACGATGGCTGCCAAGCCGAGGAGGAACAGGTCGTTGGTCAGCGATGAGGTGGCGTAATTGGTGTAACCCGCTGCGAAGAAACCGATCAGCCCCCCGTTGTCCTCGCTCTGGAAGTACGCAATGTTGTTTGCCCATGTGGCGACCAGCGCCACCACGGCGATGCCGGCGTAGATGCCGCAGAGCAGCTTGTCGTGCCCCGATAACTTCGATAACGATGTCATCGGCAGATTGTGCGCTTCGATCGGTCAGGAATCCAGGGTCTTTCCCTGCATTAAGCATTACTGCCCGCGGAGACCCGCTCGCGCCGGTTTCCAGCCTCCTGCACCAGGATTGCGGCGAGGCACACCACCGCGAGCACCGCGATCGCGACGGCGAAGCTGACTCCGGCGGTGCGCAATCCCCAGTGCTGGGCGGCCAACCCCTCGCCGACGACGGGCAGTGAGATCGCCACGTAGGCCACCACGAAGTAGGTGGAGCTGACCTCGGCCCGGCGGTCGGCAGGCGTGAGTTCGACGACGGCAGCCAGTCCGCGGCTGAAGCTGATGCCCTGCCCGACGCCTGCCACGACCGCTGCAGCGATCAGGCCGGGCAAGGACGAAACATGCAGTGCGACAGCGAGCATCACCATCCCGACCGCGAGGATTGCCGAACCCACGGCCACTGCCCGAGCCGGTGCGATGCGTCGTGCCCACAGCTGCGAGAGCGCCGATGCCGCGAAGATGGAACTCGCCATCGCGCCTGCCACCGCGTGGTTGGAAATGCCGATGACGCCGGAGACGAACGACGGTGCCACGGCGCTGAAGAGCCCCATCACCGCGAAGCCGGCGAACGCCGCCGTCGCCGCCGTCATGAAAACCGGCCGCACCTCGGCAGGCACCGACAGCCGCTGTAGCCCAATCCTTCCGGTGCGCGCCGACGTCTCGGGGGCGATCAGCACCGCGGCCACGGCCAGCACCACCAGCACGATGTGCACGACGAAGGACAGCTGCAGCGGATACGGCGCGTATTGCACCAGAATCCCGGCCAGCAGGGGACCGAGGCCGAGCCCGCCAACGTTGGCGATGGTCGCCATCACTGCGGCCCGGTCGCGCCGTTGCGGCGGCGCGGCCTCGACGACCGCCGCCGTCGCGGTACCCGTGAAGATGCCCGCCGAGAACCCGGAGAGCAGACGGGCGACCAGCAGCAGCGGAACCTCGTCGGCGAGTAGGAAGACCAACGCGCTGGCCAATGCGAACACCGCGCCGGCCAACAGCACGGGCCGTCGGCCCACGGCGTCGGACCATCTGCCGAAGGCCAGCAACGCGGTGAGCACCCCGATCGCATAGCTCGCGAAGACCACCGTCGTCGTCAGCACGGCGAAGTGCATGCGCTCGGCGTACAGCGCGTACATCGGCGTGGGAAGGGTGGTACCCACCATGATCGCGGCGAACGCGTAGGTCAGGAGCGCCGACCCGTACGTGCGGCGACGGGCAGCAACTGGAGTCTCCGGCATGCTCCTAGCCAACACTGCTCGTGGCGACTTGCATCCCGGCCTAGTGGTCGACGGCCTTCTCGGCCCCGATCCCGGTGAGCGAGCGCACCTCCATCTCGGCGTTGCGGGCTGCGTCGCCGCGATCCTTGGGGGTCGTCAGGGTGCCGATGATGCCGAGCGCGAACGCCAGCGGAATGGACACGATGCCGGGGTTGGCCAACGGGAACCAGGCGAAGTCGGCCCCGGGGATCATCGCGGTCTTGGCACCCGACACCGCAGGGGAGAAGACGATCAGCACGATGGTCGAGATCAGCCCGCCGTACATGCTCCACAATGCGCCACGGGTGTTGAACCGCGCCCAGTACAGCGAGTAGATGATCGTCGGCAGGTTGGCGGCCGCGGCGACGGCGAATGCCAGCGCGACGAGAAACGCGACGTTCTGACCGTTGGCGAGGATGCCCAGCCCGATCGCCACCAGGCCGAGCACCACCGCGGTGATGCGGGACACCCGGACCTGTTCGGCTTCGGTGACCTTTCCGGACTTGATCACGCTGGCGTAGATGTCGTGCGCGAAGGACGCCGACGCCGTGATGGTCAGTCCGGCTACCACCGCGAGGATGGTCGCGAAGGCCACCGCGGAGATCACGCCGAGCAGGATCACCCCGCCGAGTTCGAACGCCAGCAGGGGCGCCGCGGAGTTCACTCCACCTGCCGCCTTCAGGATCTTGTCGGGGCCGACCAATGCGGCTGCGCCGTAACCCAACACCAGAGTGAACAGGTAGAAGGCGCCGATCAGTGCGATCGCCCAGACCACCGAGCGGCGGGCCTCCTTCGCGGTCGGCACGGTGTAGAACCGCATCAGCACGTGCGGCAGCCCCGCCGTGCCGAGCACCAGGGCCAGCGCGAGCGACACGAAGTTGAGCTGCGACGTCAGCGAGCCGCCGTACTGCGCGCCCGGTGCCAGCACGTCGCGCTTCGCGACGCCTTCGGTGGTCGCACCCGAGATCGCCGACTGGGCGGAGCCCAGAATGTCGGACAAGTTGACGCCGAACTTCACCAGCACCATGACCGTCATCAGGGCGGCGCCCGTGATCAGCAGCACCGCCTTGATGATCTGGACCCAGGTGGTGCCCTTCATGCCGCCGACGAGCACGTAGACGATCATGAGCAGGCCGACGACCGCGATCACGACGCCCTGCCAGAACTTGTCGTTCACGTCGAGCAGCAGGGCGACCAACCCGCCGGCGCCTGCCATCTGCGCGAGCAGGTAGAACAGCGACACGGTAAGCGTCGACGTCGCGGCTGCGAGCCGCACGGGCCGTTGCTTCAACCGGAAGCTCAGCACGTCGGCCATGGTGAATCGTCCTGTGTTGCGCAGCAATTCGGCCACCAGAAGAAGGGCGACCAACCAGGCGACGAGGAATCCGATGGAGTAGAGGAAGCCGTCGTAGCCGTATACCGCGATGGCCCCCGCAATGCCGAGGAAGCTGGCGGCGGACAGGTAGTCGCCTGCGATGGCGATACCGTTCTGTGGCCCGGAGAAGCCACGTCCGCCCGTGAAGAACTGATCGGCGCTTCGGTTGTTGCCGCTGGCGCGGATCACCACGGCCAACGTGACGAGGACGAACACCGCGAAGATGGCGATGTTCGCGAGCGGATTTCCGACCGTCGATGCGGCTGCGACGTAGTTCAGTTCTGGGTTCACTTCGAAACCTCCAGTTCGGTTTCGACGCGTTCCCGGATCGCGGCGGCGCGCGGGTCCAACTCGCGATTGGCGAATCGGACGTAGAGCCCGGTGATGAGAAAGGTGGTGAGGAACTGGCCGAGCCCGATCAACAGGCCGACGTTGACGTGCCCGAAAACCGGAGTGGCCATAAAGTCGTGCGCGAACGCACCGAGCACCACGTAGATGCCGTACCAGACGAGGAAGAAGGCGGTCATCGGAAACACGAAGCGCCGCAGTCGTGTTCGTAGCTCCTGGAAGTCGGGGCTGGCCTGGGTGGCCAGGTAGATCGCCTCGGTGGCCTCGGCGGCCTCTGGTGGTGTGGTCGGTTCGGGCACGCGGCTCCTGAGCTCGATGTGCAGTTGTGTCGGTCTCACAGCATAGTGAGAGCTGAGTCACAGGTATGGGCGTTCGCACTAGACTGGCCGAATGGCCAGGCTCCAGCTCGTTCAAGATCAGGCGGCCGATGCGCTGCTCGAGTCGAATCCCTTTGCGCTACTTGTCGGCATGATGCTGGATCAGCAAATACCGATGGAGGTCGCATTCGCCGGGCCCAAGAAGCTCGCCGATCGCCTTGGCGCACTCGAACCCGACCTGATCGCCGGATACGACCCGGACGCCTTCATCGCACTGTGTTCGGAACGCCCTGCCGTGCACCGGTTTCCAGGGTCGATGGGCAAACGACTGCAAACCCTGGCGCAGGCGATCGTCGACGACTACGCAGGCAACGCCGCCGCGATCTGGACCGTCGGCGATCCCGATGGACCCGAACTGTTGCGGCGGGTCAAGGCGCTACCTGGCTTCGGCGAGCAGAAGGCGAAGATCTTCGTCGCACTGCTCGGCAAGCAGTACGGGGTGACGCCTCAGGGCTGGCGGGCGGCCGCAGGCGACTATGGCAAGGCAGGCACCCACATGTCGGTGGCCGACGTCGTCGACAGTGGGTCGTTGGAGAAGGTGCGGTCGTTCAAGAAGCAGGCGAAGGCAGCGGCGAAGGCCAAGGCCTGAGCCCCGCTTTGGCGCGAGCGCGCGTGTTGGTACGCGACACGCCGCTGGAATTCGGCACTTTGCGCGCGCTCGACGGGCGCTAGAACGCGGACCCGTCGAACGTTTCTTGGGTAACGAAGTCCCGCACCAGCTTTCGCTTCAGCTTGGTGGGTTGGTGAACGGGCTTGCCCAGCGGCATTACGGATGCGACGGCGTACTGTTCGGGAATGCCCAACAGGGTCCGTACCGCCGGTTCCTGAGCGACGGCCATCGTCGTCGGCACGCCACCGAACCCCTCGTTGCGCGCGGCCAGCAGCACGTTCCATACGAATGGGTAGACCGAGGCTCCGCTGATCACACCGACGCGGTCCAGGTCCTGGTCCGTGGCAGCCACCACGCCGAGATCGAGACAGACGACGAGCAGTACCTGGGCGCCGAGCAACGATGCCACCATGGGGCTCCCATCCGTTGCCGACACCGTCGCGTCATCGACACCGCGCGCGTGCAACGGATTCCACGGCGACTCCCCGTTGGCCGACTGGGCGAGGTAGCGCTTGGAGCCCGGGAGGCTCAACTCGACCAGTTCCTGGCGGGTGCTCGGATCGCGCACCACGATCACTCGGACACCCTGGCGGTTGCCGCCACTCGGTGCGAACCTCGCATTGTCCAGAATCCGTTCGAGCACGTCGTCGGGCAAGGGAGCGTCGGTGAACTGTCTGACTGCACCCGTCGTACGCATTGCGTCGTATAGCTCCATACCCGTCATCATGCTGGTGTGGGATCGTGGAGACATGGCGAAGACACATCTGAACTGCCCCTGCGGTGAGGCGATCACCGGGGCTGACGAGAACGATTTGGTCGAGAAGGCTCAGGCGCACCTGGCGGAGTCCCATCCCGGCCGTGAATACGACCGGGACATGATCCTGTTCATGGCCTACTAGGCGCCGAGGTCGGGCGTCAGGCAGTGACTTCGGGAACCACCGTCGAACCGATGGTGGGCATGAACTGGCACTGCTTGTCGGTGGTCGTGACCTGACCGAAGATCGTCGACATGATGCTGCCCGCACCGGTGTCGGCGATGGCGGTCAATGTCGTCGGCCCCGCCGGGTTGATGTCGGACTGCGGCTTGAGCGTCGCGGTGCCCGACTTGCCCGTCGTCAGGTTGACCCAGGTCACGTTCAGCGGCAGCTTCTGCACGTCCGCAGGGCCAGGCGTGCCGATCGCGGTGAACACGTACGCCGTCTGTCCGGGACCGGGTCCCGGGGAGGGGATCTTCGCCGGCCCCGCGACCGAGATCGCGGTCGCCAGCACGTTTCCGCCGTCCGTCAGGCATCCGTTGCTGATCGATGGGTACATGAAGTCCTGTGTCACAGGTGAATCCGGGCCGAACCCGGGTGCAGGCCCTGGCGCGGGCGCCGCGTCGGGAGCGGGTGCGGGAGCGGCGTCGGGCGCGGGGACCGCATCCGGTGCTGGTGCCGGGGCGGCCTCAGGGGCGGGCGCGGGGGCGGCCTCGGGTGCGACGGCCTGCGCGGCCTGAGGGACCGCATCCGGTGCCGGACCCGCCGCGTGTGCCGGGTTGATGCCCATGGGGAGGTGGGCCTCGGTGCCCGGCACCGCCCCAATCGCGGGTACGTGCGCGACCTGGGGATCCGCGGCAAACTGATTAACGGCGGCTGCCACGTCCCGGGAACCGGGAGGGGTCGCGGAGTTACCCGCGAATGCGGCCGCCGCAGCCATCAACATCGACGCCGCGTTCGTCGGGTCGGCCGCTGCCTGTTGAATCGCCGGACTCAGCGATTGCATGGCGGGCAATCCCGGCGCCTGCAGCCCACTGATCGGCAAGGGCAGCGGCGGCGCCGGTTCGGCCGCAGCGACCGGCGAACCTCCGAGCATCAGGCCTGCTGTCGCGCTCAAGGCGACCAGCAGCGTCTTCGTCGATGACATGACTCTCCCCACAGTGATGGTTTTGCGGTCGGTTAGGCGTGGGTCACGGCAGTCCGGAGATCAACCCGCTCAAACCGTTCGCGGACAGGGCCGGCGCTGCGGCTGGTGCAGTCGCGGCCAACGGCGCGACCGCGGTCGCGACGGGTACGGCCGGAGCCGCGGCCACGGCGGGCGTTGGCGCCTTCGGCAACAGACTGGCCAACGGGCTACCGGCCGGCATCAGCGAGGCCAGGTCGCCGGGGAAGTTGACCGATTGCGGCAGCGGGAGAGCTCCCGGCACCTGGGGAAGCGACACCTCGGCCGAGGGAATCAAGCCCTGTGCCGGTGCGGGTGCCGCGGCGGCGACGGGTGCGGCCGCAGTCAGCGGAGCGGCCAGTGGCGCGGCCGCGGCCAACGGAGCCGCAGGTGCGGCAGCCGCCTGGGGCAGCGTGACGGAGGCCGTCGCCGCGGGCGCAGCGGCAGGCGCAGCCGCAGCCGGAGCCACGGCGGTCGCGGGTGAACCGAACGCCGAAGCCAAGCCCTGCAGCAACATCGGCGCGTTGGCGGGCGACAGCGAGCTCAGGAACGGCATGTTGGGCAGGCCGGGCACTACCGGCGCAGGCGCGGGGTCAGCGGAAGCCGTCGAACTGAACAGCAGCGCGCCCGGCAGCGCGCAAGCGGCCGCGATCATGCTGGTAGCGAAGATTCTTCTGGCGAGAGGCATGGTTTTCCAATCAGTCGGAGGCACGTCCGGGAGCGACGCTACGTAGTTACTGGTGGTACTCAAGTGACACGTGTGGCGTTTATGGAACCGTGACGGATCGGACGGCATACGGTTACCGATCGCTAGAGTCAGGGGATAGCTACGCCTGCGCTACGCCCCAGCGAGTCGCCGCCGCATAGGTGGGCGGCCGTGGCGCCCTACCTGCTGCTGCTCAGCGTCGCGCTGCGGTTGGCGCTCACCTACCTGGGGCCCAACGGCACCAACTTCATCGACCTTCACGTGTACGTCGACGGCGCCGCGGCGATCGACAGCGGCCGACTTTATGACTTCGTCTATCACGCGCCGGTGCCGCCGATACCGCTGCAGTTCACGTACCCGCCGTTTGCCGCGCTGGTCTTCTACCCGCTGCACTTCCTGCCCTTCGCGCTGGTCGGATTCTTGTGGCAGCTCGGCATCGTGGCGACGCTCTACGGTTGCGCCGCGGTCACGCTCAAACTGCTCGGGCGCTTCGACCGGCGCTCGGCCATGACGTGGACGGCGCTGGCGATCTGGTTCGAGCCGATGCGCCACGTCTTCGAACTGGGCCAGATCAGCGCCTTGCTCGTGCTGGCCGTGCTGTGGGCCTGCTACAGCAGTCGGCCCTGGGTCTCCGGCCTGTTGGTCGGCGTGGCGGCAGGCATCAAGCTCACCCCTGCGGTCTCGGGGTTGTACTTCCTCGGCGCGCGCCGGTGGGGTGCGGTGGCAGCCTCGGCGGTCGTGTTCGTCGGAACGGTCGCGTTGTCCGTGGTGGTGCTCGGCGGGCAGGGGCGCTACTACTTCACCGACCTGCTCGGCAACGCCGGACGGATAGGTCCGGTGGCATCACCGATGAACCAGTCCCTGCGCGGCATGGTTGGCTACCTGCTCGGCCATGACACGGGCTACGGTGCGCTGGTCCTGTTGGGGATCGGCGGCGCAGCCGTACTTTCCGTGTTGGCTTGGCGGGCAATCGATTCCGATGATGCCCTTGGCCGGCTTCTGGTGGTCATGCTGTTTGGCCTGCTGATCTCGCCGATCAGTTGGACCCACCACTACGGCTGGGTGCTGCCGCTCATCTTGTGGTTGGTGTACGGGCCGATGCGTGGCCGCACGCGCAATGTCGGCTGGGCATGGTTCGTGCTGGCTTACGTCAGCCCGCCGTGGATCCTGGTGTTCACCGACTCAAGGGGTTGGACGGTGAGCAGCCACTCGTACTTGGCTTGGGCCGGCTCGCTCTACGTGCTCGCGACGCTGGCGACGCTTGGCTATCTCGCTACGCTTCGGCGACGATCCGATCGAGCTGCCCGGCCATATCCAGATCCTTCTGGGTAATGCCGCCTTCGGAGTGCGTGACAAGTACGAAAGTAACTGTCCGCCAACGGATATCGATGTCAGGATGGTGATCCTGACGCTCCGCGTACTCGGCGACCCGACGTACGGCGTCGACTCCGGCGAGGAAGGCCGGAAACTTGACGGACCGCTTCAATGCTCCGTCGGTGTGCTCCCAGCCGTCGAGCGACGGCAGCGCGGCATCCACTTCTTCGTTCGATAACACGGCCATGATCGAAGGTATACCTTCGCGCGCAGTGTCTAAACCACCGCAGAACCAGATAGTCGTAGCCGGAGCGCTGATCTCCGAAGGAGCACTGCTCGTCGCCCAGCGCGACCGGCCGCCCGACCTTGCTGGCCTGTGGGAGCTGCCCGGCGGCAAGGTGGCGGACGGGGAATCCGACGCGGCGGCGTTGGCTCGTGAACTGCGCGAGGAACTGGGCGTCGAAGTCGTCGTCGGCCCGCGCATCGGTCACGACGTCGCGCTGTCCGACACGATGACGCTGCGCGCCTACCTCGTCACCCAGACCGGCGGCACCATCGAACCGCACGACCATCGAGCCTTGAAGTGGGTGACGGCCGACGCGCTCGACGACGTCGATTGGGTGCCCGCCGACCGTGCCTGGCTACCCGACCTCGCGGGTGCGCTACACGCTCAGCTCTGAACGGTGCCGCCCGACGCCTTGAGCGGGCTAGTACCGCAGCCCGTCGCCGACCACACGGACCTCCGAAACCGCCGCGGGATGGCGGGCTGAGTACACCGGGTGGGTCAACACCGGGTGCCTGCAGTGCAGGCACGACGGCTGTGGCTGATTCGCCGAGGCGAACGTCAGGTGGTGACATGCCGCACACCGCACGACGAACAACGCGCCGATCCAATTCAGCAGTCCGAGGTAGATCGCTGCCGTGGCGGCCAGTGCCAACACCGCGATCAGCGCGACCGTGAGCCCTTCGTAAACCGTCATGAACAAGGCCTCCAATCAAGGCTGGACAAAACCACGGTACGCCGCAAAAACGAAGGGCGTCAGGACTTCCTGGCCCGCTTGAACACCTTTTCGAGCTCCTTGCCGCGGAGGCCGTTGAGCTCGGCCTTGTGCACCTTGTTCAGCACCAGTGGGCAGCGCTTGCACCGCGGTTTCGAGCGGCAACACTTCTTCTTCGGTTTGGCCTTCGCGAACTCGCTGGACTTCAACTGACCCTCTCGTGTCATTCCGCCGTTTTCGCGAATGGTGGCCTGCGCTGCGACAATGTCTGACGTGGATTTTCGTAACGTAGCCATCGTCGCGCACGTAGACCATGGCAAGACGACCCTGGTCGATGCAATGTTGCGGCAATCTGGTGCCCTGACCCACCGCGGCGACGACTCGATCGAACGCCTGATGGACTCCGGTGACCTGGAGAAGGAAAAGGGCATCACCATTCTGGCGAAGAACACCGCGGTGCACCGCCAGCACCCCGACGGCAGCATGACGGTCATCAACGTCATCGATACCCCGGGACACGCGGACTTCGGCGGCGAGGTCGAGCGCGGGCTTTCCATGGTCGACGGCGTGTTGCTGCTGGTCGACGCGTCCGAGGGGCCGCTGCCGCAGACCCGGTTCGTGCTGCGCAAGGCCCTTTCCGCGCATCTTCCCGTCATTCTGGTGGTCAACAAGACCGACCGGCCCGACGCCCGCATCGCCGAGGTGGTGTCCGAGAGCCACGACCTGTTGCTCGACGTCGCCTCCGACCTGGATGCGGAGGCCCAGAAGGCCGCCGAGGACGCGCTCGGCCTGCCGACGCTCTACGCGTCGGGGCGCGCAGGAATTGCCAGCACCATCGAGCCGGCCAACGGCGAGAATCCCGCTGGCGAGAACCTCGACCCGCTGTTCGACGTGCTGCTCGAAAACATCCCGCGCCCGCAGGGCGATCCCGAGGCTCCGTTGCAGGCGCTGGTGACCAACCTGGATGCGTCGGCCTTCCTCGGCAGGCTCGCGCTGATCCGCATCTACAAGGGCCGCATCCGCAAGGGTCAGCAGGTCGCGTGGATGCGTGAGGTCGACGGCCATCCCGTCATCACCAACGTCAAGATCACCGAGCTGCTCGTCACCGAGGGCGTGGAACGGACGTCCACGGATGAGGCCATTGCAGGCGACATCGTCGCCGTCGCAGGCATTCCGGAGATCATGATCGGCGACACGCTCGCCGACACCGAGCACGCTCACGCGCTGCCCCGCATCACCGTCGATGAGCCCGCCATCTCGGTGACCATCGGCACCAACACCTCGCCGCTGGCCGGAAAGGTGAGCGGGCACAAGCTGACCGCGCGCATGGTCAAGTCGCGACTGGATTCCGAACTCGTCGGCAACGTGTCCGTTAAGGTCGTCGACATCGATCGGCCCGACGCCTGGGAAGTCCAGGGCCGAGGCGAACTGGCGCTGGCGGTGTTGGTCGAGCAGATGCGACGCGAGGGCTTCGAGATGACCGTCGGCAAGCCGCAGGTGGTCACCAGGACAATCGACGGCAAGCTGCACGAGCCGTTCGAGGCGATGACCATCGACTGTCCCGACGAGTTCGTCGGCGCCATCACACAGCTGATGGCCGCGCGCAAGGGCCGGATGGAAGACATGATCAACCACGCCGCAGGGTGGGTGCGGATGGACTTCATCGTGCCCAGCCGTGGCTTGATCGGCTTCCGCACCGACTTCCTGACCTTGACCCGTGGCACCGGGATCGCGAACGCGGTGTTCGACGGTTACCGCCCGTGGGCGGGCGAGATCCGGGCGCGCCACACCGGATCGCTGGTCTCGGACCGGACGGGCAAGATCACGCCGTTCGCCATGACCCAACTGTCGGACCGCGGTCAGTTCTTCGTCGAGCCGGGCCAGGAGACCTATGAAGGCCAGGTCGTCGGCATCAATCCGCGCGCCGAGGATCTCGACGTCAACGCGACCCGCGAGAAGAAGCTGACCAATATGCGTTCTGCGACGGCCGACGTCTTCGAGACGCTGGCCCGTCCGCTCGAAATGGGCCTCGAACTGGCCATGGAGTTCTGCGCCGAGGACGAGTGCGTCGAAGTCACGCCAGAGATCGTGCGGGTGCGCAAGGTCGAGCTGAACGCCACGGTGCGCGGCCGTCTGAAGGCTCGCGCGAAGGCCCGGGGCTGAGTCTGATGTCGCCGTCGGGGCGGCTCCGGCGTCGCCCGATACCCTGAACGGCGTGCCGACGACCTTGCGACGCATCATTGGCGTCGCGGTCGCATTGCTCTCGGTCTTGGCCCTGGTAGCGGCGTGCACGGTCAAGCCGCCGCCCGCACCGCAGAGCACCGAGACGTCGGTGGTCACCCCGCCGCCACCGCCCAAGGCGATGCAGATCATCATGGCGATCGACTCGATCGGACCTGGCTTCAACGCGCACCTGCTGTCCGATCAGTCACCGGTGAGTGCGGCCATCTCCGCGCTCGTGCTGCCGAGTTCGTTTCGGCCGATCCCCGACCTCCGCTCGCCGACCGGGTCGCGCTGGGAAATGGACCCAACGCTGTTGGAATCGGCCGAGGTGACCAGTGAAGATCCGTTCACCGTGACGTACAAGGTCCGCCCCGAGGCGCAGTGGACCGACAACGCGCCGATCGGCGCCGACGACTACTGGTATCTGTGGCGGCAGATGGTCGGTGAGCCAGGGGTCGTCGACCCCGCGGGCTACGACCTGATCACGGGCGTCCAGTCGATCGAGGGCGGCAAGACGGCGGTCGTCACCTTTTCGCAGCCGTATCCCGCGTGGCGCGAACTCTTCAACGACCTGCTCCCCTCGCACATCGTCAAGGACGTACCCGGCGGCTTCTCGTCGGGGTTGGTTCGGTCGTTGCCCGTCACTGGTGGCCAGTTCCGCGTGGAGAACATCGATCCTCAGCGCGACGAGATTCTGCTTGCGCGCAACGACCGGTACTGGGCGGTGCCCGCGCAGCCTGACGAGATCCTCTTCAGACGTGCGGGATCACCTGCGGCACTGGCTGATTCGATGCGCAACGGCGACACACAGGTCGCGCAGGTGCACGGCGGCCAAGCGACATTCGCACAGTTGGGCGCCATTCCCGATGTGCGGACGGAGCGCATCGCCACCCCACGCGTGATGCAGTTGACCCTGCGCGCGAGGCAACCGGCACTCGCGGACACCCCGGTCCGCAAGGCCATCATGGGACTGCTCGACGTCGATCTGCTGGCCGCCGTCGGTGCGGGCAGCGACAACACGGTGACGCTGGCGCAGGCGCAGGTGCGCTCGCCATCCGACCCCGGCTACGTTCCGACCGCTCCGCCCGCGATCACCCGGGAGGCGGCCCTGGGCCTGCTGACCGACGAGGGCTACGTCATCGAGCAGGTGCCCCCATCGACCGCTCCCGGGTCGCCGACGCCGCAGCCCCCTGCGACGCGGGGACGGATCAGCAAGGACGGGCAGCCGCTGACGCTCGTACTCGGCGTGGCGTCCAACGATCCGACGGCAGTTGCAGTGGCGAACACCGCGGCAGATCAGTTGCGCAACGTCGGTATCTCGGCGTCGGTGTTGGCGCTCGATCCTCCCGCGCTCTACGGCGATGCGCTCGATCAGAATCGGGTGGACGCGATCGTCGGCTGGCATCAGGCCGGTGGCGATCTGGCCACCGCCTTGGCGTCGCGCTATGGCTGCCCGGCACTTGAACTCGAGGCCGTCGGGACGGCCACCCCTGGGCCGAGTACGACACCCACCACGACCGCGACCACGACTTCCACCACTTCACCCCCGGCCGCGCCGCCGTCGAAATCCCCGTTGACGACAGCCACCGCGCCCGCGCCGGAGACCGGGGAGCTGGTACAGGCGCCGAGCAACCTCACTGGAATATGTGACCGAAGCATTCAACCGAAGATCGACGCCGCACTGGATGGCAGCGAGAACATCGCCGATGTGCTGACGGCGGTCGAGCCGAGACTGTGGAACATGGCGACCGTGATGCCGATCCTTCAGGACACCACCATCGTGGCGGCCGGTCCCAACGTCCAGAATGTCAACCTCTCCGGTGCCGTGCCGGTCGGCATCGTCGGCAACGCGGGCATCTGGGCCAAGACCGCGCGCTAGCTCAGTCCGCCGCGGTGTGCCGCTCGCCAAGCAGCCTGATGCCGTGCGCGGCGAAAGCAGCCACCAGAAACACGGCCAACAGCCAGTACGGCGGACGGGCGAGTTCCCAGACGAACAGGGCCGCAAACGCCGGGGCGCGCTGCGTGATCGCGAGCACGCCCGCCGCGCACGTCAGCGAGGCCGCGGCGACCTGAATGTGGGTGCCGGCGAGGTGGTTGAGCGCAAGTATGACCACCGATCCGGCGGCCGCGCCGGTGGCGAGCGCCGGCGTCATCATCCCGCCAACTGCCCCTGCGCGCAGGAACAGTGCCGTCAGCAAGGGCTTGAGCAGGAGGAGGACGGCCGCTCCGCCCAACGTCAAACCGGCGTCGACGCTGACCGTCAGGATGCTGCGTCCGTTGCCCGGTAATTCGGGCCACCAGATCGACGCGACCCCGGTCGCGAGCCCCGCGACCGCAATCGTCGGCATCAGCGTCCACGAGGAAATTTGGGGCTTCGGGCGGGCCAGCTTCATCAACTTGTCGAAGCCGAACCCGATGACCACCGACAGCGGCGCGATGACGAGCGCCAACCCGACGAAGAAGTAGGACAGCGAAGGATCCGGCCACGTGAGCAAGTGGTCCAAGTGGGTGACGGGCGCTGCGACGGCGACGGCGAGGCTCGACGTGATGAGCGCCGTTCCGACCGCGCGCGGGTGCCAGGTGCCCAGCACGATGCGGACGGCGAACAGCGCACCGCCGAGCGGGACGCTGTAGACGGCGCCGAGCCCCGCTCCCGCGGCGCAAGCCAGCAGGATTTCGCGATCGCGTGCGGTCAGCGCCCACCGCGAGGTGCCGAGATCACCGAGGGCAGCTGCCAGTTGCCGGGGTGCGCCCTCGCGACCGAGCGACGCGCCGGACCCCACGAGCAGGACCTGGAGCGCCGCATCCAGGGACATGCGCCACCGCGGGATCGGACGGTGATGTTCGATCGTTTCCGTCAGTGACGGGACCTCGGCCCTGCGTCGCAGCATCCACCAACCGAAACCGGCGAGTATCCCGCCGACCATCGGTCCGAGTGCGCGGCGGACAGGGCTACTACCGCCAACTCCTCCGAGCAGCGTCCCGAATGAATAGTGATATGTGATGTGTTCGACGAAATGGAGCAGCAAAGTGGTGGCAGCACCGGCGACACCGGCGAGCAGCCCGACCAGCACGACGCCGCATGCGTACTCAACGGTGCGCCGCGCCACGCGATGAATCTATCTTGGGCCAATGGACATTCCACGGTTGTTGTTCGTGCACGCCCATCCCGACGACGAGACGCTGACCAACGGCGCCACGATCGCCCACTACGTCGCGCGCGGCGCACGTGTCCAGGTGGTCACGTGCACCCTCGGCGAGGAGGGCGAGGTGATCGGCGAGCGCTGGGCTCAACTCGCGGTCGAGGGCGCCGATCAGCTGGGTGGGTACCGAATCGGTGAACTGTCCTCGGCGCTAAGCGAATTGGGGGTTGCCGAGCCGATCTTCCTCGGCGGTGCGGGCCACTGGCGTGACTCGGGCATGGAGGGTGCCTCCGGGCGGCCGGGGCGGCGCTTCGTCGACGCCGATCCGGATGAGGCCGTCGGCACGCTCGTCGCGATCATTCGTGACCTGCGCCCCCACGTCGTCGTCAGTTACGACCCCAACGGGGGCTACGGACACCCCGACCACATCCAGGCCCATCGGGTGACGGCGGCGGCCGTCGCTGCGGCAGGCGGTTCCGAGTACCCCGGCGAGCCGTGGCCGGTCCCGAAGTTCTACTGGACGGTGCTGTCCCGCAGCGCGCTGCAGGTGGGGTTCGTGGCCGTGTCCGACGTGGAGCTGCCGTCGACGTGGCACCGGATCTCGGCCGAGGAGTTGGACTTCGCGTACGTCGACGACGACATCGACGCCGTCGTCGAAGCACCCGAGAGCCGGGCGGCCAAGGTCGCCGCCCTTCGCGCACACGCGACCCAGGTCAAGGTGGACCCGAGCGGACGAGTGTGCGCGCTGTCGAACGACATGGCGCTGCCCATCGGCGACAGCGAGCACTACGTGCTGGCCGCGGGGACGGCGGGAGCGCGCGACGAGCGCGGCTGGGAGACCGATCTGCTGGCCGGGCTGAACCTGGGATAGCGCGTTGCAACCGGAGTAGGCTGCCAAACGACGTGCACCGCGAGGAAGGGCTAGCAATGGACCCGGATCTGGATCCCAACCTGCAGCATCAGCAGGACCGCTTGGACAACTTCCAGTGGGTCGTGGGTTCGCTCGTCTCGCTGCTCGACAGCATTCCAACCTGACCACTCGGTCCTCGCCGCCCAGTGCACCGCATTGGGCGGGTCGCATCTTGATCGTGGTCCTGGCGTTCGACGGCGTGCTCTCCGCGGTCGCGGGTGCCCTGTTCCTACCGCTCTACGTCGGGTCTGTACCGCTTCCCGTCAGTTCCCTCATCAGCGGATTGCTCAATGCCGCACTGGTATGGGCGGCGCTGCAATGGACGTCGGTGACGCGGCTCGCCGGCGCGCCACTGTGGACGTTTTTGGTCACCGTCGTCGCGCTGACGTTCGGAGGACCTGGCGGCGACGTCGTGTTCGGCGGCGAGAATCCGCTGCCGTTCATCTTGTTCGTCGTGTTGGGCGCGGGCCCGCCAGCGTTCTTGCTGTGGCGGAACCAGGCGCGGACGATCAGTCCTTCGCGCCCGCTTTGACGTGCCTGGCTCCCCTGGGGCCGCGGTCCTTCGACGCGTTGGCCTTCGTTGGCGCTGACCCGTCGGAGGATGAGGACTCCGTCGCGTGCTTGCGCGCGTGCCGTGGCTTCGTCTTGGACGGTTGTGCGCTTGCGTCGTCACTCGCCGTCTCGGCGGGCCGCCGGGAGGGTGCCGTCAGGCGCTTGACGAACTTGTTGATCGACGGAGGTGTGCGAGCTGGGTCCGTCGTGGTTTCGGTGCCGGGGTCCTTCGTGACGTCGGTTCGCACCGGGTTCAGTGCGGCCTCCAGCGCGCGGATCGCGTCGCGCGGGCGGGGGAGCGTCGCTTTGGTGAGCGCCTGAACGTGCTCGTCGACTTCGGTGGCCAGCGCCGCGAGGTCGGCCAACGGGCGCTTTACGGCCGGTACTCCCGCGGGCGCCTCGACATCGGCGACCTTCAGCACGGAGGGCTCCGCGGCGGCGAGCGCGCCGATCGGTGGGATGGGCGGAAGCGGTGGCAGGAAGAAGGCCAACTCGTCGTTTGCCAGCGTGATGAACGAGTTGATGGTGTCGACGGCGACGTTGCCCACGCCCTGCACGAAGCCGACGTTCCCGCCGAGAAAGTCGGCCACGTTGAACGTGACGCTTCGCGCGATGCGTTCACCGAAGTTGTAGAAGATCATGATCTGCGGCGCCAGCCAGCCGACCACCGGAACCCAGCCGACGACGTACGTGGCCACTTCGAAGCCGTACCGCACCCACGGTTCGACGGCGTCGTAGACGTTCTTGATGGCGCTGTCGACGGACGCCCCGACGGCGGCAGGCGCGCTCGACGGCACGACGGCGCTTTGCAACCAGTCGGTGAGCAGCCCGGGCAGCGGTGCCGTCGGCTGGACTGCGGCCGCTAGGCGGAAGGGCGCCGACGAAGCACGCACGATCGGGGTCGGGGCCTGCATCGACTGCGGAGCGGATTCGGCCACCGATGGCACGAACGCGAGCGTCGCGGCGGTGACCGTCGCGACGCCGGCAGTGAGGTACGACCGGACTGAAACGTGCATGGATCGTGCCTCCGAGGCTCGCGTCAATTTTGCTGCCGACGAACTTACGCGGTCTCGGCGCAACCCTGGGGAGCTGGCTCGCACCGGTGTCGTCGTACGGGGACTAATGTGAGGCCTATGCCAGGCGCAGGGGTGTCAGATTGTGAGCGGCGCGGATGATTCTCGACGACACCGGGGTTACAGAGGAGTGGCTCTGAACCCGCAGCACGGCATTGCACTGCCTGACCCGGTAATTCCGCCCAAGTCTTCCGGAGGGCAGGAGCGTAGCGACCCGGGAGTCGTGGAAGCGCCCAACCCCGCCGCCTTGCGACGGGTCTTGCGGCGCGCGCGGGACGGGGTGGCGCTCAACGTCGACGAAGCCGCGCTCGCCATGACCGCTCGCGGTGATGACCTCGTCGACCTCTGCGCCAGCGCTGCCAGGGTGCGCGACGCCGGGCTGGAGGCGGCGGGCCGCCGAGGCGCGTCGGGCAAGTTGCCGGTCAGCTATTCGCGCAAGGTCTTCATTCCCGTCACGCACCTGTGCCGCGACACGTGCCATTACTGCACTTTCGTCACCGTGCCCGGCAAGTTGCGCGCCGAGGGCATGGGCATGTTCATGGAGCCCGACGAGATTCTCGACGTCGCCAGGCGTGGCGCCGAGTTGGGTTGCAAGGAAGCGCTTTTCACGTTGGGCGATCGCCCTGAGGCGCGCTGGCCCGAAGCGCGTCAGTGGTTGGACGAGCGCGGCTACGACTCGACGTTGGACTACGTGCGCGCGATGGCCATTCGGGTGCTCGAGGAGACGGGGCTGCTGCCCCACCTGAACCCCGGGGTGATGAGTTGGTCGGAACTGTCCCGGCTCAAGCCTGTTGCGCCATCGATGGGGATGATGCTGGAGACCACCTCGCGGCGGCTCTTCGAGACCAAGGGGCTGGCCCACTACGGAAGTCCCGACAAGGACCCGGTGGTGCGGTTGCGGACGCTGGACGACGCGGGCAGACTGGCCATTCCGTTCACCACCGGCTTGCTGGTCGGCATCGGTGAGACGCTGCGCGAGCGCGCCGAGACCATGCATGCAATTCGGCGCTCGCACAAGGAGTTCGGGCACATCCAGGAAGTCATCGTGCAGAACTTCCGGGCCAAGGACCACACGGCCATGGCTGCCGTGCCGGACACCGGAATCGACGACTTCGTGGCCACCATCGCGGTCACCCGCCTGGTGCTCGGCCCCAAGATGCGCATTCAGGCACCGCCCAACCTGGTGTCGCGCGACGAGTGCCTGGCCCTGATCGGCGCGGGCGTCGACGACTGGGGTGGCGTATCGCCACTGACCCCGGACCACGTCAACCCCGAGCGGCCGTGGCCGGCGCTGGACGAACTCGCCGCGGTCACCGCCGAGGCGGGCTACGACCTCGTGCAGCGGTTGACCGCTCAGCCTCAGTACGTGCAAGCAGGCGCGGCCTGGATCGATCCCCGTGTGCGTGCTCACGTCGACGCGCTGGCCGATCCGGACACCGGGTTCGCGCTGGACGTGAATCCCGTCGGCCGGCCGTGGCAGGAGCCCGACGAGGCCGCTGAATCCCTTGGCCGCACCGACCTGCACACCGCCATCGACACCGAGGGCAGGCTGACCGAGACCCGCAGCGACCTCGACAGCGCGTTCGGCGACTGGGAGTCCATCCGTGCCAAGATCGAGGAGCTTGCTGCCCGCGCGCCCGAGCGCATCGATACCGACGTGCTGGCCGCGTTGCGTTCCGCTGAGCAGAACCCGGCAGGGTTGAGCGACGACGAGTACCTGGCGTTGGCGACGGCCGACGGTCCCGCACTGGAAGCCGTGACGGCACTGGCGGATTCGCTGCGGCGCGATGTGGTCGGCGACGACGTGACGTTCGTCGTCAACCGCAACATCAACTTCACCAACATCTGCTACACCGGATGCCGATTCTGCGCGTTCGCACAGCGCAAGGGCGATGCCGATGCGTTCTCGCTGTCCACCGACGAGGTCGCCGAGCGGGCCTACGAAGCGCACCTGGTGGGTGCCACCGAGGTCTGCATGCAGGGCGGTATCGACCCCGAACTGCCCGTGACCGGGTACGCGGACCTGGTGCGCGCGGTCAAGGCGCGAGTGCCGTCGATGCACGTGCACGCCTTCTCGCCGATGGAGATCTCTAACGGTGTCACCAAGAGCGGCACCAGCATTCGGGAGTGGCTGACCAGCCTGCGTGAAGCCGGGCTCGGGTCCATTCCGGGCACCGCTGCGGAGATCCTCGACGACGAGGTCCGCTGGGTACTGACCAAGGGCAAGCTGCCCACGTCGGCCTGGATCGAGGTCATCACCACCGCGCACGAGGTCGGGCTGCGCTCGAGCTCAACCATGATGTACGGCCACGTGGACACCCCGAAGCACTGGGTGGGCCACCTCAACGTGCTGCGCGACATCCAGGATCGCACCGGCGGCTTCACCGAATTCGTGCCGCTGCCGTTCGTCCATCAGAGCAGCCCGCTGTATCTGGCCGGTGGGGCGCGCCCGGGGCCGACGCACCGCGACAATCGCGCCGTGCACGCCCTGGCCCGGATCATGTTGCACGGCAGGATCGATCACATCCAGACCAGCTGGGTCAAGCTCGGTGTCGAACGCACCCGCGTGATGCTCAACGGTGGCGCCAACGACCTCGGCGGCACGCTCATGGAGGAGACCATCTCGCGGATGGCCGGTTCGGAGAACGGGTCGGCGAAGTCGGTCGAGGAACTCGTCGCGATCGCCGAGGGCATCGGGCGTCCCGCGCGGCAGCGCACCACGACGTACGCGCCACTGGCCGCCTAACCCCTTCTCGCCCGCCCCCGCGAACAGCGCTCGCGGGGGCGGAAACCCTGCGCCGAGGTGAACTTCCTGCCAGGCTCGCGCGTGTAGAAAGTGATTGTCGCCATCCACAGCCCAGGAGTGCGCCTTGACCACGATCTCCGGAATACCCGCCCACGCCCTGCTCGTACACGCCATCGTCGTGCTCGCGCCGCTGACCGCGCTGCTCGAAATCCTGTGTGCGCTTTGGCCGGCGGCGCGGCGACGGTTGGTGTGGCTGGTACTGGCGTTCGGGATCGCGACAATGGTGTTGACCCCGTTGACGATTTCTGCGGGCGACTGGCTGTACGACCAGAGTCCGCAGCACACGGCGATCCTCGAGATACACGGGGAGCGGGGTCAATGGATGCTGTACTTCGCCATCGGACTGCTCGTGGTGGCGATCGCTCAAGCGGTACAGCACTGGCATGAGTCACGGTCGGAAGAGCCGAAGCGCGTGCTCGCCGTGGTCGTTGCGGTGCTCGCCGTCGTGGTGGGGGTGTCGTCCATCGTCGCGGTCGTGCGGATCGGTGACTCCGGCGCACACGCCGTATGGGGCGGCGGCTGAGCAGTTGTGCTACCCAAGAGTGTGACCTCAGCCCAGACGCACACCACCGACGGACGACCGCGGGCCCGCGGACTCGCGATCCCATCGCCCGGTAGGCCGGGGCCGCTCAATGCGATCACCGATGTCCCCGGCGTCGAGGTCGGCGAAGTCACGCTGATCGATGGTGACGGACCACTGGAGGTCGGACGCGGCCCGGTGCGCACCGGTGTCACCGCGATCCTGCCTCGGAGCCGGGACGGCGTCGGTCGGCCGTGCGCGGCGGGCTGGCATTCGCTCAACGGTAACGGCGAGTTGACGGGCACCACCTGGATCGAGGAGTCGGGCTCCTTCAATGTGCCTGTGGTGCTGTCGAATACGCATGCCGTCGGCGCCTGTCACACCGGCGTCGTGAGGTGGATCAACAAGGTCAACCCGCGCCTGGCCCGCCAGTGGCTGCTGCCCGTCTGCGGGGAGACGTGGGACGGCTACCTCAACGACATCAACGGCGGTCACGTGCGGCCCGAGCACGTCGAGGCCGCACTCGACGCTGCCGCGCCGGGGCCGGTGGCCGAGGGCTCGGTCGGCGGCGGCACGGGCATGAACTGCTATGAATTCAAGGGCGGCAACGGAACTGCATCGAGGGTGGTGACGTACGGCGCCCACACGTTTACCGTTGGCGCGTTCGTGCAGGCGAACTTCGGCTCCCGCGGTGAACTGACCGTGGCGGGTCGACATGTCGGGCCGTCGCTCGCCGACGACAATCCGCTCGACTCGGACTGGTTCGCCGCAGACCTCGGGCTGCGGGCTCCGCCCGGGGCGGGCTCGGTGATCGCGGTCATCGCGACTGACGCGCCGCTACTTCCGGGGCAGTGCAAGGCGCTCGCGCGCCGGGTGCCGCTCGGGCTGGCCAGGACGGGTACGACGGGCAGCCATTTCTCCGGTGACGTCTTTCTGGCCTTCTCGACGGCCGACGCCGACGGCCTGCACAGTGGCTTCCCTGTTGGGCCGCCCGCCGACGACGAGTTCGGCACGCTGACCTTCCTTCCGTGGGGTCGGATGGATCCCTTCTATGCCGCTGTCGTGCAGGCCGTGGAAGAGGCGGTGCTCAACACGCTGGTAGTCAACGACGACATGGTCGGACGCGATGGTCACCGCACGCCCCGGCTGCCGATCGATCGCTTGACCGCGCTGTTGGCTGCCGCCGGAATAGAATCGGACTAGAGTCCGTTTCGCTTCTTGACGGTGTCGGACAGGCCGACACCCACAGTCAAGGAGCAACCGACATGACCGCAGCCGTAGCCACCGATCTGAGCGCAGGTACCTGGGCCATCGACCCCGTCCACTCGTCGATCACCTTCGCCGTCCGGCACCTGGTAGTGAGCAAGGTGCGCGGCAGCTTCGAGAGCTTCAGCGGCGCGGTCGTCGTCGCCGAGGACGGGACCCCGTCGGTGACCGCCGAGATCGCCGTCGATTCGGTGCACACCGGCAACGAACAGCGCGATGCGCACGTGAAGGCCGCCGACTTCTTCGACGCGGAGAAGTACCCGACCGCGACGTTCGTCTCGACCCGTGTACGTGCCGACGGCGGCGACTACGTGCTCGATGGTGACTTCACGCTCAAGGGCGTGACCAAGCCGATCGAGCTCAAGCTCGCCTTCAACGGCACCAACCCCGGTATGGGCCACGGTGAGGTCGCCGGCTTTGAGGCCTCGGTGGTGTTGAACCGCAAGGACTTCGGAATCGACATCGACATGCCGCTGGAGACCGGCGGTGCGGTCGTCGGTGACAAGGTCACCATCACCCTGGAGATCGAGGCGCTCAAGCAGGCCTGACTTCTCTCCGCGAGCAGACGCAAATGTGCCGCGACACGCTGTGTCAGTTGCACATTTGCGTCTGCTCGCGGAGTAGGGGCTCAGAGCTTCGCGGCGAGTTCGGTGCCTTGCCGGATGGCACGTTTGGCGTCGACCTCCGCGGCCACGTCCGCACCGCCGATGACGTGCGGTTCGATGCCGTTGCGGCGCAGCGACGCTTCGAGGTCGCGCACCGACTCCTGGCCGGCGCAGATGATCACGTTGTCGACCTTGAGCACGCGTGCGTCGGTGCGTTGGGGTCCGAAGCTGATGTGCAGGCCAGCGTCGTCGATGCGTTCGTAGTTGACACCCGAAAGTTGTTGCACGCCCTTGGCCTTCAGTGACGCGCGGTGCACCCAGCCGGACGTCTTGCCCAACCCGCGACCTTGTGGACCCTTCGTGCGCTGCAACAGATACACCTCACGGGCGGGCGGCAGTGGAATGGGCGTGGTCAGGGCGCCGCGCGCCTCCTGGGGATCGGTGACACCCCATTCGGCCTTCCACTCCTTGAGGTTCAGTGTGGGGCTCTGGTCGGTGACGAGGAACTCGCTGACGTCGAACCCGATGCCGCCGGCACCCACGACTGCGACGGACTTGCCGATCGGCTTGCCCAGAATCGCCTCGGCGTACGACAGCACCATCGGGTGATCGATGCCAGGGATGTCCGGCATCCGCGGAGTCACCCCGGTGGCCAGTACGACGTCGTCGAACCCGGACAGTTCGTCGACGCTCGCGCGAGTACTCAGTCGCACGTCGACCCCGTGCTTCTCGAGCATGCGGGTGTAGTACCTGATGGTCTCGCTGAATTCCTCCTTGCCGGGAATCCTTCTGGCCAAGTCGAATTGACCTCCGATGAGCTTGCCCGCCTCGAACAGCGTGACCGCATGGCCGCGATCGGCTGCGGTCACGGCGGCGGACAGACCTGCCGGTCCGGCGCCCACGACGGCGACTCGCTTGACCCGGCGGGGTGGCTCGAGCACGAGTTTCGTCTCGTGGCCCGCGCGTGGGTTCAGCAGACACGACACCGTCTTGTGGACGAAGGCATGGTCGAGACAGGCCTGATTGCATGCGATGCAGGTGTTGATGTCCGCGGCGGCGTCGGCAGATGCCTTGTTCACCCAGTCGGGATCGCTGAGCAGTGGGCGGGCCATCGAGATCAGCTGCACGTGTCCGTCGGCAAGGATCTGTTCGGCAGATTGCGGCATGTTGATGCGGTTGGATGCGACCACCGGAATGCCGACGTGTTCGGCGAGCGCATTGCTGATGTCGACGAAGGCGCTGTTGGGTACCGACGTGACGATCGTCGGCACCCGAGCCTCGTGCCAGCCGATGCCGGTGTTGATGATGGTGGTGCCCGCAGCCTCCACTTCGGTTGCCAGCGCGACGATCTCGTCCCAGCTTTGTCCGTCGTCGACGTAGTCGGCCATCGACATCCGGTAGCAGATGATGAAGTCGGCACCGACGGCCTCGCGGGTGCGGCGCACGATCTCGACGGGCATCCGGCGACGCTTCTCCGGTGTCCCGCCCCAGGCGTCCGTCCGCTTGTTCGTGCGCGGTGCGAGGAATTGGTTCAGCAGATAGCCCTCGCTGCCCATGATCTCGACACCGTCGTAGCCGGCCTCGCGAGCCAGCAGCGCGCAGCGCACGAAGTCGCCGATGGTGTCATCGACCCCGCGGGCGGACAGCTTGCGTGGCCGGAAGGGGTTGATGGGCGCCTTGATCGACGACGCGCTCACCGAGAACGGGTGGTACGCGTAGCGGCCGGCATGAAGCACCTGCAGCAGGATCTTGCCGTCTTCGTCGTGCACTGCGGAGGTGACCCGACGGTGTCGGCGCGCGTCCGACGACGACAGCATCTGCGCAGCGAACGGCAGCAGCCAGCCCGCGCGGTTGGGTGCGTATCCGCCGGTGATGATCAGCCCGACACCACCGCGCGCCCGCTCGGCGAAATACGCAGCCAGGCGGTCGATGTCGCGAGCTCGGTCCTCGAGGCCGGTGTGCATCGAGCCCATGATCACCCGGTTGCGCAGGGTAGTGAAACCGAGGTCCAAGGGGGACAAGAGGTTTGGATACGGGTGATCAGTCACGTGGGCCTCCAAGTGCGGCGAGTACTTCGTCGAGCCAGTCCACCGAGCCCTCTTCGGCGCGGATCCCCCCGCGCAGCACCAGATACTGGTGCAACGCCGGACCCCGCAGGGCGGTCGGGTCGGGAAACTGGAGTTTCTCGAATCCCAAGTAGGTGTCCAGTAATTCGGCGCGTTCGTCGCGCAGCGTGACCACCTGGGTGTGCAGCGCGGCCACGGCCGCATCGTCTCCGTATGCGGCGCCGCGGATCTTGACTGCCAGTTCGCGGGTGCGTCCGTCGGTGACGGCGCTCCCGCGGCCGGTCAGCGGCTGGGCGATCCACCTGGCGAGTTCGGCCCGGCCGCCATCGGTGGCGTCGTAGACCTTCTTGTCTGGCCTGCCGTGTTGTTCGACCGCTTCGACGCGGACCCATCCGTCGGACTCCATGGTTCGCAGCGTTCGGTAGATCTGCTGATGGGTCGCCGCCCAGAAGAAGCCGATGGACCGGTCGAACCGGCGGGCAAGGTCGTATCCCGAGCTGGCCTGCTCGCACAGCGACACCAGAATGGCGTGGGGGAGGGCCACACCGGGAGCCTAGGCGGTACCGCAGGTCCTATGCAACTAGTTGCACATAAACGCGAAATCCGCCGGAGGTATGGCGACTAGCCACTTGTATATGCAACGTCTAGTATCAGTAACACGCGCCACCCGTTACCGGGTGGCGTGGAAAGTTAGGGCACACTGAGACGGACGTCCAAGTCTGCGCATCGCATACTTGCCGAGGCCGTCGGGTGTGCACCAGACCGAACTGACCGGCAGCCCCACTGGACAGGAGAGACATCAGTGACGTACACCATTGCCGAGCCCTGCGTCGACGTAAAAGACAAGGCATGTATCGAGGAATGCCCCGTCGATTGCATCTACGAGGGCGCGCGCATGCTGTACATCCACCCCGACGAGTGCGTGGATTGCGGCGCGTGCGAGCCGGTCTGCCCGGTCGAGGCCATCTACTACGAGGATGACGTCCCCGACCAGTGGGCGGGCTACACGCAGCACAATGCGGACTTCTTCGCCGAACTCGGTTCGCCGGGCGGCGCCTCCAAGGTCGGTCAGACCGACAACGACCCCCAGGTCATCAAGGACCTGGCCCCGCAGGGCGAGGAGTAAGCACGCCCAGGTCTGTCTCGGCGTCGTTGCCGGTCTTCCCATGGGACACGCTGGCCGACGCGACGGCTAGCGCGCGCGCCCATCCCGACGGCATCGTCGACCTTTCGGTCGGCACCCCCGTCGATCCTGTTGCCGAGGTGATCCGCGAAGCACTTGCCGCCGCCAGCAGTGCGCCGGGCTATCCCACGACAGCGGGCACACCCGCGCTTCGGGCGTCCGCGGCCGCTGCGTTGCGGCGGCGCTACGGCATCACCGACCTGGCCTCCGACGCGGTCCTTCCGGTCATCGGCACCAAGGAACTCATCGCCTGGCTGCCCACCCTGCTGGGGCTCGGCGGCGACGACATCGTCGTGGTGCCCGAGCTTGCGTACCCGACGTACGACGTCGGCGCGCGACTGGCAGGCGCGCCGGTGTTGCATGCGAACTCCCTGACACAGATCGGTCCGCGTTCGCCGCGACTGGTCTACGTGAATTCCCCCAGCAACCCGACCGGTGCCGTGCTCGGCGTCGACCACCTCCGCAAGGTCGTGGGCTGGGCGCGGGAACGGGGTGCGCTGGTCGCCTCCGACGAGTGCTACCTGGGCCTCGGCTGGGAGACCGAACCGGTTTCCGTACTGCACCCATCGGTGTGCGACGGCGACCACTCCGGGCTGCTGGCGGTGCACTCGCTGTCGAAGACGTCGTCGCTGGCCGGGTACCGCGCGGGGTTCGTCGCAGGCGACCCCGCCGTGGTCGCCGAGTTACTGGCGGTCCGCAAGCACGCCGGAATGATGGTGCCGACGCCGATACAGGCGGCCATGGTCGCAGCGCTGGACGACGACGCCCACGAACTGGTCCAGAAGAAGCGGTACGCGCGGCGCCGGGACGTACTCCTTGCGGCGGTCCGCGACGCCGGCTTCACGGTCGAGCACTCCGAAGCGGGGCTTTACCTCTGGGCGACGCGTGATGAGCCCGGCCGAGCGACTGTGTCCTGGCTGGCCGACCGCGGAATCCTCGTCGCTCCTGGCGAGTTCTACGGCCCGCGCGGTGCCAACTACGTCCGGATGGCGTTGACGGCGACCGACGAACGGATCGATGCGGCCGCGGCACGACTGAGCGCCTAGCGTGCGCGAGGGCGCCGTCGCAGGACCGTACGGTTCGATCTACTACCGGATCGTCGGCGATGCGGATGCCGTGCCGCTGTTGGTTATTCACGGCGGCCCAGGCATGTCGCACGACTACCTACGCGATCTCGACGCGTTGGCCGACGAGCGCCCAGTCGTCTACTACGACCAGCTCGGCTGCGGCCGATCCGACCGGCCCGACGACAAAGCCCTGTGGACGCTCGAGGCGTTTGCCGACTCCATCGACACCGTCCGCGACGCCCTTGGTCTTGACCGCGTCCACCTGCTCGGGCAGTCGGCGGGCGGTTGGATCGCGCTGGAGTACGCGCTGCGTCAGCCCGCCGGGCTGACAAGCCTGCATCTGTCCAGCACTTGCGCGAGCATCCCGCTCTTCGAACGCGGTGTGGCGCAGTTGAGGGCCGCGCTGCCCGGCGGCGCAGGCGCCGTCATCGACGCACACGAATCATCCGGCAGCACAGCCGATCCCGAGTACCTGGTGGCCGCCGGTCTGTTCAACCGGTTGCACTTCACGGGCACCGACGACGTCCCCGCTCATGTGCAGGCCGCAGTGCAGGCGATGAACCCCGCGATCTACGCGGCGATGGTCGGCACGGGGTTGACGTTCACCGGCACCATGGCGGGCTGGGACGTCACCGACCGACTGGGCCAACTCGAGCTGCCTGTGCTGGTGACTTCGGGGCGATTCGACGAGATGACGCCCGACGTGGTGCGCGACATGGCCGATGCGATCCCCGGCGCTCGAATGGTGATCTTCGAGCAGTCCGCCCACCTGCCGATGGTCACCGAGACCGCGGCATTCCTCGACGTCGTGCGGGTATTCCTCGATAGCCTGCCGGCATGAGCGATTACGGCGGGCGACTAAGTAGCGCGCAGGCTCAGCGAAAGCAACAGTCGCACATCAGGATCCGTCAGCGACGTGCCCAACTCCTGCTCGATCCGACGCACCCGATAGCGGACCGTGTTGGGGTGCACGTGCAGCCACGACGCGGCGGTGGCCACGTCGCCGAAGCTGTCGAGGTAGGCCCGCAGGGTCTCGACCAGCATCGGGTCCTTCGCCCTCAATTCCCGCACCCGCGGATCGACCAGGCGCTCGTCGGCGGCGATCATCGTCACGATCTCGTCGAGCAGCACGGTGGTGCGCGCCTCGGCCAGCGATGTCACCGGTCCGATGGCGCCGGGATGACGAGCGGCGGTGTCGAGCACCCGGTCCACCTCGCCGCGGGCCGCCGCCACCCCGTGGAGTCCCGTTGGGGGAGTGGCGATCACCGCCCGTAGCTCGAGCCCGAGTTCTGCGCGCAGGGCGCCGATGGTGCCGCGGATCCACGACGTCACCGACGCGGCCTTGCCGGTGTGCGGAAACAAGACGTAGACGCGCGAGCGCCCGGCCACTACCTGTGCGTCGGGGCGAAAGGCACTGGCGCTCAAAGCGAGCACGTCGACCAACCGCACAGGCGCGCCTCCCGTGCCGTCGAACCCAATCACCGCCACCCGGCCATCGGCGACGATGCCGAGCTCGCGCGCGACGGCCGCGACGTCGACGTCACCGTCGTGCAGCCCGAGTAGCTCCTCAACCCGCACCGCGTGGGTGGACGGTGTGGCGGCCAATCGCACCATGATCCTGGCCGCCAGCACCCCCGCCCCGCGCAGCACGTCATCAGCGTCGTCGGCGAGCGGTCGGGTGCCCTCCTGCAGCCAGATGGTGCCCGCGAACACGGGGCCGCGGCGCCGGTCCGACGGCGGAAGGTGAATGCCGACCGCGCGGCGGGGCTGCAGCCCAAGTTCGGGCCGGGCATCGACACGGACGACGTCGCCCGTCGCGCGCAGCGCATCGAAGATGCCCGCCCGGCCTATCCAGGCCAGGTGCTCGGGGGGCCCCGCGCGACCGAGGATCGACAGCCGGCGCAAATCGTCGGCCTCTTCGTTGGAGGCCGAGTACGCGAGCACGTGTGATTGGGCGTCCTCGATGCTCACCATGCCGTGGCTGCGGTCGGCGATCGACTGCGCCAGTCCGAAGAGGTCGGTGCTCGAGTCGTATAGGGGGTCGGCGCGGTCGCCGTGGTGTTCGAAGACGTGGTCGACCAGGCGGTACAACCGTTCCCAGCGGGCGCGAGGTTCGACGGCCACCACCGCGGTGCCAGCGGCGACGGCACGCGCCACGAACTGCTCGGACGGTTCCTTGACGAAGATGGCTGCCGGGGTGCGCCCGCCAGACTGCTGATCGAGCCAGCCGACGGCGTCGTCGTCGGTGATGCCGAGCAGGAAGAAGACGTCGGCGGCGCTGGCACTCGCGGCGAGCCCGAGGCGCACGTCGTCCCCGTCGATGAGCGCGGCCGACGCCACCGGCAGATCGAGGCCACGTGGCGCCTCCACCAAGGTCACCATGGTCGCGTCTAGGGCCAACAGCAGTTGTCCAAGCCCGACGCCCGTTCCCTTCATATTGTCGGATGCTACTAGCAGACCCGAACACGCTTGGCTGATCGGCCAATATATGCGCATCGTCGGTGCGGGACGCTAAGGGCATGGATGCCATCACCGATGTGCCATTGCCGGTCAACGAGCCGGTCTACGACTACGCCCCGAACTCACCGGAACGCGCACGCCTGTCCAGCGCGCTCGAGGACCTGACTCGCGGACCCATCGACCTTCCGCACGTCATCGGCGGCACGCACACGATGGGTTCGGGCGAACGCATCGACGTCGTGCAGCCTCACCGTCACGCCGGGGTACTCGGCACGCTGACCAATGGCGGCCACGCCGAGGCCAGCGCGGCGGTCGACGCTGCCATCGCCGCCAAGGACGCGTGGGCCGATACCCCGTTCGACGAGCGGGCCGCAGTGTTTCTGCGCGCCGCGGACCTGCTTGCAGGACCGTGGCGCGCGAAGCTGGCCGCCGCGACCATGCTGGGCCAGTCCAAGACCGCGTACCAGGCCGAGATCGATGCGGCATGTGAGCTCATCGACTTCTGGCGGTTCAACGTGGCGTTCGCGCGGCAGCTCATGGCGCAACAACCAATCAGTGCGCCAGGGGTGTGGAACCGTACCGACTACCGCCCGCTCGAGGGCTTCGTCTACGCGATCACGCCGTTCAACTTCACCGCCATCGCGGGCAACCTGCCAACCGCGCCCGCGCTGATGGGCAACACCGTCGTGTGGAAACCCTCTGTCACGCAGACGTTCTCGGCCTACCTGACCATGCAGCTGCTCGAGGCGGCCGGACTTCCGCCGGGAGTGATCAACCTCGTCACCGGCGACGGGCTCGCCGTATCAGACGTGGTGCTGACCGACCCGCGGTTGGCGGGCATCCACTTCACGGGTTCGACCGTGACCTTCCAACATCTGTGGCGCGAGGTCGGCACCAACATCGACCGTTATCGCACCTACCCGCGGCTGGTCGGCGAGACCGGCGGCAAGGACTTCGTACTCGCCCACCCGTCGGCGCGCCCGGATGTCTTGCGCACGGCGATGATTCGTGGGGCTTTCGACTACCAGGGCCAGAAGTGCTCGGCGGCGTCGCGGGCGTTCGTGCCGAAGTCGGTGTGGCAGCGGATGGGCGACGACTTCCTCGGCGCCACCGCTGCGCTGAGCTACGGCGACGTCACCGACTTGTCGAACTATGGCGGCGCCGTCATCGACGAGCGGGCCTTCGTAAATAACACCAGAGCCATCGAACGAGCGAAGGGCGCACCGGGGGTGACCATCGCCGCCGGCGGCGAATACGACGACAGCGAAGGTTATTTCGTCCGGCCGACGGTGCTACTGTCCGACGACCCAGGCGATGAGGCCTTCCGCGACGAGTACTTCGGGCCGATCCTCGCCGTCCATGTGTACGACGACGACAAGTGGGACGACATCCTCGGTGTCATCGACGTCGGGTCCAAATACGCGTTGACCGGTGCGGTGATCGCCGATGACCGGGCCGCGGTGCTGGCCGCCGAACGTCGACTTCGCAACGCGGCGGGCAACTTCTACGTCAACGACAAGCCAACCGGTGCCGTGGTAGGGCAGCAGCCGTTCGGCGGATCGCGGGCCTCCGGCACCAACGACAAGGCTGGTTCAGCGCTGAACCTGCAGCGCTGGACGTCGCCCCGCTCGATCAAGGAGACGTTCGTCCCGCCGACCGAGCATGGCTACCCCCACATGGGGAGCTGACGCCATGGGGCTATTCCAGCAGGTCGCCCGCCCAGCCATCCTCGCCGCCGCCCGGTCCGACGGGCTTCGTCGCACGGCTGAACGGCTGCCGATCACCCGTGACGTGGTACACCGCTTCGTGCCCGGCGAGACCAGCGCCGATGCGTTGAGATCGGTTGCCACACTGAGGGAGTCGCATCGCTTCGTCTCGATCGACTACCTCGGTGAGGACGTCGCCGACATCGACGCCGCCAATGCCACGATGCAGGCCTACCTCGACCTGCTCGACGCCCTAGGTCAGCGCGACGAGCCCAGCGTAGGTCCCCGTCCGCTCGAGGTGTCCCTCAAGCTGTCCGCGCTGGGGCAGGCGTTGCCGCGAGACGGAGCGAAGATCGCGCTGGAGAATGCGCACACCATCTGCGCGAAGGCGCGTGACGCCGGCGCTTGGGTGACCGTCGACGCCGAGGACCACACCACGACCGATTCGACACTGTCGATCGTGCGCGACCTGCGGGCCGACTTCCCTTGGCTCGGAACCGTGCTTCAGGCCTACCTCAAGCGCACCGAGGCCGACTGCAAGGAGTTCGCGGCCTCCGGTGCGCGAATTCGGTTGTGCAAGGGCGCCTACGACGAACCCGCATCGGTGGCGTTCCGCAATGGTGACGAGGTCACCGACTCCTACCTGCGCTGCCTTCGCGTGCTGATGGCGGGTGCGGGCTATCCGATGGTCGCTTCGCATGATCCAGTGATCATCGATGCGGTGCCCGCGCTGGTCAGCGAATTCGGTAGGGGTGTAGCAGATTTCGAGTACCAGATGCTGTACGGCATCCGGGATCCCGAACAGCGTCGGCTGGCCGAGGCGGGCAACAACGTCCGCGTATACGTGCCGTTCGGTACCCAGTGGTACGGCTACTTCGTGCGCAGGCTCGCCGAACGGCCGGCCAACCTGACGTTCTTTCTGAGGGCGCTGGCCGAACGCAGGCACTGAGCCCCGACCTGACCGACGGTGTTCAGGCCACCGCGAACGCGGCCACGTCCATGACGACGGTGCCGTAGCAGGGGCCGCTGTAGATGTTGGTCTGCCACGTGCCGCGCAGTGAGCCGTCGGGCTGTGGCGTGTAGAAGGCCCACGACCTCGCCGGATTCCATTGCTTCGGCACCCCCTCGCCCATGTAACAGTCCCACTGCCAGTCGTAGATGTGCACCCACTTGCTGCCGTCCCAGGTGTACTCCGGTGGCTGGGGCAGGGTGGGGTTCTTGGGTTTTGGGCCGCCGCTGACGGTCGCCACGCACGCGGTCGCCGAACACGTCGTCACGAAGTCGTAGTCGTCGCTGAACGTGGGCTCCGGCTGGCGGGCGGCCAAGCTGGTACCTGTCTTTTGGGCGGCGTAGCGGACCAGGGAGTACTTCCCATTCCATGCGGGCAAGTCCGCGCTTGCCAGCGGCGCCGCATCGAAACACAAGGCGCCCAACACCATCGCGAACAACAAGGCGACGATTCCGCGGCAGCCGTTCATCGCGCTTCCCCCTGTGAACCCGGACGACCCACCGTATCGGCTCGAGTCTGGGAAACGGCTGACGAAACGCCGTTCGGAAGTGCAGGAGTCGCTGACGGTGGCTTAGGCTGACGGCGTCCCCGAGGAGGTGTGGATGACGGTCACCGGCCCGGGTGCAGAGCAGCAACGCATCGATGGATTCGGTCGCCTCGATCTTGGCCTCCGACAGGCCAGCGACTGGTACCTCTGGGGTCCGTACGTCAGCGACCGGCAGTGGGGCACCGTCCGCGAGGACTACAGCGCCGACGGCGACGCCTGGACCTACTTTCCACACGATCACGCTCGGTCCCGCGCCTATCGCTGGGGGGAGGATGGGCTCGCCGGATGGTGCGACATCGAACAGCGCCTGTGTCTTTCCTTGGCGCTGTGGAACGGCCGCGACGCCACCCTCAAGGAACGCGCCTTCGGGTTGAGCGGGCACGAGGGCAATCACGGTGAAGACGTCAAGGAGTACTGGTGGTATCGCGATGCGCTGCCCAGCCACGCTTGGAACACCTGGCGTTATCACTATCCGCAGCAAGCGTTTCCCTATGAGCAACTGCTGGAGGAGAACCGTAAGCGCGGACGACTCGATCCCGAATACGAGTTGCTCGACACCGGGATCTTCGACGACGACAGATACTGGGTCGTCGACGTCACCTACGCCAAGGCCGGCCCCACCGACACCCTGATGACCATCGACGTGACCAATGCCGGGCCCGACGCCGAGGTGCTTCACGTCTTGCCGACGCTGTGCTTTCGCAACACCTGGTCCTGGGACGTGCAGGGGAGACCGGCGGGTGAGCTCGCCGCGTCGGACGGCATCGTCGCGCTGGAACACCCCTTCCTCGGTCCGCTTGAAATGGTCTGCGGCACAGATCCGCTCGGCGCCGAACCCGAACTGCTCTTCTGCGACAACGAGACCAACGTGGCCCGGCTCTACGGCATCGCGGCGACGACGCTGTGGCCGAAGGACGGCATCAACGACCATGTAGTCTCCGGGGCCGCCACCGTCAATCCGGCCAGGCGCGGCGCCAAGTGCTCGGCGTGGTATCGACTGACCGTCGCACCGGGACAGACCGTGCAGCTGAGGCTGCGACTGCGGCCGGCAGGCGCCGAACCCGAAGCGGCGAGCGCGCTTTCGGACGACTTCACCCGCGTGCTCGACCTCCGGCGCGCCGAGGCCGACGAGTTCTATGCGGGGCTGACACCCGCCGATGCCGGACCCGACGAGGCCGCCGTGATGCGGCAGGCCTTCGCAGGGCTGCTGTGGAGCAAGCAGTTCTACCACTACGACGTGGCGCGATGGCTCGACGGCGACCCGGGCCAGCCGCCACCGCCGCCGAACCGGAAGGACATCCGCAACGGGCGATGGCGTAACTTCGAGGCGCTCGACATCATGTCGATGCCGGACACCTGGGAATACCCGTGGTTCGCGGCCTGGGATCTCGCGTTTCAGTGCGTGGCGTTGACGCACGTCGATCCAGCGTTCGCGAAGTATCAGCTTTCGCTGTTGTGCAGGGAATGGTTCCAGCATCCCAACGGGGCCCTACCCGCCTACGAATGGGACTTCAGCGACGTCAACCCGCCGGTGCAGGCGTGGGCCGCGTTGGAGATCTTCGCCATCGACGGCGGCCGAGACATCGACTTCCTCAGTCGCATCTTCGACAAGCTGCTGGTCAATTTCACCTGGTGGGTGAACCGGGAGGACGCCGACGGCTCGAACATCTTTGAGGGCGGCTTCATGGGCCTGGACAACATCGGGCCGATGAACCGCTCGCACCTTCCGATCGACGGACTGCTCGAACAGTCCGATGCCACCGGTTGGATGGCGACCTACGCGCTGTGGATGGCGATGATCGCCACGATCTTGCAGGTGTCCGGCCATCGGCCCGCGCTCGACCTGGTGCAGAAATTCCTCGAGCACTTCGCAGGTATTGCCGAAGCCCTTGACACCGTTGGGGTTTGGGACGAAGAGGATGGGCTGTACTACGACCGCCTCGTCATGCCCGACGGCAATGCGGTGCCGCTGCGAGTGCGCTCGATCGCGGCGGTGATTCCGTTGTTGGCGGTCGCCGTCGTCGACGACGAGGCGCTGGATCTCACCCTGGTGACCAACAAGCGCTTCGCCAGCTACCTGCGCCGGCAGCAGGACCGTCGCGACGGAGGGTTGGCGGCCGGCGGGATCCTGCACGGCAAGGCCGGGCAACGCCAGGTCCTGGTCGGCGTGACCAGTCCCGAGCGGGTGCGGAGGGTGTGCGAGAAACTGCTCGACCCAGCCGAGTTCCTGTCGCCGCACGGACTGCGCTCGCTGTCCGCCTACCACCGGGACCACCCGTACGTCGTCGAGATACAGGGCGTCCGCGCGGGTATCGACTACGAGCCGGCCGAGTCCACCGCCCCCATGTTCGGTGGCAACTCGAATTGGCGTGGCCCGGTGTGGTTTCCGTTGAACTATCTCATCGCCAGGGCGCTCGAGCGCTATCACGAATTCTTCGGCGACGACTTCACGATCGAATACCCCACGGGTTCGGGCACGTCAACGACACTCGATGCAGTCGCCGCGGACCTGTGGAAGCGCCTAGTCGACATTTTCCTGGTCGACGGTGATGGCCACCGACCGTGCTACGGCGCGGTCGATCGGTTTCAGAGCGACCCACGGTGGCGCAACGACGTGTTGTTCTTCGAGTACTTCAACGGCGACACCGGAGCCGGACTCGGGGCGAGCCATCAAACCGGATGGACCGCGCTGGTGGCCGACGTCATCCGCCGCAGGCACGGCTCGCTGCCGTCAGTCGGGGACGTCATCGCTCGCGTGATGCGGGGCGACGAGCGGACCTGACGCGGTCAGACGGTCAGAAGTTGTTGCAGGTGCGCGCGACCTGGTTGATCAGTCCGCGGTACTGCCCAAACTGAGGCAGGCCCTGAGCCTGGGCGTAAAGCTGTTGACGCTGGTCCGGGGGCGCATTGAGGAAGGTCTGCAGCCAGCCGGTGGCCATTCCGTTGCTGGTGAACTGGTTGGCCGATTCGGGCGACTGTGCAGTCAAGGCTCCGATCACCTGGGGGTACGTGCACGTGGTGTTGAGAATGGGGTCCGGCGCTGCGGACGCGATCCCGCTGCCGGCAATCAACGCCAACGTCAGCCCACCGGCTGCTGCGGCGAGTCTCGTCATCATCGTCATTCCAAATCCCTTTCAGTTCCCCCACAGTGCCCGACCAGCGTCAGCAGGGAAAGTCTCATTGTCAATCCTTAGACGGCCCTTAATGTTTGGCCGAATCAAGCAAGAACACGCTAGCGCCACAGTACCCGCGGCAAAATCGGCTGCGTTCCTCGTTTCTCTTCTGGTGAACTCCGGTGAACGCTTGTCAGGCCATCGGGAACGAATGATGTTCGTGCACCACGGTCCACCGATCGCCGACCTTGCGCAGCCCGAGCGTGAGTCGTAAGCGGTTGTCCGGGTTGGTCGCGAGCTCGCTCGGCGTGCTGCACCGCAAGATGCCATAGGCAAACGCGACGTCCGACCCGGCCTCGACGTTCAACTCGTCTAATTCGAAGATGGCGTCGGTGGATCGCAGCCAGTCGAAGAACGGACCCCAGCTGTCCCGGTAGTCGTCGAGCCCCCGCACCCCGAGGTATGGCGGCGGCACATCGAACATCACGATCTCCGGATCATGTTGGCGTAGCACGCCTTCGAGATCGCGTGACTGAATCGCGGCGACCCAATCGGCGACCAACGAGCGGATGTCGGAGTCGGCGCTCACAGGTCGAACCTGGTGGCGCCGTCAGCTGCGAGGTTTCGCCACTTCTGCGTCTTCGCACTCGAGGTGAAGTACCAGTGCCCCTCGTGCTGGACGACACCGACCGGTCTGACGTCTGGGCCGCCGTCCGGGCCGAGGGTGGTGAGCCAGGTGGTGTGGCGACCTGGCCCCCCGGTGCCGGGTGCCTGCGTCACCGTTGTGTTCAGCTGCCGTTCGACTCGGTCCCATTCGATCGCTGGGGTTCCGTAGCCGTCGAGATTTCGGTGGGTCTTGGGCTCGGTTGTCATCGGAACTTCTCCTTCCACTGAAGGTGCTGACCGGTTGGGCGCTGACAACTCATCGGACGGCCAGCCGGAACAGCGTCCATGCAGCGATGGTCTGTGCGTCGGTGATGATGCCGTCGACGATCATCTGCTCGAGCTGCTCGCCGCTGAACCACGCGCTTCGCATGTCCTGCTCTTCGGGCTCACGTTCGTGGTCGCCCTCGGTGATCCCGGTCGCAAGGAATACCCAGCCGCGCTGGCTGCTCATGCCCGGCGCGACGTCGAGTTGGCCCAGTACCACCATCGACTCCGCGCGAAGGCCGGTCTCCTCGCGCAGCTCGCGTGCTGCGAGCGCGGCGGGCGGCGGCTCGGCTCCGCTCGGCGTGCCGGGAGCGGTGCCTTGCGGAAACTCCCATCGCCGCAACCCGATCGGATAGCGGAACTGCTCGACCAGCTGATAACGGTGGCCGTCGGTGGCGATCACCAAGGCATACGTCGGCTTGTCGATGACGCCGTAGATTCCGGGACTGCCGTCCTGGCGCCGCACGCCGTCCTCCCGAACGACCATCCACGGGTTTTGGTAAACCACTCGGGAGTCGACGCGCTCGATGGGATCCACCCGTCCAGTATCCCGTCTCCGGGTAGCCTCGCGGGCGTGCTGCTGACCTCGCTGAACCCATCCGCCGTCGCTGCCGGGCGTGACATCGCGGACGCAGTTCGCATCGATGGCGCGACGCTGAGCCGCAGTGATCTCGTCGGAGCGGCCACGTCGGTCGCCGAACGCGTCGCCGGCGCGGGCGTCGTGGCAGTACTCGCGACGCCCACCGCGACGACCGTGCTCGCCGTCACCGGATGCCTGATCGCCGGGGTGCCCTTCGTTCCCGTGCCCGCGGACGTCGGAGTCGCGGAGCGCCGCCACATCGTCACCGACTCCGGTGCGGTGGCGTGGCTGGGCGAGTTGCCCCCCGAACCCGAGGGGCTGCCGCACGTACCGGTGAGGTTGCACGCCAGGTCCTGGCACCGTTACGCCGAACCGCCGGAGGATGCGTCGGCGATGGTCGTGTACACCTCCGGCACCACGGGCCCGCCCAAGGGCGTGGTGCTCAGTCGCAGGGCCATCGCTGCGGACATCGACGCGCTTGCCAAGGCGTGGGCGTGGACGCCGGACGACACCCTGGTGCACGGCCTGCCCCTGTTCCACGTGCACGGGCTGATACTCGGTTTGCTCGGGTCGCTGCGCATCGGCAACCGTTTCGTCCACACGGGCAAACCGACACCGGCTGCGTACGCGGCGGCCGCCGGTTCGCTGTACTTCGGAGTTCCGACCGTGTGGTCACGGGTCGTCGGTGACGTGGACGCGGCCCTGGCCTTGTCGTCCGCCCGGCTGCTCGTGTCCGGCAGCGCCCCGCTGCCGGTTCCGGTGTTCGACGAATTGGTCAGGCTGACCGGGCATGCACCCGTCGAGCGGTATGGCAGCACCGAGTCCCTGATCACGTTGAGTACCCTCGTCGACGGTGAACGACGGCCCGGCTGGGTGGGCCTGCCGCTCGACGGTGTGCAGAGCAGGCTGGTCGACGACGACGGGGCCCCAGCCACGCACGACGGGGAAACCATTGGGCGACTTGAGGTTCGCGGCCCCATGCTGTTCGACGGCTACCTGAACCGACCCGACGCCACCTCCGCGGTGCTTGGCGCCGACGGGTGGTATCGCACCGGCGACGTCGCTGTGATCGACGGTGGGGGGATGCACCGCATCGTCGGCAGGGAGTCGGTCGATCTCATCAAGTCCGGCGGGTACCGCATCGGAGCGGGTGAGATCGAGACGGTGTTGCTCGGCCATCCCGGTGTCGACGAGGTCGCGGTCGTCGGCGTGGCCGACGACGATCTCGGCCAGCGGATCGTCGCATTCGTTGTCGGCTCCGCGCCACCGCAGGTGTTGATCGACCATGTTGCCCAACAGCTTTCGGTGCACAAACGCCCACGTGAGGTGCGCATCGTCGATGCGCTGCCCCGAAACGCCATGGGCAAGGTGCTGAAGAAGGAACTCGCGCAATGGGATTGAGGTTCACCGAAGTCTGCATCGATGCCGCCGACATCCACGCGCTCGCGCGATGGTGGGCCGACGTGCTCGGCTGGCGCCTCGAGCCGACCGATGACGGGGACGTCGTTTTGCGTGCACCTTCGGGTTCGGGTCCCGACTGGTTGTTCCTGGCGGTGTCCGACGAGAAGGTCGTGAAGAACCGCATCCACTTCGACTTCACGCCCGACGACCAGCAGGCCGAAGTGGACCGCCTCGTCGCCTTGGGTGCGCGCCACGTCGACATCGGTCAGGGTGACGAGTCCTGGGTGGTCCTCGCCGATCCCGAGGGCAACGAGTTCTGCATTCTGGCCGCCGAGGGCTGATTCTGGGGGAACGGGCCCACAGGAACTTCGAAGGCGAGCCTCAGTCAGCGATGTCAGGATGGCCGCGTGCGTCGACTGTCCATCCTGGTGCTGTGCGCCGGCGTGCTCGCCGCCTGCGCTTCACCCGCGCCGGCGCCACCGCTGAAGCCCCAGACGCCGCCCATGGGATGGAACTCCTGGAACTCCGGCATCGCCCTGAACGAACGGGCCGTGGAGGCCACCATCGACGCGATGGTGTCCTCGGGGATGCGGGATGCGGGGTACCGCTACGTCAACCTCGACGCGGGATGGGCCGCCCCCACGCGTGACGCGGACGGCAACCTGCGGGCCGACCAGAACCGATTTCCCCACGGCATCGCCGCGCTGGCGGCTTATGCCCACGACCGCGGCATGCTGCTCGGCATCTACCACAGCCCGTTCAACGAGGGTTGCGGCCAGGATCCGCGGATCGGCGGCGCCGGGCACGAGCAGGCGGACGCCCGCATGTTCGCCGCCTGGGGTGTCGACTATCTCAAGTACGACTGGTGTCGGCTGGAGGCGGGTCACAACGAACAGGTGAAGTACTTCGTGGCGATGCGGGATGCGTTGCGCGCCAGCGGTCGTCACATCGTCTACAGCATCAACCCCAACAGCTCGGGTGATCCCGAAGCGGGCTCCGAGTATGACTGGACACACATCGCCGACGTCAGTCGCGACGCCATGGACCTAGTACCGGCCTGGGGCGACAAGGCCCTATGGTCGGCGGGGCTCGCGGGAGTCAGCCAGGCGTTCGACGCTGCGGGGCCGGTCGCCCGGCGCGACGGCCCGAAGCACGTCAACGACCCCGACATGCTGGTAGTCGGCATTCGATGGGCGGACTTCGTCACCGGCCACCCGACGATGGCACTCGGGCCGCAGCGGCCCGACCTGACCGAGACCGAGCAGCGCGCGCACTTCTCTCTGTGGGCGATGTTGGCCGCACCACTGCTCGCAGGCAATGACGTGAGGTCGATGACCGACGCGACTCGGGCGATCCTGACCAACCGCGAGGTGATTGCGGTCGACCAGGATCCGCTGGTCCTGCAAGGGCTTCCACTGCGCCGAGAATCCCGCGTGATCGTGAAGCCACTGGCCGACGGCTCGGTGGCGGTGGCGTTGTTCAACGCGGACGTTGCGCCAGTACCGATTCGCACCGATGCCACGGCGATCGGGCTGCCCACGGCGGCCTGCTACGCCGTGCGCGACCTATGGGAACACGCCGATTCGACCACTCCGGGGCCCATCGAGCAGACGGTGCCCGCGCATGGCGTCGCCATGTTGCGGGTGACGCGGTGCAGGTAGCCGTCAGTTGGCGTGCAGTGCCTCGTTGAGCGTGATGCCGCTGCCGTCGCGGGCGACGACCTCGACCGCGCCCGACACCGAATTGCGCCGGAACAGTAGGTTGTTGGCGCCGGACAGGTCCTTCGCCTTGATGGTCAGGCCGTCAGACGTCGTGACCTTGGTGCCGCCCGTGACGTAGAGGCCGGCCTCGATCACGCAGTCGTCGCCAAGCGAGATACCCAATCCGGAGTTCGCGCCGAGTAGGCAGCGCTTGCCCACCGAGATGACTTCCTTGCCGCCGCCGGACAGCGTGCCCATGATCGACGCGCCGCCACCGATGTCGGAGCCGTCGTCGACCACCACGCCGGCGGAGATCCGGCCCTCGACCATCGACGTGCCCAACGTGCCTGCGTTGAAGTTGACGAAGCCCTCGTGCATCACCGTGGTGCCCGCTGCCAAGTGCGCGCCGAGGCGCACCCGGTCGGCGTCGGCGATGCGCACGCCGGTGGGCACGACGTAGTCGACCATGCGCGGGAACTTGTCGATGCCGTACACCGTGACGGGCCCGCGCTTGCGGAGCCTGGCGCGCGTCAGTTCGAATCCGTCCACGGCGCACGGGCCGAAATTCGTCCACACCACGTTGGCCAGCACGCCGAACACGCCGTCCATGTTGGCGCCGTGCGGGGCGATCAACCGGTGCGACAGCAGGTGCAGCCGCAGGTAGGCGTCGAAGGCGTCGGCCGGTTTGTCATCGAGCGCGGCGATCGTGGTCCGGACCAGCACCGTCTCGACGTCACGCTCGTCGTCGCGGCCTTCGAGTTCGCTCAGCGCCGCGGGCACCTCGGCCACCGACAGCCGGTTTGTCCCGGTCTGGCCTTCGCCGCCGACCTCGGGCTCGGGGAACCATGTGTCGAGAACCGTTCCGTCGGCCGCGATGGTGGCCACGCCGACGCCTGATGCAGAAGTCACGTTGCTAAAGGCTACTGGACTAGCCTCGGTGATCGTGGGCCTGGATTTACGTGCTGACCCGATCGCGCTGACCGCGGCGCTGGTGGACATCCCCAGCGAGTCGCGGTACGAGCAGCGCATCGCCGACGAGATCGAGGCCGCGCTACGCGCTCAGGCGCCCGGATTCGAGGTCGTCCGCAACGGCGACGCCGTGTTGGCCCGCACGAACCTCGGCCGTCCGTCACGCGTGCTGTTGGCCGGCCACACCGACACCGTCCCGGCCGCCGACAACCTGCCGAGCCGGCTCGTTGACGGCGAACTGCACGGCTGCGGCACCTCCGACATGAAGTCCGGCGACGCGGTGTTCCTGCATCTCGCCGCGACCATCGGCGAGCCATCGCACGACATCACGCTGGTGATGTACGACTGCGAGGAGATCGAGTCCACCGCCAACGGACTGGGCCGCATCGAGCGTGAGCTACCCGAATGGCTGAAGGCCGACGTCGCCATCCTCGGCGAGCCGTCCGGCGGATACATCGAAGCCGGTTGCCAAGGCACCATCCGAGTGGTGGTTCGCGCCGCAGGCACCCGGGCGCATAGTGCGCGATCGTGGTTGGGCGACAACGCGATTCACAAGTTGGGCGAGGTGCTCGACCGGCTTAAGGCCTACCAGCCCCGCGACGTCGACATCGATGGCTGCACGTATCGCGAGGGGTTGTCGGCGGTGCGCATCGACGGCGGCATCGCGGGCAACGTCATCCCCGACGCCGCGTCGGTCACGGTGAACTTCCGATTCGCCCCCGACCGCAGCGTCGACCAGGCGCTCGCCCACGTGCACGACGTGCTCGATGGACTCGACGTCGACGTCGAACTGACCGACGCCGCCGCAGGTGCCCTGCCCGGACTCACCAAACCCGCTGCGGCCGCGCTGGTTCAGGCCGCAGGTGGCCAGGTGCGCGCCAAGTTCGGCTGGACCGACGTGGCACGGTTCGCCGCGCTGGGCATCCCGGCGGTCAACTACGGACCCGGCGATCCGAACCTCGCGCACCGTGTCGACGAACGCGTCGACGTCGCGCAGATCACCGCCGTCACCGAGCTGCTCAGGAAATATTTGGTTGCGTGACGTCGCTACCATGGGTGACGAAATCGCAATCGACATGAGGCGGGCCGCAATCGTGCTGGGAGACGACGTCTCCGGATAAGTCCGGAGCATCTAGTCGTTAGTCGTTCCCTGCCCTGCCTCGGGGCACTCTTCAAGAGAGCTCTCCCATGTCTTCCATCGTTTCTTCACACCTTTCCTTCGCGTGGCCGGATGACACCGTCCTCTTCGAGGACCTGTCCTTCACCGTGCCCGGCGGCCGCACTGGCCTCGTCGCACCCAACGGCGCGGGCAAGAGCACACTGCTGCGGCTCATCGCGGCGGAGTGCCTGCCTGCTGCGGGTTCCGTCTCGGTCGACGGCACCGTGGGTTATCTGCCGCAGACGCTGCCCTTCGATGCACACCTGATAGTGGCCGACGTGCTCGGTGTCGCGCCGGTGATCGCCGCGCTCGATGTGATGGCCGCCGGTGACGCCTCCGAGGCGGTCTTCGCCGCCATCGGCGACGACTGGGACGTCGAGGAGCGGCTGCGCGCTCAACTGGACCGGCTAGGTCTGGCGCACCTCGCCCTCGACCGGCCGCTTGGCTCGCTCAGCGGTGGGGAAGTGGTCTCGGTCGGGCTGGCTGGGCAACTGCTGCGACGGCCCGATGTGCTGTTGCTCGACGAGCCCACGAACAACCTCGACGGCGACGCCCGGCACCGGCTCTACGCCGCGCTCGACGACTTCACGGGCACGTTGCTCGTCGTCAGTCACGACCGGGTGCTGCTCGACAGGATGGACCGTATCGCCGAGCTTTACCGTGGTGAGATCGTCTTCTACGGAGGAACTTTCACCGAGTACGAAGCGGCGCTCGAGGCGGCCCAGCGCACCGCCGAGGCGGACATTCGCAACGCCGAGCAGCTGCTGAAACGCGAGAAGCGGCAGATGCAGCAGGCCCGCGAACGTGCTGCGAAACGCTCGAGCACCGCGGCGCGCAACGTCAAGGACGCCGGACTGCCCAAGATCGTGGCGGGCAAGCTCAAGCGCGATGCCCAGGAGTCGGCCGCCAAAGCGGATGACGTGCACGCCAAACGCGTCGACGGCGCGAAGACCCGACTCGATCAGGCCGAGCGGGCGCTGCGCGACGACGACGCCATCGTGCTCGAGCTACCCGACACCGAGGTACCGGCGGGCCGCACCGTAGTCTCCGTCCGCGGTCTTCAGTTTCAGGTGGGTGGACGAAAGCTGTTTGGCGACAAGGGTATCGACGTGGATATCCGCGGTCCGGAACGCATCGCGCTGACCGGGGCCAACGGGGCGGGCAAGTCCACGCTGTTGCGCATCATCTCGGGCGATTTGGTTCCCGCCGCCGGTGACGTGCAGCGGGCCGACGGTCGGATCGCCTACTTGTCGCAGCGCCTGGATCTGCTCGATCCCGAGCGCACGGTGGCGCAGTGTCTGGCGTCGTCGGCGCCGAGTCTGAGCCACACCCGCCGCATGCATCTGTTGGCGCAGTTCCTGTTTCGCGGTGATCGTATCCATCTGCCGGTGTCGGCGCTCTCGGGTGGTGAGCGGCTGCGCGCCACCCTGGCGTGTGTGCTGTTCGCTGAACCGGCGCCGCAGCTGCTGCTGCTCGACGAGCCGACCAACAACCTCGACCTGGTCAGCGTGGCGCAACTGGAATCCGCGTTGAATGCCTACCGCGGGGCGTTCGTCGTGGTCAGCCACGACGAGCGGTTCTTGGAGGCGATTGGGGTCCAGCGGTGGTTGCGGCTGGCTGACGGTGGGTTGGCTTAGAGCGGAGACTGCTGCGGACGGGTCTGCGCGGGCTGCGGGCGTTCGGCCGGAGGTGGCGGAACGGGTGCCCGGCCGCCGTCGGTGTTGGAACCCTGCTGTGCGCCGTCGGAATGGGGTGGAGGCGCCGAGTGCCGCCCGCGCTGTTCCTCGGCGTTGTTGTCGTCTGGCTTTCCGTCCTTGTCCTTGTCCCTGTCCTCGAGGGCCTTCTCCTCGGCGGCCTTGACCGCGTCATGGGCGGTGCCCCCGGCGGAACCGGCACCCTGCGCGGCCGACCCGCCAATACCCTGGATGCCCTGCATGATCTGCTGGGGGAGTTGGGTAAGCCCCTGGGCGAGCCCTTGTACCGATTGGGCCAGTCCCTGTGCGAGCTGCCCGACTTGCTGACCGACCTGAGTTGCCATCTGGCCCGCCATCTCGGCCCCGCCCCCGCCTGCCGCCCCCGCGCCACCGGCGCCGGCCCCGGTGGCGCCCGCTCCGGTCGAGCCACCTGCGCTGCCGGCACCGCTGGCGCCTCCGCCTTCCGAGGCTTGCAGCGCTTCGGCCGCCGCCTTGAGTTTGTCGGCGCCCTGCTGGTCGCCCTGCAAGTACATCTGGTGGGCCTTGTTGAGCAGCTCCCCGATGGTGTCGCTGGAAGTCTTCGTTGACTGGATGGTGCTCAAGCGGCTCTGTGAGGCGCCGTCGAGGGCCGAGTTGAGGCCGAACGCGATGTTGCCGAACGACTTCGCCACATCCGCCGATTGCGGTCCGCCTCCGCTCACCAATTGGCCCAATCCCTGGGCCACCTGGGAGTGAATGTCGGACAGCGGACTTAAACCACTGCTGTCGAGGTGGAACTCGCCGCCCATTTCGATCCTCCCCACGCCTGCCATCGCTGCACCACTGTCACGCAGCACCATCGATTCTATTGCCAGTCGGTGGCGGGGTATGCCGGGAACTTGGACTCGGCGCGGGTCCTCGCTTTTGCGATTAGCGTTGTGGCGTGCGCACGAAGAAACTGGCCGTACGTGTCCTCAACCGTGGAGTGTTCTGATGTTGCCGGTTGTCTTGAAGGTCGCGCTCGTCGTATTTCTGGTGATCTGCGTGGTCGTTCTGGTGGTCACGTTCATTCGAAAGTCGCGAGCAAAGGGATTTCCAACGCCGGAATCCGATAGCCAATTCTGGCAGATCAAGGGTGCAATGCCGCCCAATCCGAAACCGGACCGGATGGAGCCCGATGCCGACGACGAACGCCAGGAAGGACGTCAGATTTAATGTCCGCAGGCCTACCGCAACGGCCGAAGACGCGTAGTCAGTACGGCGTGACGCGATCCAGCTAATTGGCCTGCAAGGGCCATCCAGGGTCCGCATCACCAGGTGGTGGTGGCGCGTCCTTGTAGCCGGTCATTAGCGCGGTCCGTTCAACTTCGTTCTGGGGCATGCTGTCCGCGCAGCGTTGCTCGAGTTCCGGCGTGGGGAAGTGGGGCGTATCCGGGTGGCCGACGGGACCCCAAAATCCGATGCTCTCCGCGGTGACGTACCAATTGCCGAAGACGTCTTCGTAGGGCGCTGGCGATGGTCCCACTTGAGGCGCGGACGGCGGTTGCGGTGGTGTGAGTCCGACGCGCGGATCGTGTTGGGTGAACTCGATGCGGTGGACGTACACCCCGCTGGTGGGGCCCAATTTGAAGGGCTTGCCGGTCTTGTCGTCCGTCCCCAGGGAAATGAACTTTCCTGGTCGTGCGGTGCTCTCGATGAAACTCCCGTACTCCGCAGTACACACCGTGGCTTCGTACCCGGCTGCCAGTGGAGCGAGTTCGAGCACGTGATAGGGCACGAAGCCGTAGTGCGGTCGCGCGTCCTTTGGTGTCTTTGTGTTGTAGTAGCCGAGCGGTCGGATACCCAGGAGTTGATTTAGGGCGTCCGGAGCATTCCGGTCGGTGTTGGGTGGCGTGGCGCGGAGAAAACCTGGATATACGTTGTCCAAATCGAATGTGTACTCGGCGATGTCGTAGGACTCGAGGTAGGCGCGAATCAACACGCTGGGCCCCGTCGTAAGGTCGATGTTGGGTGCTGCGGTCCAGTGAAAGCGAAAATCGTTCAGGGTGGCAGGCCAATTCGCGAGCCGCTGTTCCTGAGTCGACTTCGCCGATGGAACGGCATTGTCGGTTTTCGGTGTCGACGGTGTGCAGGCGCTGAGTAGCGCGGCAACGACGACGAGCGTCAGCAATCTCCTCATGGTCGTTCGAGCCTAGGTCGCACCGAATACCGACGACGTATAGGTGTTCCAGTAGGTCTGCATGAGGTCATTCATTGCGCCTGGTCGCCCGACGGAGTCGAGGTACGTCGTGATGGTGTTGTGGTAGTCACGGTATTCACCGCTGCCGGTTTGATCTGGGGGTGCGTGCAGCACTCCGTTCTCGTAGATGCCGTTGAGCGCCGACATGTCCCCAGCGCCGTGGTCCGCCAACGTCTCGGCCATGAGGCGCTCGGTCGGGAAGGTACCGGGGATGGTGACGTTCGGAGCCTTCCCCTCGACCGGTTCCGGTCCGATGATGAAATCCTTGCTGAACGCGGCGATGTCGTTTGCCGCGCCGCCAGGTGCCCCGTATTGGTCTATGAACCCCGCGCTGAGGTCGTACAGCTTGCCCTGCAATTGCCACGACTCATGCTGCGCTTCGAATGTGTTGTGGAGCCTGGACGCCGCTTCGTCGTAGCCCCCGAGGTTGAGCGCCGCCTGGAGGCGGCCGGCGGACTGCATCGCAAAGTCGTCCGTCACGGGACCACCGTTCACTGCGGAGAGTGCCGCATTCTCGAAGGCCTTGTGGACGTGCTGTTGCGTGCTGTCGAAGAGGATCTCGCTTGCCGTCTGTGGTGCGCCCGAACCGGGTTGCTGGTCCAAAGGTGGATGGTCTGACATCAACACGCTCATCAGGTTCCGGGTGTTGGTCGGTTCGGTCTTCGTCCCGTCGGCCGGGTCCAGCGGAGCAAACAGGCTGTCGTTGCCGCCGGTGTTGTTGCCTACCATGTCATCGAAATATGGCGAAAATGCGCGCGCCCAGTCACGGGTGAGCTCTGGATTGATCTGGCCAAGCGACTGCCCCTCTGCTCCGTAGCCTCGAGTGCTCTCGAGGTTGAGCAGATCGCCGTGGTGGCTGCTGGTGTACTCGGCAAGGGCGTGCGCAGTCTGGGCGGCCCGGCCGGTTGGGTCGTGGGCAGCATCCTCTCCAACCCATTCGAACAGTCCACCAGCCGCGCGCCCGTCGTCCTGCCATTGGTGGTTCGTCAAGTCGTTGAGGAAGTGTTCGCTACCCGGTCCGGTCACTGCGTCGTGAATAACCATGTCGTCCTTGTTGACCGCGTTGAGCATGTTCTGCAGCGTCGGGTCGACTGTCTCGTGGTACCACCGGGGTGGGTCGTCGGTCGGGCCGAGTTGGGAGTGCTTGTTCGATACATCAAGCATCTCTTGGCTTTTCGCCATCAGTCCGGAATCGAGTGCGGTCCCGTGCTGCAAATTGCGGTCGCCTTGCTGGACGATGTTGGCGAGGTCATTTAGGCCCTGCGTCGGCTGCAGTGGTCCCGTCGGTTCCTGCGGGACGACCCATCGACCGTCTTGGAAGACTCCGCTCGTCATGGGCTGAGTCATCGCCGGACCGTCGAGCACCTTCTGAATGCCTTCGGGGAGTGCATATTTGCCACCACTGGATGGATGGTCGATCGATGGTGGGTCCGTCTGCGGAAGCCCGGTCGTGATATTCGGGTTCGAGGCCAATTGAAATACGTCCGCGACTCGGTCGCCATCCGCCCCGGATTTGTCCATGATGGCATTTATCTCGGCCGGAGTCTTGTCACCGAACTCGCGCGAGAAGCCCTGAAGGTATGCCATGCGATCGGGCGGAAGGGCCAGCTTGCCCTGGTCCAAGGCGGCCTGTTGCTCGGGCGTGAGCTTTGTGTTCCTAGCAAGGCGCTCTTGCTGTTCGGACGTCAGCTTGCCGTCCTGAAGCGCTTCGGAGTCCGCGGCCCCCTGCTCGCTCGGTGACTTCTTCTTATTGTCGTCTTCGTCGCCCTTGACCCCTTGGAGATCCGGCCCCTCCTTAGGAGTTCCGAACTTCTGATTCCCCAACGCGTCGTACTCGCCGCCCAGCTTTTTCACGTCGACGCCGACGGCGTTGAGTTGGCCGTTGGACGTGGTGACCACGTCTTGAACTTGCCCAAGACCTTTCTGCACGATCGGCAGCAGCAACTGCTCGCGATTCTTTCCTGCGGGCACCGACCCAGCAGCGTCCTGCACCCACTGCCGGATCGAGTCAAGGTTCTGGCGGCCGGTCTGCACGATGTTCGCCGCTTGAGTGACCTGCGCACCAAATCGCTGGTCGAGCCCAGCCATTTGTCCGATGACGTTGCCGTGATCGGTATTCGCCGCGCCGTAGGCACCGGCGGCCGTACCCGACCATCGCGATCCTGGAGCAGCCGAGTCGACGGTCGTCTTTAGCTGGTTTAACGGCCCGCTTTGATCGAACCGCTCGCCCGTCTGCGGCACGCCCTCGCCGAACGTTTCACGCGCCTTCGACCACGTCGACATGAACGCCTCAAGGACACCCACGCACGCACCCCCAAAGTCAGATTTGGATCAATCCTAGAGCCGCCCAGCTACCGACCGACGCGGCAATCGCCGATCAATCCCGCGTCAGCTTCTCGGCCTGTTCGTCGGCGGATCTGGCTGGCGGCACAACCGTGGGTGTTGCGACGGCCAGTCCGTCGGAGTGGGCGGCGCCCGCACCAACGCCGGCAGACAGCCCGGCCCCGGCCACCGTTTGCGCCAGCTGAGCGCCTTGCGGTGCAGCCTGACCGAGCGCGTCGGTGACGCCACTTGATTCCGCCGCCCCCACGGCGCCGGACGGGCCCGACGAGCCGGCCGCGATCGGAGTGCCGGACGAACCCGGGGCAGCGCCGATGGCCTCTGCGGCTGCCCGCACCGACTCAGCGCCGCTCTCGTCGCCACGTCCATATGCCCACACGGCCTTGGCTAGCCGTTGCGAGAGCTCACCGCTGGTGTGCGCGGCGGCAGTCAGGGCCTCGTGGCGAGCGTCGAGCAATTCGCTGAAGGCGCCGGTCACTCGGGTGCCGATGGATCCGTGCGTCAGGTCGGCGCCGGCCGACTTGGCCAATGCGGACTCGGTGGAACCGTTCAGCGCTTCCGCGGCGCGGGCGTGCACCCGCGACAATCCGAGCACACCGTCGAGGTCGACGTGAAACGGATCGAAGGCCATGGTCAGGACTTCCCGAACCGCTGATTGGCGAGCGCCGCGTACTGGCCGCTGAACCCTTGAAGCCCGGCGCCGATCTCGTTCAGCTGGGCATTCGAGCGGGTGATGACGTCGATGAGTTGCTCGGTGGCCTGCTTGACGACGGGGTGCAGCACGTCGTCTTGGTTTGCCTCAGGAGGAACGCTGTCGGCCAGGTCGACCACCCACTGACGCAGCCCGTCGAGTTCCTCCCGACCCGCGGCCACCACCCTTGCCGCCTCGTTCATGTGGGTGGCGATCCGCTTGTCGAGTTCGGCCAGCGCGCCGAGCGTCTGACGGTGTTCGGCGTTGACGGCCTCGTATGCGCTGGCGGCCTGACCGCTCCAATGCTGGCCAGGGGCCGCCGCCCCCAAGTCGGAGTGCACCCGGGTCAGCGCGTCTCCGTCGAAGTGGTCGGGGATGCCCTCACCGAACGTCGCGCGCGCGTTGGTCAGGGTCGTCAGGAACCCCTCCAACACACTCACGCAGCAATTCTAGGTGCGCGCCCGGTCGGCCTGGGTCGTCGCGTCCGCAGCGACGCCCTTCATTCCGATGTCGGCGAACGCCGCCGCAGCAACCGAAAGCTCCGACGCGTCGGCTGCGGTCAGGGCTCGCGCGTAGTCGAGGGCCAACCGGCCGACGACGCAGTCGACGCCGAGCCGCGCAATGGCGTCCGCGGCCCGGGTGTCGCCGAGTCGCACCGCGTCCAGCAACGCCCGCAACGCGACCGCCGACTGGCCGCCGCGTTCGGCCGCGCGGGCAGCTTCCCGGGCCGCGTTGACCGCGCCCGGCCCGTCGCGGCGGGCCGCCGCAGTCCACGCCTTCGCCAGCGACAGTTCGGGCGCGAACAGCATCGACTTGAGCCCGTGCCTGGACTCCGCCCGGCCGAGCATTCGGCCTGCGTCCGCGGTCCGGCCTTGCTGACCGAGCGCCTGCGCCAACAACATCCACGCCAACGGCCCCCACGAATAGCCGGTGAGCGCCAGTGTGGTCGCGGCCGGCTCCAGCAGCTCGACCGCCGCGGCGACGTCGCCGCGGGCGATCAGCACGTCGGCGACGAGCAGCAGCCCGATGGCGTGGCTGGGCTGCGGCGGTTCGGTGGCGTCGACGAATTCCTGCGCGAGCGCCTGCGCGCGGTCCAACTCGCCGGACATCAGCAGTGCGGTGGTCTGTCCGTAGCCGCTGGTGAAGCGCAGCAGTCCGGGGTGTCCGGCGGCGATGGCCCGCTCCGCCAATTCGTCGACGTCGGCGAAGCGGCCCATGCGGGCGTTGCTCAAGGCCGCGGCCGCCGCTGCCCAGCCGACGGCCTGGTCGTCGGCGTCGGGCGAGGCCAGCACCTCCCGCGCGAGTTCCATCGCGCGTTGCGGGCTGCCTGCGTTCATGGCGAACGTGCCAAGCAGCGCGTCGACCGTCGCAGTAGCGGGCGCCGACGTCACCCGGCCCCGAGTGGCGCGCAGGAACGCCGTCGCACGCTCGGGCTGATCGAGCATCCAGAACTGGTTGGCCGCACGGGGCAGCGCCCACGTCATGAGCTCGGCCTCGGTCAACGTCGCCGGGTCGACCTCGTCGAGCACCGAGTCGGCGTCGCGGCCCCGGCCCTGCCAGGCCAGTGCTTGAGCCAACGTCAGGCGGGCGGTCAGCGAATCCTGCTCACGGAGCGCTGCGCGGCCGAGTTCCTCGGCGGCCTCGAGATCGCCGTTCGCCAAGGCCTGCTCGGCTGCGGCGATTGGTTCTGGCACCGCCGCAGTGTATTGCCGTCCGGCTGTTGGAAATCGTGGAACGGTACGTTGCATTCGTGGCAGAAACCCCGTCCGACGGCCAGTGGGCAGTGTGCGTGTACTGCGCCTCTGGGCCCACTCATCCCGAATTGCTCGCGCTCGCAAGCAACGTCGGGGCAGCGATCGCCGACCGCAATTGGACACTCGTTTCCGGCGGCGGCAACGTATCGGCGATGGGCGCGTTGGCGAACGCGGCGCGCTCGCGAAACGGACACACCGTCGGCGTCATCCCCAAGGCCCTGGTGCATCGCGAACTCGCCGACGTGGATGCCGACGAACTCGTCGTCACCGACACCATGCGGGAGCGCAAGCAGGTCATGGAAGACCGCGCCGATGCCTTTGTCGTACTGCCCGGTGGGATAGGCACACTCGAGGAGTTCTTCGAGACGTGGACGGCCGGGTACCTGGGGATGCACAACAAGCCGTTGGTGATGCTCGATCCGTTCGGGCACTACGACGGCCTGTTGGCGTGGGTGCGCGGACTCGCCGACAGCGGCTATGTCGCACCGGGTGCGCTGGATCGGCTCATCGTGGTCGCCGACGTCGATGCGGCGCTGGCCGCATGTGCCCCGGTGAAGTGATGGGTACCACCCGCGCGGTTAGGGTTGAACCGTGAGTGACGACACATCGGGCACCCGTAGCAACGTCGGCCTGCTTGACATCGCGACGAAGTTGCCAGGTCTGCTGATGGACGCGCCAGTCATCGTGCGCGGCGTGATCACCGGCTTCGGCGCTCGTCCGACGGCAAAGACGTCGATCGGCAAGGTGTTTCAAGAACGGGCCGCCCGCTACGGCGACAAGCTGTTCATCAAGTTCGAAGACCAACAGTTGACCTATCGCGAGGCCAACGAGACCGTCAACCGCTACGCCGCGGTGCTCGCCGCGCGCGGCGTGGGGCACGGCGACGTCGTCGGCGTCATGCTTCGCAACTCGCCGCATTCGGTGCTGCTGATGCTCGCGGTGGTCAAATGCGGGGCTGTCGCGGGAATGCTCAACTACCACCAACGCGGCAAGGTGCTGGCGCACAGCATCGGCCTGCTCGGTGCGAAGACCGTCGTCGCAGAGACCGACTTCATCGAGCCGATCAGCGAAAGTGAAGCCGACACCAACGGATTGATGACGCTCGACGAGCTTCAGCAGTTGTCGGCGTCGGCGCCTGCCACCAATCCGGCCACCACCGCGGCCGTGCTCGCCAAGGACAAGGCGTTCTACATCTTCACCTCGGGCACGACCGGGATGCCGAAGGCCAGCGTCATGACCCACTACCGGTGGCTGCGCGCCCTGGCCGGGTTCGGCGGCCTTGGGATGAGGCTGACCACCGACGACACCCTGTACTGCTGCCTGCCGCTCTATCACAACAACGCGTTGACGGTGGCGCTGTCGTCGGTGCTCAACTCGGGTTCGACACTGGCCCTTGGCAAGTCGTTCTCGGCGTCGAAGTTCTGGGACGACGTGATCCGCTATGACGCAACGGCGTTCGTGTACATCGGAGAGATCTGCGCCTATCTGCTCAACCAGCCGCCCAAGCCGACCGATCGCAAGCATCACGTCCGGGTGATCGCGGGCAACGGGTTGCGCCCGGCGATCTGGGACGAGTTCACCAAGCGCTTCGGTATCGCGCGGGTCTGCGAGTTCTACGCGGCGAGTGAGGGCAACACCGCCTTCCTCAACGTGTTCAACGTCGACAAGACGACGGGTATCTGCCCGTCGCCCATCGCCTTCGTCGAGTACGACGACGAGACCGGGGGACCGGCGCGCGGGCAGGACGGCCGCGTACGCAAGGTCAAGACGGGGCAGCCAGGGCTGCTGTTGTCGAAGGTCAGCAGCTTCCAGCCGTTCGACGGCTACACCGACAAGGAGGCCACGGAGAAGAAGTTGGTCCGCGGCGCCTTCAAGGACGACGACGTGTGGTTCAACACCGGCGATCTCATGCGCTCGCAGGGGTTCGGCCACGCTGCGTTCACCGACCGTCTTGGCGACACGTTCCGCTGGAAGGGCGAGAACGTCGCCACCACCGAGGTGGAGGCCGCCATCTCGACCGACCCGCAGGTCGAGGAGGCCACCGTCTTCGGCGTCGAGGTGGAGGGTGCAGGCGGCAAGGCCGGCATGGCCGCGATCCAGCTGAAGGATGGCCAGGAGTTCGACGGTAAGGCGCTGGCCAAGGCGGCCTACCAACACCTGCCCGCGTACGCGGTGCCGCTGTTCGTCAGGGTCGCGGCCGAACTGGCCCACACGTCGACATTCAAGAGCCAGAAGGTCGACCTGCGCAAGCAGGGATACGGCGGGAACACCGGCGAGGGCGACGAGGATGCCGGGAAGCTCGACGATCCGGTCTACGTGCTGGCCGGCCGCGACGAGGGCTATGTCGAGTTCTACGACGACTACCCGTCCGAAGTGGTCGACGGCAAACGCCCCAAGTCCTGAGCGCTTTGTGGGGTCTGAGCGGCGCGCACCGCCGAAAAAACTCCACAAATCGCAAGTTGGTGAGGCGCAAGTAGCCTGGTAGGCGTGCAGTCGACGTTTCTGGGTCGCCCGGTGGCAGGCGATCGCGCCATGATCATGGCCATCGTGAACCGGACGCCCGACTCCTTCTACGACCGCGGCGCCACGTTCACCGACGAGGCAGCCAAGGCGGCCGCCCACCGGGTCATCGACGAGGGCGCTGACGTCGTCGACGTCGGCGGGGTCAAGGCAGGCCCTGGCAGCGACGTGGACGCCGACGAGGAGACCGCCCGCGTCGTGCCGTTCATCGAGTGGTTGCGGGCCACCTTCCCCGATCAGCTGATCAGCGTCGACACCTGGCGCGCATCAGTCGCCAAGCAGGCCTGCGCGGCCGGCGCTGACCTGATCAACGACACCTGGGCCGGGGCGGATCCCGGATTGGCCGAGGTCGCCGCCGAGTTCGGGGCGGGCCTGGTGTGTTCGCACACCGGCGGCGCGACCCCCAGGACCAGGCCGTTCCGGGTCAACTACGGCACCTCTGAGCGTGGGGTAGTCGACGACGTGATCGCCGAGGTCACCGACGCGGCGCAGCGCGCCGTCGCTGCGGGGGTGGCGCGCGACGCCGTCCTCATCGATCCGACTCATGATTTCGGTAAGAACACTCATCATGGTCTTAGTTTGTTGCGCCACGTAAAAGATCTTGTAAATACCGGATGGCCTGTACTGATGGCGCTGAGTAACAAGGATTTCGTCGGGGAGACTCTGGGTGTGGGCTTGACCGAACGCCTCGAGGGCACCCTGGCCGCGACGGCGCTTGCCGCCGAGGCAGGCGCCGCGATGTTCCGAGTGCACGAGGTGGGGCCCACTCGACGCGTGCTGGAAATGGTCGCGTCGATCCAGGGCGTGCGTCCACCGACGCGGACCGTGAGGGGACTGGCATGAGCTTGACACCTGAACTCGACGCAGCCGATGCCGTAGCGAACCATCGCTGGCTGACAGATCACACCTGGCGCAGGCCGGATTGGACCATCGCCGAACTCGTTGCGGCCAAGGCCGGACGCACCGTGTCCGTCGTCCTTCCTGCACTCAACGAGGAGGAGACCGTCGGCTCGGTGGTCGAGACCATCACTCCGCTGCTCGGTGGGCTGGTCGACGAGATCGTCGTGCTGGACTCCGGCTCGACCGACGACACCGAGATCCGGGCGCTCGCCGCGGGCGCCAAGGTGATCAGCCGCGAGGTCGCGCTGCCCGAGGTCGAACCTCAGCCGGGCAAGGGCGAGGTGCTCTGGCGTTCGCTCGCGGTGACCACCGGCGACCTGATCGTCTTCGTCGACTCGGACCTGATCGATCCCGATCCGATGTTCGTGCCCAAGCTGCTTGGGCCACTGCTGACGACCGACGGGGTACACCTCGTCAAGGGCTTCTACCGCCGCCCGTTGAAGGTCAGTGGCAGTGAGGACGCCAACGGCGGCGGACGGGTCACCGAGCTCGTCGCCCGCCCGCTGCTGGCCGCGTTGCGCCCGGAGTTGACGTGCGTGCTGCAGCCGCTGGGCGGCGAGTACGCAGGCACCCGCGAACTGCTGACCGCGGTGCCGTTCGCGCCTGCCTACGGTGTCGAGATCGGGTTGCTGATCGACGCCTATGACCGCCTCGGGCTGGACGGGATCGCACAGGTGAACCTCGGCGTGCGCACGCACCGCAACCGACCGCTGACCGAGCTGGCGTCGATGAGCCGACAGGTGATCGCCACCTTGCTGTCCCGCTGCGGCATCCCCGATTCCGGAGTCGGGCTGACTCAGTTCTTTGCCGACGGCGACGACTACACGCCGCGGTCCTCGACGGTCTCGCTGGCCGACCGTCCGCCGATGGTGACCCTGCGGCCGCGCTAAGCGGCCGGGACGCGCGCTGTCGGCGGGTTAGGGCAGTATCGACGCCGTGACCATGATTCTGCTGTACCTGGTCGTGCTGATCCTGGTGGCCATCGTGTTGTTCGGCGTGGGCAGCGTGCTCTTCGGCCGAGGTGAACGGCTGCCACCGTTGCCCCGCGCGACCACCGCCACGGTGCTACCCGCTTCCGGAGTCACCGGTGAGGACGTCGACGCCGTCAAGTTCACCCAGACGTTCCGCGGCTACAAGACCAGCGAGGTCGACTGGGTGCTGGACCGGTTGGGGCAGGAGCTCGACCTGCTGCGTGGCGAACTGTCCGCAGTCCACGCGGCATACGGCATCGCGGAGGACCACGGCTACGAGGATCGTGCCGAGGGCGCGCACGCATTGCACGACGAACTCTCCTCGGTGCCTGCCGGATCGGCGAGCGCACCCGACTCGGCCACCGAGGATCGTCCGGAGGGCACGCATGCGCTGTCGGACGACGGACCCGAGTCGTGACGGACTTCGTCGTCGACGACGGCAAGACCCGCTGCGGGTGGGCGGTGGCATCCGGATCGCGCGGCGCGACAGCCGATTCGATCCTGTACCGCGACTACCACGACACCGAGTGGGGGCAGCCGCTGCACGGTAATCAGCAGCTGTTCGAGCGGATGTCCCTCGAGGCCTTTCAAAGTGGACTTTCGTGGCTCATCATCCTGCGCAAGCGGGACAACTTCCGGCGCGCCTTCAAGGACTTCGACATTGCGAAGGTCGCGCGGTTCACCGACCGCGACGTCGAACGGCTGATGGCCGACGAGGGCATCGTCCGCAACCGCGCGAAGGTCGACGCCACCATCGCCAACGCCCGCGTGGCAGCCGACCTGGACGTCGAACTCGGCGAACTGCTTTGGTCGTTCGCTCCGCCCTCGCGCCGTCGTCCCGCGCAGTTGTCGGACGTGCCCGCCGTCAGCCCGGAGTCGACCGCGATGGCAAAGGAACTCAAGCGGCGCGGATTCAAGTTCGTGGGTCCGACGACGGCCTATGCGCTCATGCAGGCGACCGGAATGGTCGATGACCACCTGGCCTCTTGCTGGGTGGCGCCGCCCTCCGGGGCGGTGTGACGCGGGCGCTCCACCCGTCCATAGCCGGGTCTTTGCACACGCAATGCGATGGATAGGGAACAATGGTGCTAGATCAGATGCAGTTCAGTGCCGGGAGCTGTCGACGGGTGGACGGTCTCGGCCTCTACCGGATCCGTTGACGCGGCCCGGCTCACGTTGGAGGGAGCACTCGATGGCGGCGATGAAGCCCCGGACCGGAGACGGCCCGTTGGAGGCAACCAAGGAGGGGCGAGGCATCGTGATGCGAGTACCACTGGAAGGTGGCGGTCGACTCGTCGTCGAGCTGACGCCCGACGAAGCCGCCGCACTCGGCGACGAACTCAAGGGTGTCACCAGCTAGTTCTTGCGGCGCGGGAATGTTCACACGGACGGAACCGCGCCGATCCGCTGCGCGGGGCCGACTGCGTCGCTACGCGGTCACCTTGCGGTAAATCTCCAACGTCTGTTCGGCGATGTGCGCCCATGAGAATTCGGCGATGCACCGCTGACGTCCGGCCCGCCCGAACTCCTCGGCGCGGCCTGGCTCGGCGACGAGGGTGTTGACGGCGTACGCCAGTTCCTGCTCGAAGTGTCCGGTGTTCGCGGGCTCGTAGTGCACCAGCAGCCCGGTCCGCCCGTCGTCCACCACCTCTGGAATGCCTCCGACGTCGGAGGCGACGACCGCCGTACTGCACGCCATCGCTTCGAGGTTGACGATGCCGAGCGGCTCATAGACTGATGGACATACGAAAACAGCTGCCGCCGAGAGTATTTCGCGGATCTTGTCCGTCGGCAGCATCTCCTGGACCCAGAACACGCCGGTGCGCGCCCGTGCGAGTTCCTGCACCGCTCCGGCCACCTCGGCAGCGATCTCCGGCGTATCGGGGGCGCCCGCGCACAGCACCAGCTGAACGTCCGGCGCAAAGTGGTGCGCGGCTGCGACCAGGTGAGCGACGCCCTTCTGCCGTGTGATCCTGCCGACGAAGGCCACGATGGGCTTGGCCGGGTCGACGCCAAGGTCGGCCAGCACCGAACCCTGCGCGGAGGGCGCGGCCGGATACCAGACGTCGGTGTCGATTCCGTTCTTCACCACGTGGACGCGGCTGGGGTCGAGCGCGGCGTAGGTGCTCAGCACGTCTTCCCGCATGCCTGCGCTGACGGCGATCACGGCATCGGCGGCCTCGACGGCGGTGCGCTCCACCCAGGACGACACCCGGTATCCGCCGCCGAGTTGTTCGGCCTTCCACGGACGCATCGGTTCCAGCGAATGCGCCGTCAGCACATGGGGAATCCCGTGCAACAGCGCGGTGAGGTGACCGGCGAGGCCGGTGTACCAGGTGTGCGAGTGGACCACCGTGGCCGACGCGGCGTCGTTGACCATGTTCAGGTCGGCGGACAGCGTCACCAGTGCCGCGTTGGCCCCAGCCAGTGCGGGATCGGGTTGCGCGACGATCGCGGTGTCCCGCGGTTGCCCCATGCAGTGCACGTCGACCTCGCACAGATGTCTCAGTTGGGCGACGAGTTCGGTGACGTGTACGCCTGCGCCGCCGTATACCTCTGGCGGATACTCCCGAGTCATCATCGCCACTCGCATGGTTACGACCGTAATGGACCGCCGAGGTCCTTGAGGGCTGCTGAACTCAATTGCGTTGACCTACAGCCCAAAGGACACGCGGTCAATAGTGCGAATGGCTAGCCGCGACCCCTGGTGGCCGATAGGTTTGACGCATGAGGGAACTGCCACACGTGCTGGGCATCGTGCTGGCCGGCGGCGAGGGCAAACGGCTCTACCCGCTGACCGCAGACCGTGCCAAGCCGGCGGTGCCCTTCGGCGGCGCCTACCGGCTCATCGATTTCGTACTGTCGAATCTCGTCAACGCCCGCTACTTGCGGATCTGCGTTCTCACGCAATACAAGTCGCATTCGCTGGATCGACATATCTCGCAGAACTGGCGGCTTTCGGGGCTTGCGGGCGAGTACATCACGCCGGTGCCCGCGCAGCAGCGACTCGGGCCGCGCTGGTATACCGGCTCTGCCGACGCGATCCTGCAATCGCTCAACCTCATCTACGACGAAGACCCCGATTACGTCGTCGTGTTCGGTGCCGACCACATCTATCGGATGGACCCCGAGCAGATGGTCCAGTTCCACATCGACAGCGGCGCGGGCGCCACGGTCGCCGGCATACGGGTGCCGCGATCTGAAGCCAGCGCGTTCGGGTGCATCGATGCGGACGAATCGGGGCGCATCCGCGAGTTCGTCGAGAAGCCGGCCGACCCGCCAGGGACGCCCGACGATCCCGAGCAGACCTTCGCGTCGATGGGCAATTACATCTTCACCACGAAGGTGCTCGTCGACGCCATCCGTGCCGACGCCGACGACGACCACTCCGATCACGACATGGGCGGCGACATCATTCCGCGGCTCGTCGCCGATGGGATGGCCGCCGTCTACGACTTCAACGACAACCAGGTGCCCGGCGCTACCGAGCGTGACCACGGGTATTGGCGCGATGTCGGCACACTCGACGCGTTCTACGACGCGCACATGGACCTGGTGTCGGTCCATCCGGTGTTCAACCTCTACAACCGGCGCTGGCCGATCCAGGGGGAGTCCGACAACCTTGCCCCTGCGAAGTTCGTCAACGGCGGTTCGGCGCAGGAGTCGGTGGTCGGGGCGGGCAGCATCATCTCGGCTGCCTCGGTGCGCAATTCGGTGCTGTCCAGCAACGTGGTCGTCGACGATGGCGCCATCGTCGAAGGAAGCGTGCTGATGCCGGGCACTCGTATTGGTCGTGGCGCGGTGGTGCGGCACGCGATCCTGGACAAGAACGTCGTCGTCGGGCCTGGCGAGATGGTTGGCGTCGACCTGGAGAAGGACCGCGAGCGCTACGCGATCAGCGCAGGCGGCGTTGTCGCCGTCGGCAAGGGTGTCTGGGTCTGACGCAAGCTAGGCGGGCTGCGCCCGCTGCTTGCGCCGCCGACGTCGCCACAAAGACACTGCGGCCCAGGCGATCACGACCAGCACCACCAATACCAGCACGGGCAGCAGGATGGCCACGAACACCAACCCGATGCTCGTGACGTCCTCGAAGGTGCTCAACACCGGCGCGGCCACGCCCGCCGTCGCGACGTTGGCGACCGGCCGCACCGCGGTCTTGGTCAGGTGCATGACCAGGGCCACCACGACGCCGATCGCGACCGGAATCCAGTGGCCGGCAGACACGAAAGCGCCCGGGTCGGTGACGGCGGCGGTCTGCGCCGCAGTGCCCGCGCCGAACACGATGCCACCCGCGGTCGGACGAACGACGGTCTGAACCACGTCGTTGACGCTGTCGAGCGCGGGGATCTTGTCGGCGACGACCTCGACCACTAGGAGGGCCGCGACGATCGTCAGCACCCAGCCGTTCTCGAGCCAGACCCAGCCGTGCGGAAGGTTCACCAAATGCGTGAATCGGCCCAACAGTCCCATCGCCAACAGCGGGATGTAGGCGTTGAGGCCGGCAGCGCTCGCCAAGCCAAGGCCGGTGAGCAGTTCCATGGATTCAGTATGCGGCGGGCAATGTGTCCCGACCCGAGCTTTGAAACTAGATTGCTCGATGAGCCACCGTTCTTCTCCGACGTCCCCGGCTGGCTAGCTTTCCCTGGCGGGCGGTTGCGGGTCCAGCACGCGCAGGATGTCGTCGCCGAACCAGCGGTGTCGTGTTCCCGGGCCCTCGCCGACTTCGGTCACGATGTCGGCGGTGGCGAGGGTGCGAAGGAGGTTTGTTGCACCCGGCTGGCTCATCCCGAGCCTGCGTTGGACGGCCTTGACGGTCAACACGGGATTCGCGAAAAGTAGGTCAACCACTTCGATTGCGCGACTGCGGCTTCCTTGCAGTCGTAGCCGGTATTGCTCGCGCAGGTCGGCCAGCTCCTCGGCACGGTTGATCGCATCCGCGGCCTGCACTGCGACGCCGGCGAGAAAGAAGTCCAGCCATTGATCGATCTCGCCGCGCTCACGGACGAATTGCAGGCGGTCGTAGTATTCGCCCTTGCGCTGGTCGAAGTAGCTCGAGATATATAGCAGGGGAGTCGGCAGTCGGCTGGTCGTGACGAGATAGAGCACGATGAAAAGTCGGCCGAGTCTCCCGTTGCCGTCGAGGAACGGGTGGATCGTTTCGAATTGATAGTGCAAGAGTGCGCAACGGATCAGGAGCGGCAGCTTGGGCTGCTCGTCGTGCAGGTATTTCTCCCAATCGTCGAGGGCCTTCCACATCTCCTCCACCGTCGGTGGGACGAAGCGCGCCGTGCTTGGTCGGTTGTCTGGCGATGAGATCCAATTCTGGCTCTGGCGGAAATGTCCAGGCGTCCGTTCGTGGCCCCGAACACCCGTAAGCAGCAGGTCGTGCATCTCGCGAATCAGGCGCAGGGAGATAGGAAATCCGTCGCCCAATCGACTCACGCCGTGTTCGAGGGCGCGGATGTAGTTCCGCACCTCCTGGACATCGGCACGTGGTGACTTGTCCGTGACGGCGGCGTCGAAGATCTCGGTCACTGAAGCTTGCGTGCCCTCGATTCGCGAGCTCGCGACGGCCTCTCGGGTGATGTACGCATTGACCAGCAGGTGCGGGTCGGGGAGGAGACGGCCTGAACCCGCGAGTCGACCCAAGGCAGCATCGGCGTCTGATAGCAGCATGATGGTGTCGGGTTTCAACGTCAGCTTGCGCGGTAGCGATGCAGGTACGAACGCGTGGTAGGCAGCGGAGCCGCCGGTCGATACCGCGCGACCCCAATCCGGAGCTACAAATTTCGTTGCATCCACGAGAGCAACCTATAACTAGACTCTGGTTTTGTTATAGCTTTTGCTGGCGGGTCCAACGTTCGTTATGTCACGGCTTGGTAACTCCCGAGGGCTGGAACGGGTCCCGATCCCTACCTGTTATCGCGGATCGCGGGTGGACTTACCGCGCGGCTTGTCGTGCGGCGGGACCTTCGGCGTGTCCTTCACGGACCGCCCCTTGCCTGCGACGGTGCTAAGCGCGCGCCGACAGCGCGGACATATGGGCTTGCCGGCGATGTCAACGGTCCAAGCCTTGCCACCGCCAGGGCAGGGTCGCGCGACGCCACCTGACGATGGTTGCGATGCCTGGCCGTCGGGTCGCATGTTCACTGCTGGCTGCTCGCTTCGCTCGTACGGAACTGAACCGCACTGTAATCGAGCTCCAGTCATCGGTTCGAAGGGCGGCGGCGGCAACTCTGGTGAATGCTTACCTGCTAAATTCTTTAATTGACTGATTGCGGTACTGAACAACTCATCAGGGGGCGTCGGATGGCGAAATCGCTGGACGCCCTGAAAGCGGAGTTCTTCAAGTCCCGGCCGGTGCTCGCGGGGCTGGTGAACGAGCAGGTTGGCGCGCTTGAGCGTTCGGCGGGCGACACGTGAGGGGCTGGATCGCCAAGATCGCACGGGTGGGCCGCGTCACCGAGGCGGCCGGGGACCGGCCGGAGGCGGCCGTCGATGCCCCCACCGGGGTGGTGGGGTCGCTACAGGTGCGCCACGTCGACGCCGGTTCCTGCAACGGCTGCGAGGTGGAGATCTCCGGCGCGTTCGGACCCGTCTACGACGCGGAGCGATTCGGCGCCCGCCTGGTGGCCTCCCCGCGGCACGCCGATGCGCTGTTGGTGACGGGCGTCGTGACCCGCAACATGGCGCAGCCTCTGCGTAACACCCTCGACGCGACACCGGCACCGCGAGTGGTGATCGCCTGCGGCGACTGCGCTTTGAATCGCGGGGTGTTTGCCGACGCCTATGGGGTGGTCGGGGCCGTCGGGGAGGTGGTGCCGGTCGACGTCGAGGTCCCGGGCTGCCCGCCAACCCCCAGCCAGATCGTGGCCGCACTGCGATCGGTGACCGGGCGGTGACCCTCACCGTCGACCCGGCTCCTGAGATCGCCCCGGACACCATGCAGCACAACGGTTTCCGCTCGGCTGCTGGCGGAGTGCTGACCTCTGCGCTAGGTGCCGCGGGGGTCGGGATCGGGCTAGCCGGGGTGCTGGGCCCGCCGCGCTCAGTGCAGATCGACGGGTTGGTTCCGCTGATCGGCGTGGCGCTGCGGCTGGATCCCCTCGGCGGGTTCTTCATGGCGTTGACCGGTGCGGTCGCGGTCCCGATCGGGGTGTACGCGGTCGGGTACGCCCGCCGCGAGCACTTGGGCGCCGTCCCGCTGTCGGTGCTGCCATTGTTCGTGGCGGCGATGATGCTGGTGCCCGCCGCGGCGTCGGTGTCGACGTTCCTGCTGGCCTGGGAGCTAATGGCAGTCGCGTCGTTGATCCTGGTGGCCGCGCAGCACACTCGGACCGCGGTGCGCTCGGCGGCAGTCTTCTACGCGGTGATGACCCAGCTCGGGTTCGCCGCGATCCTGCTCGGCCTGATGGTGCTGTCTGCGGCCGGCGGTGCCGACCGTTTCGCCGACCTGTCCGCCGTACCTTCGGGGGTTCGCACGGCCGTGTTCGTCCTGACGTTGGCCGGGTTCGGGTCCAAGGCTGGGTTGCTACCGCTGCACGCCTGGCTGCCACGTGCCCACCCCGAGGCACCCAGTCCGGTGTCGGCGTTGATGAGCGCGGCCATGGTCAACCTCGGCATTTACGGCATCATCCGCATCGACCTGCAGCTGCTCGGACCCGGACCTCGCTGGTGGGGAGTGACGCTGTTGGCGATCGGCGCGATGTCGGCGGTCTATGGGGTACTGCAGGCATCGGTGGCAACCGACCTCAAACGGCTGCTGGCCTATTCGACCGTGGAGAACATGGGGCTCATCACCGTCGCGCTCGGCGCGGCGACGCTGCTGGCCGCCTCGGGCGCGGCCTCGGCGGCCACGGTGGCGATGGCTGCGGCGCTGCTGCATCTAGTGGCTCACGCCGCGTTCAAATGCCTCGGTTTCCTGGCCGCCGGATCTGTGCTCGCCGAGACCGGGCTGCGTGACCTGGACCGTCTGGGCGGCCTGGCCCGCCGGATGCCCGCCACCACAGTTCTGTTCGGGGTGGCTGCGCTGGGCGCCTCTGGTCTGCCATTGGGTGCGGGGTTCGTGAGTGAGTGGCTCCTCGTACAGTCGCTGATCCACGCTGGGCCGGACCACAACACCGTGGTGGCGCTGGCCACGCCGCTGGCGGTCGGCGCGGTCGCGCTGACTACCGGGCTCGGGGTGGCGGCCATGGTGAAGGCATTCGGCATCGGATTCCTGGCCCGGCCCCGGTCCGTCGCCGCGGCCGACGCCCGCGAGGCGCCCGCCAGCATGCTCATCGGAATGGTCGCGGCAGCCGTCGCCTGCGTGGTGCTGGCCGTCGCGCCGTTCGTACTCGCCACCCCGTTGCGGCGAGTGCTGGCAGCATTGCCCGCTTCTGCGCGCGCCGATCTGTCGGGCTTGGGAACGGTGCTGCATCTGCCCGGGCTTGCCGGGTCGATGGCACCGGGCCTCATCGCTGCCTTCCTGCTTCTCGCGGTGCTGGCGGCGGTCCTCGCATCCCAGTGGGGATCGCGTCGGCGCCCACCGCCGGTGGCGTTACCGCTATGGGCTTGCGGCGCGGATGAATTGACCGCGCGCATGCAATACACGGCCACCTCGTTCGCCGAACCGCTGCAGCGGGTGTTCGACGACGTGCTGCGCCCCGATACCGACGTCGAGGTCACCCCCTTCGAGGAGTCGCAGTACCTGGTGGCGAAGGTCGCCTACCGCGCCAAGATCAGCGACGCCGTCCAAGACCTGCTCTACACCCCGGCGATACGGCTGGTTATGTTGTGCGCCAATGGTGTTCGGCGTGCGCATACCGGCAGTGTGCACCTGTACCTCGCCTACGGCGCACTTGGGGTCCTGATCGTCCTGATGGTGGCGCGATGAACGTGATGTCGTATGTCGCCGGTCTCACGCAGATCGCGGGCGTGGCGCTGGGCGCTCCCGTGCTAGTCGGTATGACACGCCAGGTCCGGGCCCGGCTGGAGGGCCGCGTCGGGGGCGGGGTGTTGCAGCCGTGGCGTGACCTACGCAAGCAGCTGCGCAAACAGCAGCTCACCCCGAACGGCACCACCGTGGTGTTCAGCGCAGCGCCCGCCATCCTGGCCGGAACGACGCTGCTCATCGTCGCCGTGCTGCCGCTGGTGGCCACCGGCTCACCGCTGGACCCTGTCGCGGATCTGTTCGCCGTCGTCGGACTGCTGTTTCTGGGTACCGTCGCGCTGACCCTGGCTGGCATCGACACCGGGACCTCGTTCGGCGGGATGGGCGCCAGCCGCGAGATCACCATCGCCGCCCTGGTGGAACCCACCATCTTGTTGGCGGTGTTCGCGCTGTCCATTCCCACCGGGTCGTCCAACCTCGGCGCCATCGTGGCGCACACCGTCGACAACCCGGCGCAGGCGGTGTCGCTGCCCGGTGTGCTCGCCTGCGTGGCACTGGTGGTGGTGATCGTCGCCGAAACGGGCCGACTTCCCGTCGACAACCCCGCTACGCACCTGGAGTTGACGATGGTGCACGAGGCGATGGTCCTCGAATACGCGGGACCGCGCCTGGCGGTGGTCGAATGGGCCTCCGGGATGCGTCTGACGGTGCTGCTCGCGCTGCTGGCGAATCTGTTCTTCCCGTGGGGCATCGCCGGCTCGGATCCAAGCGCACTGGACGTTGGCATTGGCATCCTCGCGATCGCGGCGAAAGTCGCGGTCCTGGCCGTCCTGCTCGCCGGTACCGAGGTGTTCCTGGCCAAGTTGCGATTGTTTCGGGTCCCCGAGCTGCTCGCCGGCTCGTTCCTGTTGGCGCTGCTCGCGGTCACCGCCGCCAATTTCTTCACCACCCGGGCATGAGGGTGACATCATGACCGACACCGCCGTCGCCAGCTTGATCGACCTCGCCGCAGGCGCCCTGGTCCTGGCCGCCGTCCTCATCGTGTGGCGCCGCGACCTGCGCTCCATCATCGCGCTGCTCGCGTGGCAGGGGGCCGCGCTTGCCGCGATCCCCATCATCCGGGGCGCTCACGAACACGATGCCACCCTGATCGTCGTCGGCGCAGCCATCGCCATGCTGCGCGGGGTGCTGCTGCCATGGCTGTTGATGCGCGCCCTCGGCGCAGAGCACCACGGACAACGCGAGGCCACCCCACTGGTCAATACCACAGCGTCCCTGCTGATTGCGGCGCTGCTCACGGTCACCGCGTTCGCCGTCACCCGCCCCGTGGTCAACCTCGACCCCGGGCCTGCCACCGGCGCGGTCCCCGCCGCGTTCGCCGTGATCCTGATCGCGCTGTTCGTGATGGCCACCCGGCGCCACGCCATCTCGCAGGCAGCCGGATTCCTCATGCTGGACAACGGAATTGCCGCGAGCGCATTCTTGCTGACGGCCGGAGTGCCGCTGATCGTAGAGTTCGGCGCATCGCTGGACGTGCTGTTCGCGGTCATCGTGATCGGTGTCCTCACGGGCCGGTTGCGTAGCAAGTTCGGAGGCGCTGACCTCGACGCGCTCCAGGAGCTGCACGACTGATGACGCTACTTCTACTCGCACCGATCTTGGTGCAGCTGGGCGCGGCAGTGATCACTGCGGCGGCCGGTTGGCGCCGTTGGACTGCCACCCTCACCGTGCTGGGCGCACTGACCATCCTGGGGTGCGGGGTCGCGCTCGCATTTCAGGTCGGATCACACCCGCATGTGCTCGCCGGCGGACTGCTGCGGGCCGACGCCTTGTCGGTGGTGATGCTGATCGTCATCGGCGCGGTCGGCACGCTGAGTACCGCGGCCGGCATCGGCTACATCAACGCCGAACTCGACCACGGCCACACCGATCCCGCGGGCGCACGCCTGTACGGCACGCTTACCCCGGGTTTCATGGCGGCGATGGTTGTGGCGGTGTCGGCCAACAACATTGGTGTCATCTGGGTCGCGATCGAGGCGACCACCGTGATCACCGCGTTTCTCGTCGGGCACCGCCGTACCCGTGCCGCGCTCGAAGCCACCTGGAAATACGTGATCATCTGCTCGGTGGGGATCGCGATGGCGTTCCTGGGCACGATCCTGCTCTATTTCGCCGCCCAGCACGCCGGTGCCGACAGTGGCCACGCACTGGATCTAGACGTCCTGACCGCTCATGCCAGCGGCCTGGACCCCGGCGTCGCCCGGCTGGCCGGCGGGTTGCTGCTGATCGGCTACGGCGCCAAGGTCGGGCTGGTCCCGTTTCATACCTGGCTGGCCGACGCACACAGCCAGGCGCCCGCTCCGGTGTCCGCGTTGATGAGCGGAGTGCTGCTCTCGGTCGCCTTCTCGGTGCTGCTGCGGATCAAACCGATCATCGACGTCGCGGTCGGAACGGCGTTTCTGCGCTGGGGATTGCTGACGGTCGGGCTGGCCACCGTCGCCGTCGCGGCGCTGCTACTAACGGTGAGCACCGACCTGAAACGGATGCTGGCCTATTCCTCGATGGAGAACATGGGACTGATCGCGATCGCCGCCTCGGCCGGGACCACACTCGCGATCGCCGCGCTGCTGCTGCACGTCCTGGCCCACGGCATTGGCAAGACGGTGTTGTTCTTGGCCAGCGGGCAACTGCAGGCTGCGCACGATTCCACCGCCATCCCCGACATCACTGGCGTCATCCGACGGTCCCGCCTGGTCGGCGGGTCGTTCGCGATTGGCATGCTGGTGCTGCTCGGGTTGCCGCCATTCGCGATGTTCGCCAGCGAACTGTCCATCGCGCGGGCGATGGCTGACGCCCGGCTGGCCTGGGCGCTGGCCGTCGTTCTGCTACTGATCGTGATCGCGTTCGCAGCGCTGGTCCGCAACTCGGGACTGATACTCCTCGGGGTGCCCGCCAGCGGGTCGCCGACAATCCGGGTCCCGGTGACGGTCGCCGCCGCGCTGCTCGTCGGCGTGGCGGCCAGCGTCGCGCTGGGGGTCACCGGCGGCTCATTGACCGCACTGTTTCACACTGCCGCAGCGCAACTCGGGGTGCCACGGTGATCGCGCAGCGCAGCAGTCGCACGGTCAGCGCCGACGAACGCGCCTCCGCGACAGCGGAATTGCTCGCCGCCGGGTACCGGCTGGCGCTCATGGCCGCCCACGACGACCGGGACGGGGTCCGGATCGTGTCGCTGTTTCTCGCCGGGATGCCCGAACGACGCGCAGAACTCACCCTCACCCTGCCGACCGACACCTTGGTGCTGCCCTCGCTGGCCTCGATGTCGTTCCCAGCGGGGCGTTTTGAGCGAGAGCTGATGGATCTCTACGGGATTGAGCTGATCGGGCACCCGCGACCGCGGCGCATGGTGCGTCACGCGCATTGGCCCGAGGACTGGCATCCGATGCGCGCCGACGCAGGCGCGCCACCGGATTTCGCCGCCAGCGGGGGCTTTCCGTTTCTCACCGTCGACGGCGACGGCGTCTACGAAATCCCCGTCGGACCGGTCCACGCCGGGCTGATCGAGCCCGGGCACTTCCGATTCTCGGTGGTCGGAGAAACCGTTCTGCGCCTTAAGATCCGGCTCTGGTTCGTCCACCGCGGCATCGAGAAACTCTTCCAGGGCCGCGCCGCCACCGACGGCATCGAGCTTGCCGAACGGATCAGCGGCGACACCTCCGCGGGTCACGCCCTTGCGCACAGCCTGGCCATCGAGGACGCCCTCGGAATCACAGTTCCCGACGAGGCGCATCGGCTGCGCGCGCTGGTGCTCGAACTCGAACGGCTCTACAACCACGCCACCGATCTAGGCGCGCTCGCCAACGACGTCGGCTTCGCCCTGGCCAACAGCCACGCGCAGCGCATCCGCGAACGGCTCCTGCGGATCAACGACGCCGTGACCGGTCATCGGTTGCTGCGTGGCGCGATTCGACCCGGCGGAGTATGCCTGCGTGTCCTGCCCGACCCCCACGAACTCGAGGCGGTCGCCGCGGATCTCGCAGAGGTTGCCGCACTCACCCTGGGCAATGCCGGGATCTACGACCGGTTCGCCGGAACCGCCGTTCTCAGCAGTGAGCACGCCCGCGATCTCGGCTGCCTGGGTTACGTCGCCCGCGCCAGTGGTGTGGCCACCGATGCCCGCCTCGACCACCCCACCGTCGCGCTGCCGATCAGTGCGGTCAGCGCGGCCGCCGGGGACGTGCTGGCCCGCTACACCGTGCGCCGCGACGAATTCGCGGCCTCGGTCGCCCTGGCGCGTCACCTCATCGATGCCGCCGATACACGGCTGGACTATCTCGGCGCCGTACCTCTACCGCCCGGAGCTGCACGCAGCGGCGTCGGCATCGTCGAAGGGTGGCGGGGGACGATCGTGCATCGCGTCGAACTCGACGACACCGGCACGATCACCCGGTCCAAAGTCGTCGATCCTTCGTGGTTCAACTGGCCTGCGCTGCCGGTCGCGATGGCTAACACGATCGTCCCTGACTTCCCGCTGACCAACAAGAGTTTCAACCAGTCCTACGCCGGCAACGACCTCTAACCAGCGCCGACGCTGTCCTGCTGGGCCTGTCGGGACACTGCAGAGACGTACCCCAAATGCGTGCCGCCGTGTGAGGAATGTCGCGACGCGTGGGCATGATGTGTCGGCTACATTCGAGATTGCTAACATTCGCAATCAATCGAATACGTGCCGGCTCGGGAAGCTCGATACGGCCGACAGTGTCGTACCCCAGCCAGGAGTTCCGATGAGCAACGAGCCAGAACGCCGTCGACCGTCCGCCATGCAGTACATCGCGTACTGCTATGGACGAGTCCTGCCCGCTTCGATGCGCGACTGGGTGCGCAACGACCTCGCCGGCAAGGGCGCCACCCGACGAACGATGATCCGCGCCATCATTCCGGCGTTTCTGGTGCTCGCCCCGTTTTGGCTGATCCCGACAACGCTGTACGTCCACGCCAGCATGACCTTGCCGATTTTCCTGCCGTTCATCCTCTTCGCGCACGCGCTCAACAAGGTGTGGCGACGCCACCGACTGGCCCAACACGGGCTCGACCCCGACGTCGTCGACGAATACATCCGTAAGCGCGACGCGCACATCCACCGCGCCTACATCGATCGCTACGGCCCGCGGACGTAACCGGTGAGATTTAGTACCCACAACCAGTAATTATGCTAGATTGCTAAGGTATGCAAGTAACGATGTTGGGAAACAGCATCGTGCGCGTCGAGGCGAACGCCGGCCCGCATGACGATACCTGAGGAGAGCCCGTGGTAGAGGCATCGCGCCAGCCGCTCTATCGGATGAAGGCAGATTTCTTCAAGACACTGGGCCACCCCGCCCGCATCCGGGTGCTCGAACTGCTCAGCGAACGCGAGCACGCGGTCTCGGAGATGGTGCCCGAAATCGGGATCGAGCCGGCCAACCTCTCTCAACAGCTGTCGATCCTGCGCCGGGCCGGCCTGGTCGTCGCCCGCCGCGAAGGGTTGTCGGTGTCCTATGCGCTGACCTCGCCGCGGGTCGCCGAGCTGCTGGCGACCGCACGGGCAATTTTGACCGGAGTGGTCGCTGGACAAGCCGAGACGCTCGACGACCGACCCGTACCCGACCTGGTCGGCGGCCCTACGGGCTGACCGGACCGCAGAAGCGAGAAGTTGAGGCTGCTTATTAGTTGCAGAAATTCTAAAGTGCGAACTTAGACGCTTATCCACGGATCCCGAGGAACACCATGACTGCCGCAATCATCTCCAACCCCGTCGTTGCACCGAGCACCCATCCCGACATCACCGCGTGGGTCGACAGCATCGCCAAACTCACCGCGCCCGCCCAAATCGTGTGGTGCGACGGATCCGATGACGAATGGCGCACCCTGACAACACTTCTCGTTGACAGCGGCACCTTCGTGCGGTTGCCTCGCAAACCCAACTCGTTCTGGTGTGCCTCGGACCCGGAGGACGTGGCGCGCGTCGAAGACCGCACCTTCATTTGCTCGGAAGCCGAATCTGACGCCGGCCCCACCAACAACTGGATGGACCCCGTCGACATGAAGACGGTGATGACCGAGGAATACCGCGGCGCGATGGCCGGGCGCACCATGTACGTGATCGCCTTCTGCATGGGCCCCCTGGATGCCGCCGAACCCAAATTCGGCGTCCAGATCACAGACTCGGCCTACGTTGCGGTGTCCATGCAAATCATGACCCGCTCGGGAACTGCCGTCTGGGACAGACTCGTCGCAGGCGCCGACTTCGTGCGCTGCCTGCACTCGGTCGGCAAGCCCCTCTACCCGGGGCAAGACGATGTGCCGTGGCCGTGTGACCACACCAAGTACATCGCCCATTTCCCGCAGGACCGCACCATTTGGAGTTACGGGTCGGGCTACGGCGGGAACGCCCTTCTGGGCAAGAAGTGCTACTCGCTGAGGATCGCATCGAAGATGGCCAGTGACGAGGGGTGGCTGGCCGAACACATGCTGATCGTCAAACTCACCTCACCGGAAGGCGTCGTGCACTACATCGCCGCGGCGTTCCCGTCCTCGTGCGGGAAAACCAACCTCGCGATGCTCGAACCCACGCTCGCGGGGTGGACCGCGGAGACGATCGGCGACGACATCGCCTGGATGCGATTCGGTGCCGACGGCCGCCTATACGCGACCAACCCGGAAGCCGGATTCTTCGGCGTCGCCCCCGGCACCGGTGCGCACACCAACCCGCATGCGATGGCCACGATCGAGCGGGGCAACTCGATCTTCACCAACGTCGCACTCACTGATGACGGGGACGTCTGGTGGGAGGGCCTCACCGACACCAAACCCCGACACCTCACCGATTGGCAGCGCCGCGATTGGACCCCCGCATCGAGCGAGCCAGCGGCACACCCGAATTCGCGGTACTGCACGCCCATCGCACAAAGCCCCACGGTAGCGCCGGAATGGGACGACCCAGCCGGGGTACCGATCTCGGCGATCTTCTTCGGCGGGCGTCGCGCCAGCACCGTCCCCTTGGTGACACAGTCGCTGAACTGGCAGCACGGGGTGTTCCTGGCCTCGACGCTATCCTCGGAGACGACCGCGGCCGCGGTCGGCGCGGTCGGGGTGGTGCGCCGGGACCCGATGGCGATGCTGCCGTTCCTGGGTTACCACGTCGGCGACTACTTCCAGCACTGGCTCGACATGGGTACCAAAACCCGCCCCGAGCTGCTGCCGAAGATCTTCTACGTCAACTGGTTTCGTCGAGGCGACGACGGCGCCTTTCTGTGGCCGGGGTTCGGCGAGAACTCCCGCGTCCTGAAGTGGGCGCTGCAGCGCATCGAGGGCACCGCCGACGCGGTGCGGACTCCGATCGGCGACATTCCGGCACCCGATAGCTTGGATCTGAACGGACTGGGCAGCCTCGGCGTGATGACCGATGCCGTCGCGGCCGCCGTGAAGGTCGACCTTGTTGAGTGGACCACCGAGACGGCACTAATCGATCGGTGGTACAAGAGCATTGGCGAGCGGCTGCCCGAGGCGTTGCGCGTGGAACTGGCAGGCCTCGAAGCCCGTCTCGCCGATGCGCAGGCCGGGCACCGCGACTGACCCACTTCCCCCGACAAGGAGACCTACGTGAGTGCTATCCGCGAACTCGTTTCCGCTGGCCAGGATTCGGTCGCCCCACACGGCCAAGTGAGTCCGTCGGTGTCCTCGCGCCGCGACGTCAACGATCGGAGTCGACATGTCCGCACTCGTTCCCCACACCGGTTCCCGAGGAACTCAGCTCGCGACGCTTTCACGTATGAGTAGCCCGCAGGGACAGCCCGAAGGCGGCGCGGAAGCATTGGCGCCCACGCAACACGCTCTTGCACTGCAACGGATCACTGCGGCCGGAGAAAGAGTGAAGGCTGTCGGCGGAGCTTCGGCTGACCGAGACGAGCTACAAGCTGCCGTCGATGCCGCCCGCGAAGTCGGCATCGGTTGGACCAAAATTGGCGATGCACTTGGAATCGCCAGTGGAAACGCATATAAGCGATACCGCACGAGACCAGCATCACGACACCGTCCCGGCTAGGGTACGAGGCACAGCGGCTGCTTCGACGGTGTGTCAATGGTCGGCGATCGGTGGATCGTGGTCCAGGTCAATTCCGGGACGGAATTCGTTTGCGCCCCAGACAGATCCGGACCGGTGGAACCGGGCGACAGCGACGCGGGCCCGAGCAACGTCCGCCCGTTCGGGTAAACGCCTCGGCTCGGGAACTGTGGCGCGGTTAGCGTTCACCACACATGGGGCACCAGCCGATAGCGCACCTTCTGCGCGTACGAGGGGTATCCCGGCAGCTGCTCGGCAAGCATCTTCTCCTCGTCGACGATGCGCACGGCCAGCGCGACGAAACCCGGGATGAGAATCAGCAGGGTCCACAGGGAGCCCAGGGCCAAGGGCGATCCGACCATCATCACCAGCGCGCCGACGTAGAGCGGGTGCCGCACGATCCCGTACAAGCCGGTGTCGACGAGCGGCTGTTCGTGCTCGACGGTGATTGTCGCTGCGGCATAGCTGTTCTGGATCACCACGTACTGCGCCAGTACCAGTCCGGCCGCCACCAGCACGTCGCCGACGAGCACGACCGGCACCGGCACCGTCGACCAACCGAAGCGGTGGTCGAGGCCGGCGATGACCAACATGGCGGGGATCAGCAGGAAGCAGACGGCGATGACGACGCGTTGCACGGGCCTCGTCTCGTTGGTCGGACCCGCCTTCATGCGCCGCTTCAAGGCATCCGGATCGTGCCGTGCCAGATAGACGCTGGGGACCAGGGTGGCGACGGTGAACACGGCGATGAAGGTCCAGGCCTGCCACCAGTTCAGCGTTCCAGCCGGCACGAAGAGCAACAGGGCGAATGCCCCGATGCCGAGCACCGACGCCACGGCGGTCTGCAATGCGATCTTCACGAGTCCTCCTACCAGATGTACGGAATCAATCGGGAGCGCACGCGCGTCGTGTACTCGGGATAACCGGCGAGTTCGTCGACGAGCATGCGCTCCTCGTCGACGATGCGTGCGGCCAGCACCGGCACGGCCAACGCGACCGTGACGAAGCCCCAGAGCGAGTCGAGGGCGAGCGGGGTTCCGATCATGTTGATGACGACGCCCAGGTACATCGGATGGCGAACCACTCCGTACAGTCCCGTCGAAACGAGCGGCTGGTCGGCCTCCACGGTGATTTTGGCTGCGGCATAGCCGTTTTGGATGATCACCAGTTGGGCGACTATCAAGCCGACGGCCACCAGCACGTCGCCGATGACGATGAACGCCAACGGCACGGTCGACCATCCGAACCGATGGTCGAATGCGCTGATCACCAGCGTCGCCGCCACGAGCAGGACGGTCGCGGTGATGATGATCCGTTGCGCAGGTCGGCTTTCCGCAGTGGGGCCAGCATGCAGGCGACGCTGCAGCGCGGCGGGATTGTTCACCGCGAGGTAGGCGCTGGGCACGATGGACGACCCCATGAAGATCGCAATGAAGACCCAGGCCTGCCAGTAGTGGAAGGTCCCGGCGGGCCAGAAGAGTGCGAGCCCGAAGAACACGATGCCGAATACCAACGAACACGTCATTTGAAATGCGAGCTTCACGATTCCTCCTCAGCGTAGGTCGCGGCGCCGGAAGGCGAAGGCGCCCAGGGTGATCAGTGCGGCATCGATGGCGAGCAACCACACCAGCGGCGTAGCGGTGAACTGTTCTGACCCCACCTTCGGGGTGTGCGTGAACGGTTCGAGGTCGAGCAGCCATTGCGGCGAATTCGCCAGCGAGCCAAGCAGATACACCGCGATGAACGCGACCAGCACGCCCCATGCCACCGGAGCGAACCGGGGGAGCAGTCCGAACACCGCGACGGTGACGGACGACAACAGCCACACCGCAGGAAGCTGCATCGCCGCGGTGCCCAGCACCGTCGGCAGCTTGCCAGCGACGTCACCGGCGGCGGCTCCGTACGTCAGGCCGGCGACCAGGCCTGCGATCATGATCGCGGAGGCCGAGCCGATCAGTGCGACTGCCAAGTGGCTTGCGAGCCAACGGGTGCGGCTCACCGCGCCTGCCAGCAGGGCCTCGGCGCGCTGACTGGATTCCTCCTGATGCAACCGGAGCGTCAGCGAGATCGCGAAGGCAGCGGCCACCATGCCGAGCATGCTGAACGCCACCGCGACGAACGCCTGTTCCATCGCGTCGGTTCCGCCGAGCCGGCCCACGATGTCACGCGCCGAGGCGCTGCCGCCGAGCTCGTCGCCGATCCCGTTGACCACGCTGCCGATGAGCAGGCCGTAGAGGATCAGCCCGACGGTCCACAGAATCAGCGAGCCCCGGCTCAACCGCCACGCCAGGCTGGTGGGGCCGTGCAACCCGGCGCCGGCCCGCGAAGGCCCGGACCGTTCCGCGATCAGGCCCGCCCCGACGTCGCGTCGCGCCAACAGCTGATAGGCGAGCGTGACCAGCACGGCGGTCAGCGCCAACGACGGCAACAGGGCCCAGAAGCGGTCGCCCGCATACGGCCGGACCTGAAGCGCCCATCCCAGCGGGGAGCACCACGACAGTGCGCCTGCGGCCGAACTCGCGTCTCCGACGGCACGCAAGGTGAACGCCGCTGCGAGTACGCCGAACGCCGCTCCCCGCGCGAATCGTGCGCTCGGCGACAGTTGCGCCGTCACCGCGGCGACCGCGGTGAACACCAGCCCGGTACACGTAAGCGCCGCCCCGAACGCCAGCGATCCGGCGGCGGGGATGTCGAGGGTCAGCAGCCCCGCGGTGCCGATGACACCCGTGAGAATCGTTGCGCCGCCGGCGAGCGTCAGCGCCGCAGACAGGCTGGCGTAGCGGCCGACCGCGGTCGAGTCGATGAGCTCCGCGCGTCCGGTCTCCTCGTCAGCCCTGGTGTGTCGGATGACGGTCAAGATCACGGCGACGGCGATCAGCACGTGGAACATGCCTGCCTTCCAGATGCCGGTGGCACCGAGGCTGTCGCCGTAGATGTTGCCGTACAGCGCGCGCTGTGCGGGGCTGGCCATGATCGACGCCGCGAAGCTCGCCCGCTCGGCCTGGGTGGGATACACCGCGGCGATGCTGCCGACGTACACGGTGGACAGCGGCACCGACAGCAGCAGCACCCACAGCGGGAGCACGATGCGGTCGCGGCGAAGGTAGAGCCGAAGCAGCCCAACGGTTCCCGAGAAGTTCGAGCCACTCGTTCGCGCCTCGTGCGCGGGCCGGTGTGGTCGGTCGAGGACGGTCATGCGGGCACCCCCTCCGGAGTGTCGGCGGCGGTGGTGTCGTAGTGCCGAAGGAACAGCTCTTCGAGCGTCGGAGGCTGGCTGACCAACGTGCGGACCCCGGCGTCGCCGAGCACTTTGATGACCTGGCCCAGACTTTCGGCGTCGACCTGCGCACGCAGCGTGTGGCCCTCGATGCTGACGTCGGCGACGCCCTTGATGCGGGACACGTCGCCCGGATCGCCGATGAGCTCGGCCTTGATCGAGGTGCGCGAAAGGTGGCGCATGGAGTCCAACGTCCCGCTCTCGATGGTCTTGCCCGCGCGAATGATGGTTACGCGATCGCAGAGCGCCTCGGTCTCGGCCAGGATGTGACTGGACAGCAGCACGGTCGCGCCGCGATCGCGGGCCTCGCCGACGCACTGCTGAAAGATGTTCTCCATCAGCGGGTCCAGCCCACTGCTGGGTTCGTCCAGCAGCAGCAGCCGGGCGTTCGACGAGAAGGCCGAGACGAGCGAGACCTTCTGCCGGTTGCCCTTCGAGTAGGTGCGCGCCTTCTTGGTGGGGTCCAGACTGAATCGCTCGACGAGTTCGGTACGACGCTGCTCGTCGATACCGCCGCGCATACGGGCCAGCAGATCGATCGTCTCCCCGCCGGTGAGCGACGGCCACAGCGTGACATCGCCTGGGACGTAGGCAATGTCGCGGTGTAAGGCGACGGCGTCGGCCCACGGATCGCCGCCGAGCAGTCGTGCAGTGCCGCCGTCGGCGCGCGCCAACCCGAGCAGGATGCGGATCGTCGTCGACTTGCCAGCGCCGTTGGGTCCGAGGAACCCGTGCACCTCGCCTTCGGCCACCTCGAGGTCCAACCCGTCGAGCGCGCGCACGGATCCGAACCTCTTGGTCAGCCCGCGCACCTCGATGGCGTTGGCGCCTGAATTACTCGACATCGCTACTCCTCCTTCGACGTGACGATTGGGATGCCTTGGGCCCGTTGGGCGATGAATGCGTCGTACATGGTGGTGTCGGTCATCAGACCTTGCGTGTAGACCTCGAGGGCGGGCAGCACCATGTCCTGCGCGTAGTCATGGAGCACCGCGCGCAGATCGGTTGGGGTGTCGTGCATCTGCAGATAGAGCAGGAAGCCGCCACCGCCGGCCATCGCCAGGAAGCGCGCCCTCGCCTTGGGGTCGGGGCTCGGCTTGATGGTGCCGGCCTGAACGCCGTCGTCCATGTACTGCTCGGCATTGTCGATCATGGTGCGCCACAATGACTTAGCCAAGTCTCCACCGGTCTGCAGGCTGCGCACCAGGTAGGCCATCATTGGCGCGAACGATTCGATCTCGGCCAACTGCGCGAACCACCCGGCCGGGTCGGCATTCTGCAGCGATTCGCTCTTGGACGTGCGCACGGTCTCGGCGACGAACTCGTCGCACGCCTGGCGCAAACCGTCCTTCGAGCCGAAGTGGTGAATCACCAACGCGGCGCTGACTCCCGCGCTCTTCGCGATGGTGCGCAAGCCGACGTCGAACCCGTGCTGGCCGAACTGCTCGACCGCCGCGTCGCGGATTCGGGCGGCGGCGGTCAGATCGTTGACTGAACGCATGTTTAGTACGCTAAACGCATGTTCAGCCATCGGTCAAGGGGGCACGCCGTCAAGAAGCCGTAAAGACCCGCCAAACGAGGGCTTGGAAGCGTCGAGACCGCGTAGGTGGTCGCCAACTCACGCGCTCAACGACAGGGAACGGGATTTCGGCGAAAGGCGAAAGTGAGAAGGTCAGTCGCGGGCGGCGGCCAGCAGCCCGTCGCCAAGCGGGATAAGCACCGGCGTCAGGCGGTCGTCCTCGGCGATCAAGCGAGCTGCTTCCCGTACCGCGCTGACCTCGGCATCCGTGGCCGCCGCGTCGCCCGCGCGGCCGCCGAGCGCGGCGCGGTGAACCACGATCGCCCCGCCCGACCGCAGCAACCGCACGCCCTCGGCCACGAAAGCCGGTTGATCTATGGGGTCCGCGTCGACGAACACCAGGTCGTAGGAGTCGTCGGCCAGTCGCGTCAGCACGTCCTGGGCGCGTCCACCGATCAACCGGGTCCGCGACGCGCCGATACCCGCTTCGGAGAAAGCCTGCTTGGCCAGCCGCTGATGTTCGGGCTCGACGTCGATGGTGGTCAGCACGCCGTCCTCGCGCATGCCCGAAAGCAACCAGAGTCCACTGACGCCGGCGCCGGTGCCGATTTCGACGACGGACTTGGCGCCCGCGAGCTTCGCCAACACGCTCAGCAAAGCGCCCACCGCGGGCGTCACCGCACCTGCGCCGCTGTCGTCGGCGCGCTCGCGCGCTGCTGACGTGATGGCGTCTTCGGATATCGAGTGCTCGGCGTGGGTCGCGATCGCCTCGGCCCGGCTGGGCCGCACCTGGCCCCCAGTGTCCTCGGCCATGCCCGCAGCGTAGAGCGAACCCGCAACCTCCGTATCGCGACACGCCCGCGCAACGCTTCGCAATCAAGCTGTAACAGGGCGATTTGCGCTGGTGGTGGCCGCTCGCGCGGGTTTCTCAGGAAAAGTTCAGTTTGCTCATATGCGAAGCTCACGGGAGTCGGCAACGGTAAGCCCATGGAATACGGCGGAAGCTCGCAATCAGGGAACAATCGCGTCGAGCTTTCCGTTGCCGAATGTGTCGGGCCGTCGGTTCTCCGTCGCGTCCGCACTATTGATCTGGAGGATCCGACGACCACCACCTCGATTGGCCCCGTGTCCATGGCTCACCTCGAGTCCGCCGGCGACGGCGACTGGGTGGAGCCGACGGACGAGCTGACCGGTACCGCAGTGTTCGACGCGACCGGAGACAAGACGACCATGCCGTCGTGGGACGAGTTGGTGCGCCAACACGCCGATCGCGTCTACCGCCTCGCGTACCGCCTGTCGGGCAGCCAGCACGATGCCGAGGACCTGACCCAGGAAACGTTCATCAGGGTCTTCCGGTCGGTCCAGAACTATCAACCAGGCACCTTCGAGGGTTGGCTGCACCGCATCACCACCAATTTGTTCCTCGACATGGTCCGGCGGCGCAACCGCATCCGCATGGAGGCGCTCCCCGAGGACTACGACCGCGTCCCGGCCGACGAGCCGAACCCGGAGCAGATCTACCACGACTCACGACTGGGTCCTGACCTGCAGGCCGCGCTCGATTCGCTGCCGCCCGAGTTCCGCGCCGCCGTGGTGCTGTGCGACATCGAGGGGCTCTCGTACGAGGAGATCGGCGCCACCCTCGGGGTCAAGCTCGGCACGGTGCGCAGCCGCATCCACCGGGGCAGGGCCGCGCTGCGCGAATACCTGTCCCGGCACTCCGCCGACTACGTCGAGGATCAAGCCCGGTCGGCCTGACCGTTCACAGATGTCGTGAGTCGTCCGCCGCGCTACATTCGTATGAGTAAGTGTCGCCCTTAAGATGCGAGTGACCGGAGAGGAGCTGGGCCATGGCAGACCCGGGACACGTATTCCGCCGAGCATTCTCCTGGCTACCGACTCAGCTCGCCTCGCAGAGCGATCAGCCGGTCGGCCCACGCCGATTCGGCTCCACTGAGCACCTGTCCACCGAGGCCATCGCGGCATTCGTCGACGGTGAGTTGCGGATGGGTGCACACCTGCGCGCCGCCCACCACATGTCGTTGTGCCCCGAGTGCTCGGCGGAGGTCGACGCGCAGGGCCAGGCCCGTGCGGCGTTGCGGGACTCCTGTCCGATCGTGGTGCCGACCGCCCTGCTCGGAATGTTGTCCCAAATTCCCCATCACGCCCCACCGGAACCTCCCGTGGAGCCCATCGACCCACAGCTTGCTGACCACGCACAGCGTGCTCGTCGCAAGCGCCGGTAACGTGAATGAACGCATCGCGTCCGCCGGGTCAGGCGGACGCTCCAATGGAGAGTGAATACGGGTGACTAATCAGGACCAGTCCGGTACCGGCCCCCGCTTGGTACCCCGCCCGGTCTCGCGTCCGCCCGTCGACCCGGCGTCCACCCGGGCCTTCGGCAGGCCGGAGGGTTTCTCGGGCTCGTTCCTAGAAACCGACAGGCAGCGCGACCAGGGCGAGTACACGCCCACGAACCAAGCTCCCGATCCAGTGCTGGCCGAGGCATTCGGTCGACAGGGCACCAACGACTCGCTGCAACGCCATCCCGCCGACGTCGGCGCGATGGAGGCCGAGAAGGACCAGGAGCTTCCTGACCTTCCCCCTGATCCGTGGCGCGACCCGGGTGCCGCGCCGTCGCTGGGGACGCCTGCGATGGCCAAGCCCCCTCACGTCGTGCCTGACGTGCCCGTCGGCAAGGTCGGCGTGCGTGATGTGTTGTTCGGCCGCAAGGTTTCGTGGCCGGCGCTCGGGCTGCTGACCGTCGTCGCGTTGGTGATCGGCATCGGTGGCGCGCTGGTCGGCCGTTACACCGCCGAGGTAATGGCGGCCTTCACCACGGCAAAGGTCACGCTGGAGACTCCTGACAACCCGGAAGCGTCGACCAGCAGATTCACCAAAGTAGCTGCAGCAGTTGCCAATTCGGTGGTCACCATCCGAGTCATCAGCGACGAGGACCTCAGCCTCGGGTCCGGGGTCGTCATCGACGGCCGTGGCTACATCATGACCAACAACCACGTGATCTCCCAAGCCGCCCAGGACCCCGGCAAGCACAAGATTTCGGTGGTCTTCAACGACGGCACCGAAGTACCGGCCAGCCTCGTCGGGCGGGACCGCAAGACCGACATCGCCGTACTCAAGGTCGACAACGTGGACAACCTGACGGTCGCCAGACTTGGTGACTCCGACAAACTCCAGGTCGGTGAAGAGGTGATCGCCGCCGGCGCGCCCATCGGGCTGCGCAGCACCGTCACGCACGGCATCATCAGCGCGCTGCATCGGCCGGTGCCGATACCCAGTGACGGTCAGAGCGACACCGACACGGTGCTCGACGGTTTGCAGACCGACGCCTCGATCAACCACGGCAACTCCGGTGGGCCGCTGATCAACATGGACTCCGAGGTCATCGGCATCAACACCGCCGGTCGCGAGGACGGCGTGCTGCTGAACTTCGCCATCCCGATCAACGAGGCCAGGACCGTGGCCCAGACCCTCATCAAGGACGGCAAGATCTCGCACGCGACGCTCGGCCTCACGGCTGAGTCGGTGAGCAACTCGGGCGCCTCCGGCGCTCGGGTGGGCAAGGTGAACCCAGGCAGCCCAGCCGAGCGGGCAGGCCTCAAGCCTGGCGACGTCGTGATCAAGATCGGCGACCGTCCGGTAACCGACGTCGACTCGTTCGTCGTGGCACTGCGCCAGCTCAAGATCGGTCAGGATGCGCCCATCGAGGTGTTGCGGGACGGACGCCACGTCGCGCTCACGGTCAGCCCCGCCCCCGATACGAAGACCTAGCGATGTTCGCCAACGTCGGTTGGGGTGAGATGTTGGTGCTGGTGATCGCCGGCCTCGTCATCCTCGGCCCCGAGCGCCTCCCAGGTGCCATCCGCTGGAGCGCCGGAGCGATCCGTCAGGCCCGCGAGTATCTGTCCGGCGCAACGAGTCAACTTCGTGAGGATCTTGGCCCCGAGTTCGAGGACCTCCGCCAGCCGCTGTCCGAGTTGCAGAAGCTGCGTGGCATGACGCCACGGGCGGCGCTGACGAAGCATCTGCTCGATGGTGACGACTCCATCTTGACCGGCAACTTCGACAAACCCGTTTCGCCCAACGGACCCACGGCGCAACCGCCACAACCGCAACCAACGGTGGACCCGCAGTCCGGCCCCGACGCGTCGAAGGAAACCCCGTTCGACACCGACGCGACCTGAGCCCGCGTCGGTAACGTGTACGTAGAGCGCGTCCGCCGGTCATGGCGAACGCTCCGACGGAGAGTGAATACGGGTGACTAATCAGGACCAGTCCGGTACCGGCCCCCGCTTGGTACCCCGCCCGGTCTCGCGTCCGCCCGTCGACCCGGCGGCCACCCGGGAGTTCGGCAGGCCGGAGGGATTCTCTGGTTCGTTCCTCGAGACCGACCAACACCTCGCCGACCGGGAGTACACGCCCCACGATCAAGCGCCCGATGCGGACTTGGCCGAAGCGTTCGGGCGGCACGGCGGAGGCGACTCGTTGCAACGCCCGCCCTCCGATGATGCCGACGGCCAGGATGAGCGGGAGTCGTCGGAAGAAGCCGATCCGTGGCGGGACCCCGAAGCCACGCCGTCACCGGGAAGGCCCGCGGAACCCAAGCCGCCGCACGTCGTGTTCGCGGGCCCCACCGGCAAGGCGGGTGTGCGTGACGTCTTCACCGGGCGCAGGGTGCAGTGGACCGCATTGGGGTTGCTTGCGCTTGGCGCGTTGGTGCTCGGCATCGTCGGCGGGATGGTGGGCAGGTACACCGTCGACCCGAAGCCGCCGACCACCAGCTCCAAACTCAGCCTCGCGACGCCAGACGACACTCAAGAACCAACCAGTCGATTTGCGAAAACGGCTGCTACTGTTGCCAATTCAGTGGTGACGGTGCGCGTGGCCAAGGTGGACAGCGATGACCTCAGCCTTGGGTCCGGCGTCGTCATCGACCCCCGCGGTTACATCATCACCAACAACCACGTGATCTCCGAAGCCGCCCAGGACCCACCCAAGTTCAAGATCTCGGTGGTCTTCAATGATGGCAGTGAGGTACCCGCGACGCTCGTCGGCCGGGACCGCAAGACCGACATCGCGGTGCTCAAGGTCGACAACGTCGACAACCTGTCCGTCGCCAAACTCGGTGACTCCGACAAGGTGCAGGTCGGCGAAGAGGTGATCGCCGCCGGCGCGCCGATCGGGCTGCGCAGCACCGTCACGCAGGGCATCATCAGCGCACTGCATCGGCCGGTGCCGCTGCCGAGCGACGGCGAAAGCGACACCGACACGGTGCTCGACGGTTTGCAGACTGACGCCTCGATCAACCACGGCAACTCCGGTGGCCCGCTGATCAACATGAACTCCGAGGTCATCGGCATCAACACCGCCGGTCGCCAGGACGGCGTGCTGCTGAACTTCGCCATCCCGATCAACGAGGCCAAGGCCGTGGCCGACGTCCTCATCAGGGACGGCAAGATCGTTCACCCGACGCTCGGACTGACCGCGAGGTCGGTGAGCAACGCGATCGCGACCGGTGCGCAGGTCGCCAATGTGGTCGCGGGCAGCCCCGCCGATCAGGCGGGCATCCTCGAGAACGACGTCATCGTGAAGATCGGCAACCGTCCGGTCACCGACGGCGACGACTACGTGGTCGCGGTGCGCCAGCTTCAGATCGGCCAGGACGCGCCCGTCGAGGTGGTGCGCGATGGCCGGCACCTGGTCCTGACGATCAACCCCGCCCCCGACAAGGGCGTCTGACAAATTCCGTTAGCGGGCGACGGGATCCAGGTTCAGCGACATCCCCACCAGCCCGCGCTTGCGCGAGGCCAACCCGTCGGCGATCGAGCGCAATTCCTTGCCTGCGGCCGAGTCGGGAGCGCTGAGCACCAGCGGCACCCCGGAATCGCCGGCCGCCACCAGCGCGGGGTCCAGCGGAACCTGGCCCAGCAGCGGCACGTCCGCCCCGACGGCTTGGGTGAGCCGTTCCGCCACTAGGCGTCCGCCACCCTCGCCGAACAAGTTCATGGTGGTGCCGTCGGGCAGCAGTAGTCCGGCCATGTTCTCGACCACGCCGACGATGCGCTGGCGGGTCTGCAGGGCGATCGCACCGGCGCGTTCCGCAACCTCGGCGGCCGCCAGCTGAGGGGTCGTCACCACCAGGATCTCCGCGCCGGGGATCAACTGGGACACCGAGATCGCGATGTCGCCGGTTCCTGGCGGCAGGTCTAGCAGCAGCACGTCGAGGTCACCCCAGTACACGTCAGCCAGGAACTGCTGCAGGGCCCGGTGCAACATCGGCCCGCGCCACACCACCGGGGTGTTGCCCTGGGTGAACATCGCGATCGAGATGACCTTCACGTCGTGGGCGACCGGCGGCAGGATCATCGATTCGACCTGCGTTGGGCGATCGGCAGTGCCCATCATCCGTGGCACCGAATGGCCGTAGATGTCGGCGTCCAGCACGCCGACCGCAAGGCCGCGGGCGGCCATCGCGGCGGCCAGGTTCACCGTGATACTGGACTTCCCGACGCCGCCCTTGCCCGATGCCACCGCGTAGACGCGGGTCAACGATCCGGGTTGGGCGAACGGGATGATGGGCTCGCGGGAGTCGCCGCGGAGTAGCTTGCGTAGTTCGGTGCGTTGTTCGTCGTTCATGACGTCGAGGGTGACCGTGACGGCACCGGTGCCTGGCACGTCGACGACCGCTTGCCGAACCCGGTCGGTGATCTCCGATTTCTTCGGACATGCCGAAGTGGTCAGGTAGATCTCGACGTGCACCGCGGCGTCGGCGGCGACGGCGACGTTCTTCACCATGCCGACCTCGGTAATGGGCCTGCGCAGTTCGGGGTCTACGACCTTGGACAGGGCGGCGCGGACCGCTGCTTCCAGATCGGTGGGGTTCGAGGACATCGCCTCCGAGTCTAGGCCGACCCTGGCCAGGCTCCAGCGTGCACCGTCTCGGGCGGCAAGCTCAGGCCGGTGGGCCCGGCGCACCGGGGAGCGGACCCGCAGGCACCGGTGCGGGCGGCGGCGGAGGCGGAGGCGGGGCGAAGAACGGCAGCCCCGGGGGCGGTGCGACCGGCTCGGGGGGCGGCGCCTGCAGGCAGAACACCTGACAGTTCTGTCCAACAGGTGGAGCCGGAGCCTGGCTCGGCGGGGCCTGCAAACAGTAGATCGCGCAGTTCTGCACGGGGGTCTGTGGACCAGGCAACGGACCCTGGGCAGGCACCCCGAGTTGGCCTGCGACGTCGGATCGTCCGGGGCCTAGCAGTGGCACGACGGCCAGCGGATCGTTGGCGGGTAGGCCAACGGCGTTGAGCGGCAGCCCCGGGCCCAGCCCTTCGGGTTTGGCATCGAGGTGGGCGTCGCCGAGCGGGTTCGCCCCGCTGATCGGTGGCAGGTCAACGGGTACGACGCCCGTTGCGTAGGCCGCCGCCCACCCGAGCACGTTGCTGGCGTAGGCCGTCGAGTTGTTGTACCGGAGGATGGCACTCATGACCTGTGAGGGATCGCGCAGGTTGAGCCCGCCGCTGCACAGATAGCGCGCCGCGGCCAGCGAGGCGTCGAAGACGTTCTGGACGTCGGCCTTGCCGTCGCCGTCGCCGTCGGAGGCGTAGCGCGCCCAGGTGCCGGGCAGGAACTGCATGGGGCCAAGCGCCCTTGCGTAGTTGACGCGACCGGCCTGAACGCTCTGCACGATGACCTCGTTGCCGGCAAGTGTGCCGTCCAGCGTGGGTCCGAGGATGGGGTTGACGGCGGTGCCGCTGGGGTCGGTAGCGCCACCGTTGGCGTGCATTGATTCGATGCGCCCGATGCCTGCCAGCAGGTTCCAGCTGATGCCACACCCCGGATACGCCGCCGCCATCATGCGCTCGGCGTTTTGGTATGCAGTCAGCGCGATCATCGGAATGCGAAGGCTGCCAGGTGAATTCACGACAACCGCCGGCGGCGGAGCCGACACGCTGGCTGCGGCGATGTGGAAGTACGGGAGCGGCCGCGTCGCGGCGACGATCGTCGTGCTGGAACTGTCGCCGGTATTCGCCACGGCGGCGAGCGGCGTAATGCCGTTGTCGCTCATCGAATTCTTGTGCTGGGGTGGGGCCGCGCCGACCGCGAGCACGAGCACCAGCGGGGTGATCACCGCAGCACCGAACCACGGCGTACGCGCGACGCGGCCCAAGCGGTGCCGCGCTGCCTTCAAGGCCGCGGATCCCCCTATGTGCACTCGGACCGTCCTCGCTCATGCCCCGGCAAACTTGTGAACCAAGTCACCATACAGACTTGTCATTCATCTGTTGCAGCAATGCCCTTAGCCTGCTTTTTTGTCTTGCCGGACTTCAGGTCGTTGAGAAGGTCCAAAACCTCTTCGAGTTCACGACGCAGGTAGTCACGGGTGGCAACTTCTCCGACCGCGACGCGCAGCGCGGCGAGTTCCCTGGCGAGGTATTCGGTGTCCGCCTTGGTCTGTTGGGCGCGGCGGCGGTCCTCCTCGAGCGACACCCGGTCGCGGTTCTCCTGCCGGTTCTGGGCGAGCAGGATCAGGGGCGCCGCGTAGGCGGCCTGTGTCGAGAACGCGAGGTTCAGCAGGATGAACGGATACGGGTCCCATTGGAGCCCGATCGCGAAGAGGTTCAGCGCGATCCAGATGATCACGAAGATGGTCTGAATGGCCAGGTAGCGCCCGGTGCCGAGGAAGCGTGCGAGCCGCTCGCTGTACCGACCAACGGCCTCGATGTCGACCCGCGGGGTGAATCGCCTGCGGGAGGTCCGGGGGGTGTCGAGGCGCTGACGGGCCGACAGATCGCTCATGATGCACCGCCGGGCGGCGTCGCCTGGTCAAGCTCGGTCGTCGGCAGCTCGGGTTCGTCTTCGCGCACGCGCCAGTCGTGCGGCAGCAGGTGGTCGAGCACGTCGTCGACGCTGACCGCGCCAAGGAGGTGGTTCTCCTCGTCGACGACCGGCCCGCACACCAGGTTGTAGGCGGCGAAGTACCGCGTCACCGCGGCCAACGTGTCTTCCGGAGCGAGGTTCGGCAGATCGGAGTCGACGATTCCGCCGACCAGCGAGGACGGCGGTTCGCGCAACAGGCGCTGCAGATGGACGCAACCGATGTAGCGCCCCGTCGGCGTGGACGTCGGCGGCCGGACGATGAAGGCCAGCGATGCCAGCGCCGGGGTGAGGTCGGGATCCCGCACCCGGGCCAGGGCCTCCGCGACGGTCGTTCCGGGGCCAAGCACCACCGGGTCGGACGTCATGAGCCCGCCCGCAGTGTCGGGGGAGTGCTTGAGCAGTCGGCGGACAGGTTCGGAGTCCTCGGGATCCATCCGAGCCAGCAGCGCCTCGGCCTGAATGGCGCCGAGTTCGCCGAGCAGGTCGGCGGCGTCGTCGGGATCCATCGCTTCGAGCACGTCGGCCGCCCGCTCGGTGTCCATCTGGTGGAGCAGGTCGGCCTGTTCGCTTTCGGGCAGTTCCTGCAGGACGTCGGCGAGTCGCTCGTCGTCGAGTGCGTTGACGACCTCGTAGCGACGCTTGGTGGGCAGCTCGCGAATGGCGTCGGCCACGGTGATGGGCCGCTGCCCCTCGAACTGCTCCAGCAGGTGCGCGACGCCTTGGCCGGGCAGCGACAGCGCCGAAGGGGTGAGGCCCGAAACGTTCTGCCAAGCGACGACGTGGACGGCGGTGCGGCGGCCCAATCGCCGATGCGGACGGACGGCCACCCGGGACACCATCCAGTCGCGGGTGCGGACTTGTTCGATGGCCAGGTCGACCACGACGACGTCGATGCCCGCCAAATGTTCGAGTTCGGGATCGTCGACCCGCACCCTCGTGTCGAGCACCTGGCCGAAGACCAGGACCTCGCCGGGCCGTTGCGCGAACCGGCGTAGCGAGACGTTGGCCGTCGTCAGCGTGACGGCGCTGGGTTCGATGGCGGTGATGCGCAGGATCGGGACGAAAATCCTTCTCCGGTTGAGCAATTCGACGACCAGGCCGAGCACGCGTGGCTGCTGGGCGCCGTAGCTGATGCTGATCACCACGTCGCGGACACGGCCGATCGACTCGCCGTCGGGACCAAGCACAAGCATCCCCGAGAGCCGGGCCGTGTAGACCCTGTTGACCGCGACCATGCCCCAAAGAGTAGAGAGTGAACCCGTGGAGAACCGATATCGCCCCCGTAGAACTTGCCTGTCGGTTCCTGGAAGCAGCGCCAAGATGATCGAGAAGGCCAAGTCCCTTCCGGCCGACGAGGTGTTCCTCGATCTCGAGGACGCCGTCGCGCCGGGGGCGAAGGCCGAGGCGCGTACCCGCGTCGCGGCCGCGCTTGCCGAGCCAGGGTGGTCAGGTCAGCTACGCGGAGTACGGGTCAACGACTGGACCACACCGTGGACGCACGCCGACGTCATCGAGGTGATTGCGGCCGCAGGCGCGTACGTCGACCTCATTGTGTTGCCGAAGGTCGTCGACGTCTCGCACGTGCACGCGCTGGACCTCTTGCTCACCCAAATTGAGGCCACCCACGGCCTACCGCTGGGCCGCATCGCCATCGAGGCCCAGATCGAAACGGCCAAGGGCTTGACCAACGTCGACGCCATCGCAGCGGCACCGCGGGTGCAGGCGCTGGTGCTCGGGCCCGCCGACCTGATCGCCAGCCTCAACATGCGCACGCTCGTCGTCGGCGAGCAGCCGGAGGGTTACGACGTCGGCGATGCGTACCACCACGTGCTGATGAAGATTCTCGTCGCGGCCCGCACCCACGGCATCGCCGCGATCGACGGTCCCTATCTCAAGGTGCGCGACGTCGAGGCGTTTCGTCGGGTGGCAGGCCGCTCGGCGGCGCTGGGCTACGACGGCAAGTGGGTACTGCACCCCGATCAGATCACCGCGGGCAACGAGCTCTTCAGCCCGCGGCAGGACGACTACGACAAGGCCGAACTGATCCTGGACGCCTACGAGTGGCACACCTCGCACGCCGGAGGCGCACGTGGTGCGGTGATGCTCGGCGACGAGATGATCGACGAAGCCAGCCGGAAGATGGCGCTGGTGATCGCGGGCAAGGGGCGGGCCGCCGGGATGGCCCGCACGACGGGCCCCTTCGAGCCGCCGAGCTAGCGCGATACAGCTGGCCGATGACGTTGGCGGCCAACGAAATTGGTGTTGATCAGCGATAGCTCGACGTATTCGAAATCGCTCCGGTGAGCCAGAACACCACGGTGAGTGCGAGCGAGACTCCGCCGACGATGACCGCCGCGAGCGCCATGCCGCGGCCCTGCTGGCCGGTCTTCTTGATGTCGTTCATCGCCACGATGCCGAGCACGATCCCGACGATCGACGGCAACGCACAGAAGCAGAGCGGCAGTCCAACCAGCGAGGTGACCAAGGCCCCGATCGCCTTGCCACTCGTCGAGGTGGGGTCGGCGCCGTATCCGTATCCGTAGGCCGACGGCGGCGGCCCGTAACCGACGGGCGGCGGGTACGGCGGGTAGGCGCCCGGTGGTGGGAATGGTCCAGGGGGCGGGAACGCCGTGGCCGGCCCATAGTTGGGCGGCAGCGGCGGTGGCATGGGCGGCATCGGGTAACCGGGCGGCGGCGTCGGGTTGTATTCGATGGGCGGGTATTCGACGGCTCCGGACAGCGGGTCAACCGCGGGTTCCGGGTCTCTTCCCATCGGGTCCCCCGCGGAACTGGGCGGGTTCGTCATGCGGTCAATTTACCGAAGCGTGGACGTGGCGACGGGAACACGTCGTGCATGGCCTCTCGTGGTCAACTGGCCGAGAGGTAGATCGCATAGAAGACGACGTACACGCCGATCGCAAACACCAGCGCCGCCGCTCCTACGGCGATGCCCGCGATGGCAAAGCTGCGCCCGCCTTCTCGGCGGCTCTTGATCTGGCTCAACGCCACGATGCCCAGCACGATGCCGACCAGCGCGGGAATCGACCCGATGAAACCCCCGAAGAAGAACAACACGACCGATAAGAAGAGCCCAACGCCCGACGATGCCAGCGATGCGATCGCCAGGCCGTTGGTGTGTTGCTTCGGCGGCCCATATGGCCCGTAGCCGCCTGGGTAGGCCGGCGGCCCCGCGGGTGGGCCGTAGCCGGGTTGAGGCGGGTATGGCGGCGGTGGTCCGTAGCCCGGCGCGCCGTATGGCTGCGGCGGCGGGGCCGCGAAACCCGGTGGCGGCCCATACGGCTGGGGCGGGGCGCCGTAAGCGGGAGGCGGCCCGTAACCCGGTTGTGGCCCGAAAGCTGGTGGTGGCCCGTAACCTCTCGGCGCGTCGAAGCCCTGCGGCGGCCCGCCGTAAGCCGGGGGCGAGTCGTACGGCGGCTGCTCTGCGTACGCAGGGGGTAGCTGAACCTGCTCGGTCGCCTCGGCTTCGGGCCCACCGGACTGCGGCGCCTCCTGGTCCGAGTTCGGCTCGGCCGTCGGTGGCTGGCCTGCGGCTTCGCCGGAAGCTGTCATGGCGCCAACCTAGCGCACTGCCCGATTACCAATGGTGGGTCGACGTTTCGGGGCACCATTGTGGGTGCCCGGCCGTTGTCTGTTGGACGCTGTCGAGCGACTTGTGCATCGCTGGTCGCGCCCAGCGCGACTGCGGGTGCACGAGTCGCGATGGAAGTTCGGAGGAGAAGAAACGATGACCAGTCCGCTATCGCCAGGACAGAACCCTCGTCGGGCCGGCCCGGGGTTGCCGACGCCGCCCAAGGGTTGGCCGATCGGGTCCTACCCGACCTACGCCGAGGCCCAGCGTGCGGTGGACTACCTGTCCGACCATGAGTTTCCAGTTCAACAGGTGACCATCGTCGGCGTGGACCTCATGCAGGTCGAGCGCGTCACCGGACGATTGACCTGGCCCAAGGTGCTCGGCGGTGGCGCGGTCACCGGCGCGTGGCTCGGCCTGTTCATCGGTTTGGTGCTGGGCTTCTCGAGTCCCAATCCGTGGGGACCGTTGATCGCCGGGTTGATCGCAGGCGTGTTCTTTGGGCTCATCACTTCTGGGATCCAGTACGCGATGGCACGCGGCACAAGAGATTTCAGTTCGACCATGCAACTGGTTGCGGGCCGGTACGACGTGCTGTGCGATCCCCAGGGCGCCGAAACCGGGCGGGATCTGCTGGCGCGCTTGAAGATCTGATCGCGGCGCAGCGCACGCGTCGAGTTCGCTGACGGGTACGTCGCAGGTCACGATTGCGACGCACGCGCGTGGAAGTGTTGCACATCACGCGCAAAGCGCTCTACGGTTTGCGCGCGGGAGGTTCTCGCCCGGAGCGGCGACTTCACATGCGGACGGAGGCGGGCGGTGCGCGGTCGACGGCTGTGGACTGCGGCGGTGACTGCGCTGACGGCGGCAGGTCTGGTGTCTGCGTGCAGTTCCGGCGGTGGCGGAATCGTCATCAACTACTACACGCCGGCCAGCGAAATGGCGACGTTCACCGCAGTGGCGAAGCGCTGCAACGCCGAACTTGGTGACCGGTTCACGATCAAGCAGATCAGCTTGCCGAAGGGCGCCGACGATCAACGCCTTCAACTGGCCCGTCGACTCACCGGAAACGACAAGACACTCGACCTGATGGCGCTCGACGTGGTGTGGACCGCCGAGTTCGCCGAGGCCGGTTGGGCTTTGCCGCTTTCCGACGACCCTGCTGGCAAGGCCGAAGCGGATGCGCGCTCCAACACGCTGCCCGGACCGCTCGCGACGGCCGAGTGGCAGCACCAGCTGTATGCCGCACCGATCACGACAAATACCCAATTACTTTGGTACCGAGCAGATTTGATGGACAAGCCGCCGGCAACGTGGGACGGCATGGTGGCCGAGGCCACCAGGCTGCACGCCGCGGGCAACCCCAGCTGGATCGCGCTTCAGGCCAAGCAGTACGAGGGCCTGGTGGTGTGGTTCAACACATTGCTGGTCAGCGGCGGCGGACAGGTGTTGTCCGACGACGGGAAGACCGTGACGCTGACTGACACCCCTGAGCACCGCGCCGCCACCGTCAAGGCGCTGCAGATCATCAAGTCGGTTGCCACCGCGCCGGGAGCCGATCCGTCGATCACCCAGACGGACGAGGGCACCGCGCGACTGGCACTGGAGCAGGGCAAGGCCGCGCTCGAAGTGAACTGGCCCTTCGTGCTTCCGTCGATGTTGGAGAACGCCGTGAAGGGCGGGGTCAGCTTCCTGCCGCTGAATGAGGTCGCGGAACTCAAGGGCTCCATCAACGACGTCGGCACCTTTTCGCCCAACGACGAGCAGTTCACGACGGCCTACGACGCCAGCAAGAAGGTGTTTGGGTTCGCCAATTACCCCGGGGTGAAGCCCGGTGAGGACGCCAGGGTGACGATCGGCGGGCTCAACCTCGCCGTCGGTAAGAACACCCAGCACAAGGCCGAGGCGTTCGAGGCCATCCGTTGCTTGCGCTCCGTCGAGAATCAGCGTTACACCTCCATCGAGGGCGGCCTGCCCGCGGTACGCACCTCGTTGTACGACGACCCCGACTTCCAAGCCAAGTACCCGCAATACGAGGTCATCCGTCAGCAGCTGACCAACGCCGCGGTGCGGCCCGCCACGCCCGTCTACCAGGCCGTGTCCACCCGAATCTCGGCGACGTTGGCTCCGGTCACCGACATCGATCCGGAGCGCACCGCCGACGAGCTCACGGTCCAGGTGCAGAAGGCCATCGACGGGAAGGGGCTCATTCCGTGACCTCCGTTCCCGCGCCAGCCGCGGCGGCTGTTGCCGTCGCAGGCGGGACCGACGACAGCAAGTCCGAACGGCGACTGGCCTTCTGGCTTGTCAGTCCCGCGGTCATCCTGATGCTGGCGGTGACGGCGTACCCGATCGGTTACGCCGTCTGGCTCAGCCTGCAGCGCTACAACCTGGCCGCCCCGGACGACACCAAGTTCGTCTGGTTCGCCAACTACCAGACCATCCTCACCGACCGGTACTGGTGGACGGCGTTCGTCGTCACGCTGGCCATCACGGTGGTATCGGTGGCCATCGAGTTCGCGCTCGGCATGGCGCTGGCGTTGGTGATGCACCGCACGATCTTCGGCAAGGGCCTGGTGCGCACCGCGATTCTGATCCCGTACGGCATCGTCACCGTGGCGGCGTCCTACAGCTGGTACTACGCGTGGACGCCGGGCACCGGCTACCTTGCCAACTTGCTTCCGACGGGCAGCGCGCCGCTGACCGAGCAGTTGCCGTCGCTTGCCATCGTCGTGCTTGCCGAGGTGTGGAAGACGACGCCGTTCATGGCGCTGCTCTTGTTGGCGGGCCTTGCGCTGGTTCCGCAGGATCTGCTCAACGCGGCTCAGGTCGACGGAGCGGGCCCGTGGAAGCGGCTGACGAAGGTGATCATCCCGATGATCAAGCCGGCCATCTTGGTAGCGCTGCTGTTCCGGACGCTCGACGCCTTCCGCATCTTCGACAACATCTACGTGCTGACCGGCGGCGCCAATGACACTGGCTCGGTGTCAATCCTGGGTTACGACAACCTCTTCAAGGCGTTCAACCTGGGGTTGGGGTCGGCGATCAGCGTGCTCGTGTTCTTGTGCGTGGCGGTAATCGCGTTCATCTACATAAAGCTCTTCGGCGCATCGGCCCCAGGTTCCGATGAAGAGGGGCAGCGATGAGCGCTTGCGCGAAGAGCAGAGGGCACTGATGTCTGAGCGGGTGAGTCCGGGGCGGGCGACGGGCTGGACCGTCGTCAACGTCATTGTCGTGCTCTACGCACTGTTTCCCGTGCTGTGGATCCTGTCGCTGTCGCTGAAGCCGACGTCGAATGTCAAGGACGGCAACCTGATCCCGACGCAAGTGACCTTCGACAACTACAAGGCGATCTTCACGGGCGACATCTTCAGCTCGGCATTGGTGAACTCGATCGGCATCGGCCTGATCACCACGGCCATCGCGGTGGTCATCGGTGGCATGGCCGCGTATGCCATTGCCCGGCTTGCCTTCCCGGGGAAGAAGGCGCTCGTCGGGGTCGCGCTGCTCATCGCGATGTTCCCCCAGATCTCGCTGGTCACCCCGCTGTTCAACATCGAGCGCCGGATCGGGCTCTTCGATACCTGGCCCGGCCTGATCATCCCCTACATCACCTTTGCGTTGCCGCTTGCCATCTACACCATGTCGGCGTTCTTCCGGGAGATCCCTTGGGATTTGGAGAAGGCCGCCAAGATGGACGGGGCTACCCCTGGCCAAGCCTTCCGCAAGATCATTGCGCCGCTGGCCGCTCCGGGAATCGTGACCGCGGCGATCCTGGTGTTCATCTTCGCGTGGAACGACCTGCTGCTGGCGCTTTCGCTGACCGCTACGCAACGGGCCATCACCGCGCCCGTGGCGATCGCGAACTTCACGGGCAGTTCGCAATTCGAGGAGCCGACGGGGTCGATTGCGGCGGGCGCGATGGTGATCACCGTACCGATCATCATCTTCGTACTCATCTTCCAACGACGTATCGTGGCCGGTTTGACCTCCGGCGCGGTGAAGGGGTAACCGATGGCCGAAATCGTGTTGGAGCACCTGACGAAGAGCTACGCAGGTGGCGCTGCGGCGGTGAAGGACCTGTCCATCACCATCGCCGACGGCGAGTTCATCATCTTGGTCGGACCATCCGGTTGCGGAAAGTCGACCACGCTCAACATGATTGCCGGCCTCGAGGACATCAGCTCCGGTGAGCTGCGCATCGGCGGCGACAGGGTGAACGACAAGGCCCCCAAGGACCGCGACATCGCGATGGTGTTCCAGTCGTACGCGCTGTACCCCCACATGACCGTGCGCCAGAACATCGCATTCCCGTTGACCCTGGCCAAGATGTCCAAGGCCGACATCGCCAGCAAGGTGGAGGAGACCGCGCGGATACTCGACCTGGGCGAGCTCTTGGACCGCAAGCCCGGGCAGCTGTCCGGTGGGCAGCGGCAGCGGGTGGCGATGGGCCGCGCAATAGTGCGCAGCCCCAAGGCATTTCTCATGGACGAGCCGTTGTCGAACCTCGACGCGAAACTCCGCGTTCAGATGCGGTCGGAGATCGCGCGGCTGCAGAACCGGCTTGGTACGACGACCATCTACGTCACGCACGATCAAACGGAGGCCATGACGCTGGGGGATCGCGTCGTGGTGATGCTGGCCGGGGTGGCGCAGCAAATCGGTACGCCCGACGAGCTTTACAACAGCCCCGCGAACCTCTTCGTGGCGGGTTTCATCGGGTCGCCGGCGATGAACTTCTTCCCCGCCACGCTGACCGACGTCGGGGTGCGGGTTCCGTTCGGCGACGTCACTCTGACGTCTGAAGTGCACGACATGCTGGCCCTACATCCCACGCCCAACAACGTGATCGTCGGTGTCCGTCCCGAGCATTTGGACGACGTGGCGCTGATGGATACCTACGCGCGGATCAGGGCGTTGACCTTCCAGGTCACCGTCGACTTCGTGGAATCGCTGGGGGCCGACAAGTATCTGCACTTCCGGACCGAGGGCGCGGGTGCCAAGGCCGCCCAGCTGGCCGAATTGGCCGCCGAGTCCGGAGCCAGTGAGAACCAGTTCGTGGCAAGGGTTTCCGCCGAGTCGAAGGTCACCGCGGGGCAGCAGGCGGAGCTGGCCTTCGACACCACCAAGCTGACCCTGTTCGATGCGGATACCGGGGTGAACTTGTCGATCCCGCCCATCGAATAACCCAGCGTGAACGACATTCTTGCAAACGTTCGCGCGCACCTGCGCGACCACTTCGCCGGACTTGGCCTCGAGGACGAACCCGTTTCGGCCAGCGTGACGTTTCTCGGGGCCGAATCCATCGAGATCCTGCGGTTCGGCCCCGACCGCGACGGCGTGTATCACTATGCTTCCCTTGGCTGTTCGCGTCACCCGATGATCGAACCCACCGAGTTGCTCGCCGACCCGCATCAGGGTCCCCGCGCCGAGGTGATGTTGTCGCTGAAGGGGCCGACGCCGAGTGGGTTGTCCCAAACTATCGCGGTGCTCGCGGCCGCGCCTGCCGTCGAGGGCTTGGTGCTCGGGCCTGATGCATTGATCGATCTCGAGACGCCACTGTGGGTTCCGTCGCCATTCACCGCAATGCTTTTGGGCGAGAGTGGGCTCGAAGACGTGGTGCTGCCCGCGCCGAACGAGCCCGTGAAGCTGCTCTCGGCGACGCCGATCACCCCGACGGAGGCGGCATGGGTGCGGTTGAAGGGAGCCGAGGCCATGCGCGAAGCGTGGCGAGCCGACGGCGTCGACGTGCTCGACCCCGCCCGTCCGGCCGCGCAACCCCGCTAACCGTCCCGCCGTTCGGCGAAGGGGGAGGGTGGACCTAGAGCCAGTGGTTTCGCCGGAACGTCATGTACAGCAGGATGCACACCGTCGCCATCACGCCGAGCACCGCGGGGTAGCCCCACACCTGGTGCAGTTCGGGCATGTGATCGAAGTTCATGCCGTAGATGCCCGCGAGCGCCGTCGGCACCGCGGCGATGGCGACCCAGGCCGAAATCTTGCGCATGTCGAGGTTCTGCTGCATCGACACCTTGCCCACGGCGGCCTGCACCAGTGAACTGAGCACCTCGTCGTAGCTGGCGACGCGATCGGAGGCCTGCGTGTTGTGGTCGACCACGTCGCGGATGTACCGCCTGACCTCCTTGGAGATCAAGTCGTTGTGGTCGGAGCCGAGGCGCTGCAGGGCCAGGTTCAGCGGGCCCACCGCCCTTCGCATTTCGACGACCTCCCGCTTGAGCATGTAGATGTGCTCGATGTCGGTTTCAGTGGTCGGAGAGAAGACGTTCTCCTCCATCGCGTCGATGTCGTTTTCGACCAGATCGGTGACTTCGAGGTAGTGATCGACGACGTGGTCGGCGATCGCGTGCAGCACCGCGTATGGGCCGAGCACACAGTTGGACGGCGTCGAGTCCATCCGCTTGCGCACCCCGGCCAGGCCGCCGTGGTCACCGTGCCGGACCGTGACGACGAAGTCCGGGCCGACGAAGATCATGATCTCGCCGGTCTCGACGATCTCGCGGGCCTTGGCCACCGACTCGTGCTCGACGTACATGATGGTCTTGAGCACCAGGAAGAGCGTGTTGTCGTAGCGTTCCAGCTTCGGCCGCTGATGGGCGTTGACGGCGTCCTCGACGGCCAGTTCGTGAAGGCCGAAGACGTCGGCCACCGCTTGCATCTGATGGTGGTCGGGCTCGTGCAGGCCCACCCAGACGAAGGCCGGGACACCGCTTCGTTCCAGTTCGCGGACCTTGTCCAGCGCCGCGGCGTGGGTGTACTTGCCGGGCAGCCGCGAGCCTTCGGCGTAGACCCCGCAATCGACCATTGCCCGCGCCACGGGGACGTGGATGGACGCCGCGTCGGGAACTCTGCGCCCCGCGGGCCGCAGCAGCGCCGGTTGGAGTGCGCGGAAGGATGGCATGCGCGAACCTCCGTTGGGGTTGTGACGTGCGGAAACCGAGCCCCTGAATGGTACGCGCCGGGCCTGAAATTGCCCTGACGGCCGAACTTTCGCTTAGTACCGACCAGTACGCCTTAACGGCCGTCGGCTGGTGAAGTAACGTGACGCCGTGGCTGAATTAGTGCGCACCCCCCAGGTCGTCATCACTGATGCGGAGATCTTCGACGCCCACGAGGGCGGCAAGCTCTCCATCGGACTGAAGGAGCCGCTCGATACCCAGCGGGCGTTGTCGATCGCCTACACCCCGGGCGTTGCGCAGGTCAGCCGGGCGATCGCGTCCGACCACACGTTGGCGAAGAAGTACACCTGGGCCAACCGACTGGTCGCGGTCATCAGCGACGGCACGGCGGTGCTCGGCCTCGGCGACATCGGTCCGGCCGCATCGCTGCCGGTGATGGAGGGCAAGAGCGCGCTCTTCAAGACGTTCGGCGGGTTGGACTCCATCCCGATCGTGTTGGACACCAAGGACCCCGACGAAATCGTCGAGACCATCATCCGACTGCGCCCCACGTTCGGTGCGGTCAACCTCGAGGACATCTCGGCCCCCCGCTGCTTCGAGATCGAGCGACGTGTGATCGAGGCCCTGGACTGTCCGGTCATGCACGACGATCAGCACGGAACCGCGATCGTCGTGCTCGCTGCACTGCTGGGCGCCACCAAGGCACTCGACCGTGACATGCACACGCTGAAGGTGGTGATGTCGGGTGCTGGCGCCGCCGGTGTCGCTTGCACGAACATCTTGTTGGCCAAGGGAGTCGCCGACATCACGGTGCTGGACAGCCAGGGCATTCTGCATTCCGGTCGCGACGACATGAATCCCTTCAAGGAGGAGCTGGCCACCAGGACCAACCCGCGCGGCCTCACCGGCGGCATCGCCGAAGCGCTCAACGGCGCCGACGTGTTCATAGGGGTCTCGGCGGGGCTCGTTCCAGAGGAGCTGATCGCGACGATGACGCCGGGTGGCATCGTGTTCGCGATGTCGAATCCGGACCCCGAGATCCACCCCGATGCGGCGCGCAAGTACGCCGCCGTGGTGGCCACTGGCCGCAGCGACTTCCCCAACCAGATCAACAATGTGTTGGCCTTCCCCGGTGTGTTCCGTGGAGCGCTTGACGCGGGTGCCCGCCGCATCACCGAGAAGATGAAGGTGGCCGCCGCCGAAGCGATCTTCTCGGTGGTCGGCGACGACCTCGCCGTCGACCACATCGTGCCGAGTGCGCTCGATCCGCGTGTCGGTCCTGCGGTCGCCGCTGCGGTGGCGGCAGCGGCTGACGTCTGAGTCGCGTATGCGGCGATGGGCGGTTGCGCTATGCGCGCTGCTGATCGCCGGTTGCGGAGCTAACTCGCCGCCGCCCTCGATCGGTGTGGGTGCTGGTCCAAATGCCGAATCACGAGTACTAGCTCATGTGTACGCCGCCGCGCTGCGATACCACGGCAGCGCCGCGCACGTCGAGCAGAGCAGCGATCCCATGGCCGACCTGGATGGCGCCGACGTCGAGGTCGTACCCGGCCTGACGGGCCGACTGCTGCAGCGGTTCCAACCCGGCGCCGTCGCCCGCGGTGACGAGCAGGTGTACCGGACCATGATCTCGGCGCTTCCCGAGGGGCTCGCCGCCGGCGACTACGCGCAGGCCGCAGCCGACAAACCCGCGCTGGCGGTCCTGGAGGCCACCCAAAAGAAGTGGGGCGGACGCGACGTTGCGACGTTGGTCAGGCATTGCGACGAGTTGACCGTCGGCGCCGCCGCCGGCAGTGTCCCGCCTCCCGTGGTGGGTACCTGCCGGTTGCCGGCCGTACGTGAATACCCGGACGCCGCAGTGTTGTTCGGCGCGCTGCGTTCGGGTCAGGTCGAGGTGGCGTGGACGTCGACAGCTGCCCCCAACGTGCCCGACGACGTCGTCGTACTCGCCGACCGCACCTCGCTGATCCGAGCCGAGAACGTCGTGCCGCTCTATCGGCGGAACGAACTGACCGAGCCGCAAGTGTTGGCGCTCAACGAAATCGCGGGCGAACTCGATACCGGCGCGCTCGCAGACATGCTGCGACAGGTCGCAAAGGGCGCGGATCCCGGTGCGGTGGCGGCCGCCTGGTTGACCGACCATCCGCTCGGCCACTGAGCTTGCAAAATTCAGTGCACCGGCGGCATCAACTTCGACGTGACCGTTGAGAACAGCTTCTGGTAACCCGATCCGGTGATTCGGACGATGAGGTCGAGCGCCTTCGCGTCGGGTCCGACGAGCACCCTCGCCTTGTTCTTGCGCACCGCGTCCAAGATGATCGTGGCCGCCTTCTCGGGGGTGGTCATGGTCAGCTTCTTGTCGAAGAACTCGGTGAGCGTCTTCGTGTCCACCCCGTCGGCAGCGGTCGAGTTCCGCATGATCGCGGTCTTGATGCCCCCGGGGTGCACCGTCGTCACCTTGACGGGGTGCTTGGCCAGGTCCATCTCCTGGCGCAGCGCCTCGGTGAAGCCGCGGACGGCGAACTTCGCCGAGTTGTAGGCCGCCTGGCCGGGGACCGAGAAGATGCCGAAGAGGCTGGATACGTTGACGACGTGGCCGTCGCCCGAGGCGATGAGATGGGGCAGGAATGCCTTGGTGCCATTGACGACGCCCCAGAAATCGACGTCCATCACGCGTTCGATGTCCTTGAACGCGGTCACCTCGACGTCGCCGACGTAGGCGATGCCTGCGTTGTTGTAGATCTGGTTGACCTTGCCGAAGTGATCCTTCACGCCGTCGGCGTAGAGCAGGAACGCCTCGCGCTCGGTGACGTCGAGCCGGTCGGCCTTGACCGGGGCGCCGATGGCCTTCAGCCGCTCCTCGGTGACTGCCAGGCCCTCGGTGTCGACGTCGCTGATCGCGACACTGGCCCCAGAGCGTCCGAGTTCGAGCGCCAACGCCTGCCCGATGCCTGATCCGGCGCCCGTGACGACGGCGACCTTTCCGGCGAAGCCTTCCATGGGCACTCCTCTGTTCGCTATTGGACTCATGTGGAGTTTAGCCAGTACCGGCGGTAACGCCCGCATCGGGTAACGGTTCGCCGGCCGGCCGCGACGACCACACTATGAAGCGAACCCGCATTGCGGTGCTGGCCATGTCCGCCGGTGTCGTAGCCGCTGCGCTCTTCGGCGCCGCTCCGGCCCAGGCTGATCCCGTTGCCGACGACTTCCTCTCGAACCTGTCGGCGGCGGGGTTGACCGACATCGATCCTGCGACGGCGGTCTCGGTCGGTCAGGACGTGTGCCCCATGCTCGCCGAACCCGGACAGCAGATGGCCGACGTCGCCGGTGACGTGTCCGAGGCGATCGGCAAGCCGCTGGGGCCTGCGACGATGTTCACCGGATTGGCGATCACGATCTTCTGTCCCGGGGCCGTCTCGTCACTGGCCAACGGTGACACGCCGATCCCGCTGGATTTCCTCGGCTTCTAGGTCTCCGGGTCCGGCGTGCGGGTCAGCCGAAGGCCTCGTCGACGATCTCCTGCTGCTCGACGGCGTGCACCTTCGAGCTTCCCGACGACGGCGCCGACATGGCCCGCCGGGAGATCCGTTTGATTCCGATCAACTTGTCGGGCAGCTGCTCGGGCAGCGCGAGGCCGAATGTCGGCCAGGCGCCCTGATTTGCCGGCTCCTCCTGCACCCAACGGAACTCGTCGGCGTTCGGATACTGGTCGAGTGTGGCGCCGAGCCGTCGCTTCGGCAGCGGATACAGCTGCTCGATCCGAACGATCCCCACGTCCTCGCGCTTGTCGTTGTTCTTGCGCGCGACGAGGTCGTAGTAGATCTTGCCGCTCGTCAGCAGCACGCGCTTGACCTTCGAACGATCGCCGTCGCCGTCCTCGTAGGTGGGCTCCTCGAGTATCGAGCGGAACTTCTGCTCGGTGAAGTCGCGGATGTCGCTGACGACGGCCTTGTTGCGCAGCATCGACTTCGGGGTGAAGACGATCAACGGGCGGTGAATCCCGTCCATCCCGTGCCGCCGCAACAGATGGAAGTAGTTCGCAGGTGTCGACGGCATCGCTACGGTCATCGAACCCTCTGCGCACACCTGCAGGAAGCGCTCGATGCGGCCCGACGTGTGGTCCGGCCCCTGGCCTTCGTGGCCGTGGGGGAGCAGCAGCACGACGTCGGACAGCTGGCCCCACTTGGCCTCGCCAGAGCTGATGAACTCGTCGATGATGGACTGGGCACCGTTGACGAAGTCGCCGAACTGCGCCTCCCACAACACCATTGCGTCCTGGTTGCCTACCGAGTAGCCGTACTCGAAGCCGACGGCCGCGTACTCCGACAGCGCCGAGTCGTAGACCATGAACCTGCCGCCGGTCGGCGTGCCGTCCTCGGAGAGCGTGAGCAATTCCAGCGGGGTGAACTCCGCGCCGGTCTTGCGGTCGATGATCACCGCGTGGCGCTGGGTGAACGTGCCGCGGCGGACGTCCTGGCCGGAGAACCGCACTAGCTTGCCCTCGGATACCAGCGTGCCGAGCGCAAGGAGCTCACCGAACGCCCAGTCGACCTTGCCCTCGTAGGCCATCTCGCGCCGCTTGTCGAGCACCGGCTTGACGCGGGGGTGCACGGTGAAGTCCTCGGGGAACGCCAGGTGGGCGTCGCCGATGCGGGCCAATAGCGACTTGTCCACGGCGGTACTGAGTTTCGCAGGCAGCACCTGGTCGGCCTCGACGGATTCGCTGGGTTCGATCTCATGTTTCTCGAGATCGCGGACCTCGTTGAACACCCGCTCGAGCTGGCCTTGGTAGTCGCGCAGCGCGTCCTCGGCCTCCTTCATGGAGATGTCGCCGCGGCCGATGAGCGCTTCGGTGTAGGTCTTGCGGACGCCGCGCTTGGTGTCGATGACGTCGTACATTCCGGGCTGGGTCATCGACGGGTCGTCACCCTCGTTGTGCCCGCGGCGGCGGTAGCACAGCATGTCGATGATGACGTCCTTCTTGAACTGCTGACGGAAGTCTACGGCCAGCCGAGCCACCCACGACGCGGCTTCGGGGTCGTCCCCGTTGACGTGAAAGATCGGTGCGCCAACCATTTTCGCGACGTCAGTGCAGTACTCCGAGGATCGCGAATCCTGCGGCGAGGTGGTGAAGCCGATCTGGTTGTTGACGATGATGTGGATGGTGCCGCCGGTGCGGTACCCGCGCAGCAGCGCGAGGTTGAGCGTCTCGGCAACCACGCCCTGGCCGGCGAAGGCAGCGTCGCCGTGCATCATCACCGGAACGATGGTGAACTTTTCGGAACCGTCGGCGCCATTCTCGAAGTCGGCCACGTCCTGCTTGGCGCGCACGATGCCCTCGAGCACCGGGTCGACGGCCTCGAGGTGGCTCGGGTTGGCCACCAGCGACACGTCGATGTCGTTGTCGCCGAACATCTGTAGGTAGTTACCGGTCGCGCCGAGGTGATACTTCACGTCGCCGGAGCCATGGGCTTGGCTCGGGTTCAGGTTGCCCTCGAACTCGCTGAAGATCTGCGAGTACGGCTTGCCAACGATGTTGGCCAGCACGTTGAGCCGACCGCGGTGCGGCATGCCGATGACGACCTCGTCGAGCCCGTGTTCGGCGGCCTCGTCGAGCACGGCGTCCATCATCGGGATGACGGTCTCCGCGCCCTCAAGCGAGAAGCGCTTCTGCCCAACGTATTTGGTCTGCAAGAACGTTTCGAAGGCCTCGGCGGCATTGAGCTTGGACAGGATGTACTTCTGCTCCGCGACGGTCGGCTTCGCGTGCTTGACCTCGATACGCTCCTGCAGCCACTTCTGCTGGTCGGGTTCGAGGATGTGCGTGTACTCGACGCCGACGTGCCTGCAGTACGCGTCCCGAAGCAGCCCGAGCACGTCGCGCAGTTTCTTGTACTCGGCACCGGCGAACCCGTCGACCTTGAACACGCGGTCCAGGTCCCACAACGTGAGTCCGTGGGTGTTGACGTCGAGGTCGGGGTGGCTGCGGAACCGGGTCTTGTCCAGCCGCAGCGGGTCGATGTCGGCCATCAGGTGGCCACGGTTGCGGTACGCCGCGATCAACTCGATGATGCGGGCGTTCTTGTCGAAGATCGAGTCGGGGTTGTCGGTCCGCCAGCGCACCGGCTCGTACGGGATGCCGAGCTCGCGGAAGATCTCGTCGAAGAAGTCGTCGGACAGCAGCAGCTGGTGGATGGTGCGAAGGAAGTCGCCGGACTCCGCACCCTGGATGATGCGATGGTCGTAGGTCGACGTCAGCGTGATGAGCTTGCCGAGGCCCATCTCGGCGATCCGCTCCTCGCTGGCCCCCTGGAACTCGGCCGGGTACTCCATGGCGCCCGCGCCGATGATCGCGCCCTGGCCGCTCATCAGGCGTGGCACCGAGTGCACGGTGCCGATGGTGCCGGGGTTGGTCAGCGAGATCGTGACGCCCGCGAAGTCCTCTGCGGTCAGCTTGCCGTCGCGTGCGCGTCGGACGATGTCCTCGTACGCAGCGATGAACTGACCGAATGCCATTGTCTCGCAACGCTTGATGGCTGCGACGACGAGTTGACGCTTGCCGTCCTTGCCCTGAAGGTCGATGGCCAGGCCCAGATTCGTGTGAGCCGGGGTGACCACATTCGGCTTGCCTTCGAGCTCGGCGAAGTGCCGGTTCAAGTTGGGGAAGCTCTTGACCGCCTGCACGATCGCGTAACCCAGCAGGTGGGTGAACGAGATCTTGCCGCCGCGCGTGCGCTTGAGGTGATTGTTGATGACGACGCGGTTGTCGATCATCAGCTTGGCCGGGATGGCCCGCACGCTGGTGGCCGTCGGAACGTCCAGCGAAGCGTTCATGTTCTTCACGACGGCCGCGGCCGCGCCGCGCAGCACGGCGACCTCGTCGCCTTCGGCGGGTGGTGTGGGCGACGGCTTCGCTTTTTCGGGCGCGGCAGCCTTGGCAGGTGCTGGGGCGGGGGTGGCCGCCTTTGGTGCGGCGGCCGGCGTGCCGTTGCTTGACGGTGCGGGTGGGGCTGCGGGCGCCGGAGCGGCGGGCTTGGGCGTCGCGGCGGCAGGCGCGGGGCTCGGCTGACCATTGCCGCTCGGTGCCGCGGAAGTCGTTGCGTCCGTGGTCGGCTCGGGGGAGTAGTCGACGAGGAACTCGTGCCAACTGGGGTCGACCGACGAGGGATCCTCGCGGAACTTGCGATACATCTCCTCGACCAACCATTCGTTCTGGCCGAATGGTGAAGGTGAAGTGCTCACGGCGGCTTCTCGCCTCGATTCCTTCTGCTGCGAACGTCTTTGCTTACGCCCGCTCGTTTCCCGCGGTTGCCCGCCCTATGCCGTCCTAAAGGCTAGCGCCTTCGGAGCCGTCGGGACCCGGCAACCGCACTTGTCCTCCGAGGCCGGCATCAACGGCGGCCCAGGGTGTCCGGCTAAGGCTGCCGGACGGGTAGCACGTGCAGCGTCGACGGCCACCGCGGCGGGGGGCTGCCGAAGGCCAGCTGCGCGTTCTTGACGATCTTCTTGCCCATCATCCTGTTGCCGACACCACCGACGACCGCGCCGATGCCGACGGGCAGCATCTTGCCGAATGCGATGGCCCCGCGCTTCAGCGCGTACTTCTTCACGAAGAACTTGAGCAGTCGCGAGTTCAATTGCGACACCGCGGGCAGTGGCAGCGACGCCGCACCATCGGACAACCAGGCCCCGCTGGTACGGCCGGTCCCCAGCAAATCAGCGACGGCGTGCTTGCTGTCCTCACCCACCAGCACCGCCAGTACGAGGGCGCGACGTCGCTCGCGGTGCTCTGCGGGGATGCCGTGGACCTCGGCGACGGCGAGCACGAAAACGGCGGTGGCCTCGAGGAACACCACCGTTTCGCCGGCGATCGCCGACATCGCGACCAACGTGCCGATGCCAGGGAAGGCCGCCGCGGAACCCACGGCGGCGCCGCTGGCCATCACCGCGGCGAGGTAGTGCTTCTCGAGCTTGGTGACGAGCTCGGCGGGCGTCGCGTCGGGGCTGTGCCCGCGCAGCCGCTCGACGTAGGCCTTGACCGCGGGTCCCTGGACGCGCGCGCCGCTCTCGATGAGCTGAGACAGGACCTTGGCGGCCATGCTCGGGTCGTCGTCGATGGTGGCAGGCACCTGGCTCTTGGCGTTGGAACGAGCACTCATGTCTCGACCTTCCCTCTACTTCCGACGAGCCTTCAGGCTATCGGTTAGTCAACGAATGCCGACATGCCGGTAGTGCCCGAGCGTGAGCTCGGTCACGTATGGCGCGTGGGCCTGCGGGAAGAAAAAACTCATATGCGTTGCTAACCAAGTTCATGGCAGCATCGACTCACATGGACCTCGCGGGCATCGATACCGACGTATCGGTTGGGCCTGCCCCCAGTCGAGTCAAGATGATCGTGGTGCTGGGGCTGCTCGTCGCCCTTGGCCCGCTCACCATCGACATGTACCTGCCCGCACTACCGCGCATCGCAGACGAGTTTTCGGTGTCGTCGTCGGTGGTGCAGTTGACGCTGACCGGGACGTTGGCCGGGTTGGCGCTCGGTCAGTTGATCGTCGGGCCACTCTCGGACTCGCTGGGCCGCCGCAGGCCGTTGATGGTGGGCATCGCGCTGCACATGGTGGCGTCGGTGTTGTGCCTGTTCGCGCCGAACATCGTGACGCTGGGGCTGGCCCGTGGGCTGCAGGGTGTCGGGGCCGCGGCGGCCGCCGTCGTGGCGATTGCCATCGTCGGCGACCTGTACGTCGACAACGTCGCCGCCACGGTGCTCTCCCGGCTGATGCTGGTGTTGGGCGTGGCGCCGGTCGTCGCGCCGTCGCTGGGCGCGGCCGTGCTGCTGAAGGCATCGTGGCACTGGGTGTTCGCGGTGCTCGTGGTGCTGGCAGGCGCGCTGTTGCTGCTCGCGGCGCTGGCCTTGCCGGAAACGTTGCCCGCTGCGCATCGTCGGCCCTTGCGGGTGCGGGGCATCGTCGCCACCTACGGCGAGCTGCTCGGCGACGCGCGGTTCGTGATCCTGGTGCTCGTCGCAGCGCTTGGCATGTCGGGGCTTTTCGCGTACATCGCAGCAGCCCCATTCGTGCTGCAGGGGCAGTACGGCCTGGACCAGCAGTCCTTCGCGCTGGTGTTCGGTGCGGGCGCGGTCGCGCTGATCGGCGCGACGCAGCTCAACGTCGTGTTGTTGAAGCGGTTCACGCCGCAGACCATCGTGGTGTGGGCGCTGGTGGCGTCGTCGCTGGCCGCGTTGCTCTTCGTGGGATTGACCGCCGCTGGCGTGGGCGGGCTGCCCGCCTTCCTGGTGCCGGTGTGGCTGATTCTGGCCGCGATGGGTCTGGTCATCCCCAATGCTCCGGCCCTGGCGCTGTCCCGGCATCCGGACGCGGCGGGCACGTCGGCCGCGCTGCTCGGGGCGGCCCAGTTCGGACTTGGTGCAGCGGTGGCGCCGCTGGTCGGGGTGCTCGGCAATGACGAGTTCGCGCTCGCGCTGGTCATGGCCTTCGGTGTGGTGGTGGCGCTATTTGCGCTGCTCGCGGTGGGGGTACCTACCCCCGATGGCGAGCTGTCGCAGGCTGCGGAGGCCGTCGCCGACCCAGCGTGACCCTACTGCGTCGCTGAATGGCCGACTTGTCCCGATAACTGCGGGTCCGTAGCGTCGCTTCGATAGCTTCGTTACCCATGGTCAAGTAGATGTTGCAGAGACTCGCCATCCCGCAGGTACCCCGCGCCACCGCGGCCCGGGTGCTTAGCCAACTCGTCGTGGGCCGGGGGGCACCGTGACGGCAGCGCTGATGGAGCGTCTACAGGACCCGAAGCGGATGGAAAATCCGTGGCACGCGCTGTGGGCCATGATGGTCGGCTTCTTCATGATCCTGCTCGACGCGACGATCGTCGCGGTCGCCAACCCAGAGATCATGAAGCACGTCCGCACGGACTATGACTCCGTCATCTGGGTCACCAGCGCCTACCTGCTGGCGTATGCGGTACCGCTGTTGTTGGCGGGCCGGCTCGGGGACCGGTACGGGCCCAAGAATCTCTACCTCGCCGGGCTGGCGGTCTTCACCTTCGCCTCGCTGTGGTGCGGGCTGGCGGACAGCCTCCAGATGTTGGTCGCCGCCCGCGTGCTGCAGGGCATCGGCGCCGCATTGATGACCCCGCAGACTCTTTCGACGATCACCAGGATCTTTCCCCCCGACCACCGCGGCGTCGCGCTGAGCGTGTGGGGTGCCACTGCGGGCGTCGCCACCTTGGTCGGTCCGTTGGCGGGCGGGTTTCTGGTCGACGGTCTTGGCTGGCAGTGGATCTTCATCGTCAACGTGCCGATCGGAATCGTCGGACTTGGGCTGGCGTTCTGGTTCGTCCCGGAATTGCCCACCGAGCAACATGGATTCGACCTGCTTGGGGTGGCGTTGTCCGGCGCTGGGATGTTCCTGGTGGTGTTCGGACTGCAGGAAGGTCCGGACCACGACTGGGCGTGGTGGATATGGGCCATGGTCGCAGCCGGTTTGGCGTTCTTCGCGGGCTTCGTCTATTGGCAGTCGGTGAACCCGGGTGAGCCCCTCGTCCCGCTGAAGCTCTTCCGCGACAACGACTTCAGCATGGCCAACCTCGGAATCACGGTGATCGCCTTCGCGGTGACGGCGATGATGCTTCCGGTCATGTTCTATGCGCAGTCGGTATGTGGATTGTCGCCGATCCGCTCGGCGCTGCTGATCGCGCCGATGGCGGTCGCCTCGGGTGTGCTCGCCCCGTTCGTCGGCAAGATCGTGGACCGAAGCCATCCGCGTCCGATCGTCGGGTTCGGTTTCTCGGCGGTGGCGATTGGGTTGACGTGGCTCTCGGTGGAACTGACGCCGACGACGCCGATCTGGCGGTTGGTGCTGCCGTTCATCCTGATCGGCGTCGGGATGGCCTTCATCTGGTCACCGTTGGCGGCCACGGCGACCCGGAACCTGCCCGCACACCTTGCGGGCGCGGGTTCCGGGGTCTACAACACGACCCGTCAGATTGGTGGCGTGCTCGGCAGCGCGGGGATGGCGGCGTTCATGACCGCGCGGATCGGCGCCGAGCTACCCGACGGCGCTGAGCCTCCCGCAGGCGCTGACGGTCCGGTGGTCGAGCTGCCCACGTTCCTGCACGCGCCGTTCGCGGCTGCGCTGTCTCAGTCGCTGCTGTTGCCTGCCTTCGTCGCATTGTTCGGCGTCGTCGCCGCCATGTTCCTACGCGGATTCGGTGGCATCCGCCTCTCGTCGAGCACCTCGCCGCGCGTCGACGTCTTCGCGGGGTCAAACGAGTTCACCGCGGCACGAAACCTGCGCTCGAGCGTCGTCTTGGCACCCGACGAGGACGACTACTTTCCCGACGACGACGAGTACGTCGAGTTCACGGTCGAGTGGGACGACGAGCCAACGTCGCCGCCACCCAAGCCCAAAGCCGCGCCCAAGCCCGCGCCTGTCCCCGATACCTACCCGGCCGACGACAGCGTTACCGCCCCCATGCAGATCCACGCGGACCATCCGTTGCCCGCCCCCGCAGACACCTGGCACGGCGGTGCTCCTGAGTCGTGGCACAGCCTCCTCGAGGAGGAACCGGAGCCCCAGCACGACGTTTCCGAACCCCTTGCCCCCGAGCCGGTTGGGAACGCGAGTCAGCCGTGGCGCAGCATTCTGGACGAGCTGCTGGCCGATCCGGCCGCCCCACCAGATCCCGAGCCGATCGGGTTCGCGCACAATGGTTTTCACGTGAACGGTGACGGTCACTCGCAGGAACCCCCGCCTGCGCCGGAACCCGCACCGGGCCGGCATTCACGCGACGACGGGGACTCCGGCACCTATGGGCGGCACTCGATGCGATTCCGGGACTGACGCCTCGCGCGGGAAACGTCAGTCGAACAGCACCGCGGGATTGAGGTAGCCGGTCGGATCGAAGGCCGTCTTGACCGCTCGCATCGCGGCGATGTCGGCCGGGGTACGCGACATTGCGAGGTAATCGCGCTTGCGGCTGCCGACGCCATGCTCGGAGCTGACGTTGCCGTGGTGGGCGGCGATCAACTCCATCATCTCCGCGTACAACTGCCGCTCGCGCTCGCCATCGAGCATGCACCGCACCAGGTTCAGGTGCAGATTGCCCTCACCGACGTGGCCGAACAACAACGGGATCGCGTCAGGGGCGTGCGTGGCGACGAGTTCGTCGGCCGCCGCGGCGAAGGACGCGATCTCGGCAAGCGGAAGCGACACGTCGAACTTCAGCGGCGGACCGTAGATGCCGAGGATCTCCGCGATCGATTCCCTTACCTGCCAGAGCCTCCGCTGCGCCGCGACGTCGACGCCGACGGCGGGCTCTCCGGCAAGGTCCGCACCCTCCAACGCCTCGGCGAGGCGTTCGGTGTGGTCGACGTCCCCGGCGAGTTCGATCAGCAGCTGCCATGCGCCGGCGACGGGTGCGCCGACGCCGAGGTGCTCGGCCGTCAGTGCGCTCGCCCGCGCGTCGACCAACTCCAGTGCTGCGATGCCGTCGGCGTCCCGCAAGCTACGGCCGACGACGAGTAGCGCGTCCAGGTCTGCGAACCCCGCGACGGCCGTCACCCGATGTGCGGGCTTGGGATGCAGGCGCAGATCGAGTGCCGTGATGACCCCCAGGGTGCCCTCGGCGCCGACGAAGAGGGCCGCCAGGTCGTAACCGGTGTTGTCGCTGCGCACCTCGCTGTGGCGTCGCACCACGGTGCCGTCGGGCAGTGCGACGTCGAGCCCGAGCACCTGCTCGCCCATGTTGCCGTAGCGCACCGTGCGCAACCCGCCCGCATTCGTCGCCGCCATACCGCCGACGGTTGCGCTGTCGCGCGAGGCGAGGTCGACACCGAACACCAGGCCCGCCTCGCCGGCGGCCTGCTGCACGGCCGCCGCGGTGGCTCCTGCCCCCACCTGCACGCGCCGTTCGACGGAGTCGATGGGGCCAATCTCGTCGAGCCGCTCGGTGGACAAGAGCACGTCGTCGCGTTCGGGCACGGTGCCGGCCACCAGCGAAGTCCGGCCGCCCTGCACCGTCACGTAGCTGCCCGCGTCACGGCACGCCCCGAGCACGGCGGCCACCTCGTCGGCGGATCCCGGCCGCACAAGGGCGGACGCCTGGCCCCGATAGCGTCCGGTGTGGTCGACGCAGCGCCCGATCAGCACGTCGGGATCGGTGCTCACGTGGCGGGCGCCGACGATCTCCGTCAGCCGGTCGAGCAGCGGGTCACTCACTCCGTGGGTTTATCACAGGAGCGCTGAGCGACAGGAATGCGCCGAGTTCGACGAGCCGGTCCGGAGTGGACGGCAGGTAGTCGGTCAGCAGTGTCGACCGCACGATGACGGCCGCGTACTTGGCTCTGCTGACGGCGACGTTCAGCCGATTCCTGTTGAACAGGAACGACACTCCGCGTGGCGCGTCGTCCGCCGACGATGCAGTCATCGACACGAAGACGACTGGCGCCTGTCTGCCCTGGAACTTGTCGACGGTGCCGACCTCGACGCGGGTCAGCCCGGCCTCGTCGAGCTTGCGTCGCAAGGTCACCACTTGCGCGTTGTACGGGGTGACCACGAGCACGTGCTCCTGGGTGAGCGGAGTGATGCCGTGTTCGTCCGTCCACGCCGCGCCGAGCAGGCCCTCGAGTTCGGCGACGATGGCGTCGGCTTCCTCTGGGCTGTCGGTGGAGTTGCCGTCGTGGTCGACGGTCAACAACCGAACGCCGGGCGTCACGCCGTCCAACCGCCGCGCGGCGGTGACGTCCTCGCGCGCCCGCAGTCGGCCGTCGTAGGACAGTCGCGACACCGGACCACACACCGCGGGGTGCATCCGGAACGAGCAGTCGAGGAAGTACCCACGCTCGGAAGGCAGCGTGTGATGACCTTCGACCAACCAGCCCAACGCCGATTCGTCGACGGGTTCCGGGTGCGTGCCTTGGCTGACCTGCGGCAGCTGCTGCGGGTCACCCAGCAACATCAGGTTCCTGGCCGACGGGGCTACCGCGATGGTGTTCGCCAGGCTGTATTGGCCGGCTTCCTCGACGACCAGCAGATCCAGGGCCAGCCTCGGAATCTTGTTGGCATTGGCGAAGTCCCAGCCCGTTCCGCCCACCACGCAGCCGTCGTGATCGGCGACGAAACCGGCGAACTCGGGGTTCTTGAGTTCGGTCCAGCCTGGGTTGACGGTGTTGAGTTTCTTGCCGATGCGGGTCCCGTCGACCCCTGCGGCCATGACGTCGCCGAACAGGTTCTCGACCACCGCATGCGACTGCGCGACCACGCCGATACGCCACCCGTGCTCGTTGACGAGGCTCGCGATGACCTGGGCTGAGGTGAACGTCTTGCCGGTACCCGGCGGGCCATGGACCGCCAGATACGACGAGTCGAGGTCGAGCAGGGCTTTGGTCAAGACATCAGCCATGTCGTCGGCGCCGCGGCCGCTGCGGGGGAGCGGTCCGCCGCTGACGGTGCGCGGCGCCCGTCTCAGCAGGATGTCGGTGACGGCATCGGCTGGCAGGTTCGGGAGCCAGGCCGCCACCATGGTCGCGGTGTCCGCGATGGACTCCTGCAAGGGCTTGGTGTTGATCGGCGGACCGGGTGTCAGGGCGAACGGCAGCTGGTCGAAGACGTCGCCGTCCTTGGGTTGACGCTCGCAGACGACGACTTCGGTGGGAGCCTCCGGGTTGTCGCACTCGATGACCGTCACCGAGCCGAAGGCCCTGCGGTCCGGGTCGTCAGCCAGGCCCTCCGGCGCGGGCGGGTCGTACAACGCGTACATCTCGGTGGCGAGGTCGCCGTTGGCGAGGTCGCCGGTCAGTCGAACGTGACGCTGCGGCTTGCGCGCCCTTGGCGGCTGGTGCCAATCGGTGACGACTTCGGCCCGGTCGGCGATGAAGACGTCGCTGTTGTCGGACCATTCGTCGACGGGACTGTTGACGCGATCGAAGTGCGCCCACCAGAACGGCTTGTCCTCGCGCTTGTGGAAGCCGCGGGAAGCGGCGACCATCGCGACCGCGGTTTGTTCGGCGGTGCGTGGCTCGATGCCGTCGCCCGCGAACTTCAGCAGCGCGCGTTCGACGTCGTCCGCGGGTTCGGCCCCGGCTTCGATGGAGCCGCCGTCGGCCACCGGTTGGGGACCGCGCGGCGGTACCCCAGATTCGATGGCACGGGCCATCATCCAGTCGCGCAGCCGGCGGGTGGACCGGCAGTCGTATCGGTTGTAGTCCTCGATCTCCTTGAGCACGTTGGTCGCTTCGTCGGGGCGGCCCTCGTCGCGCAGCGCACAGAAGCGGGCGTACTGCGTGATCGAGTCGGTGGCCGTGGTGACCTCGCCGCTGCGTAGCTCGTTGCCCATGTACAGCGGCTCGAGGTACTTGATGCTGTAGCTCTCGGTGCCGACGCGAATGCTCTTGCGCACCAACGGGTAGAGGTCGACCAGGATGCCGTTGCGCAGCAGTTCGTCGACGTCGTGCTCGCCGACTCCGTAGCGGCCGGCCAGCCGCAGCAGGGTGCTCTTCTCGTAGGCCGCGTAGTGGTAGACGTGCATGCCCGGGTAGCGCTTGAGACGCTTGCGCACCATGGCGAGGAAATCCTTGAGCGCCTCGCGCTCGCTGGGCCGGTCGTGCGCCCAGTACGGGGTGAACTCGTCGGTAGTGGTGAGCACGCCCCAGAGGTATTCGAGACCCCACTCGCGGCCGTCGACGGTCCACAGTGGATCGCCCTCGAAGTCGAAGAACAGGTCGCCCTTGTTCGCATCGGGCAGCACCATGAGTGGCTGCGGGTCGACGACTTCGTAGGGCGGCTTGCCGTGGACCCTGTCGGCGACCTGAAGCCGCGCCTGCGCAGTGAGCGCCTTGAGGGCGCGGGTGGACAACTCGGGCACCGGGCCGTGGTGTGCGGCCAGCTCATGGAGGGTGCTCACGCCTGCGTCGATGAGCCGGGCCCGTTGGCTGACCCGCATGCCCGCGACGAGCAGCAGGTCGTCGTGTGCCCGCACTTGAACGGTGCACTCCGGACAGCGGAAGCACGCGCGCACCTCGGTGTCCTCCCATGACACGGCGACGCCCCCGGCGAGGTGGCGATCGAGTAGCCGCTCCAGCGCCTCTCGGCGTGGCTGATAGATCGGGAGCAATTCGTCGGTGCGGTAACTCGCCATTTCGCCGTCGCCGAGCATCAACTCGACTTCGGGGGCCACCGGCACCGCGGCCCTGGCCAGCGTGTCGGCATAGGCGGCCAATTGCAGCAGCGCCTCGACCTTGACCGAGCGGGCCAGCTTGGTGTCGCGGAGCCGATAGCGGTCGCCGTCCAGGATCAGGAAGTCGGCGAAGCCCAGGAAACGGCCGTCGAACATCGCGGCCTGGTAGATGACGGGCGCGCGGCGATCCACGGCCTCCCGCGTGGCGGCCGCGGCCGCGGTCAGCCCGGCCAGGGTGTAGGCGGGCCGCCCGATGACGACGACGTTCCCGTCCGCGGCGCGGAGTTCGTCGAGGTGTCTTTGCTCGTGCTCGTCGCCGAGTTGCGCGGTACGGGCCAGCAGTTCGTCGTCAGAGGACACCTCGGGGCCCCAGCCGAGCCGCGCGTCGAACGAGCGCAGCAGTGCGTATTCGCACCGCGCGGCGGCCGCGAGATCGGATGCGCTGTAGATGACCCGGCCGTCGACTACGAACACGGTGCCACTGTAGGTCAGTGGTCCGACACCGCCCCTTCCCGCCGAGGAGGGCAGAAGCGAGCGTCAGCCGCCGGTATTGCCGATGAGTTCGACGCCGTTGCCGTTCCAATGGAATCGCACGACGCCCTTCAAACCTGTCGCGGCGTTGAGGTACATCAGCGCAACGGTGTCGCCGTTGGATCCGGTCTCGTCGATGCCGTTGAACCCGAAGGTGTCCGGCACCCCGGTCGGAATGAACTTGCCGAGGTGGAACATCACCGCGCGCGTATTCGGGTTGTCGGCGTTGGTGTTGGCCTTGACGATCACGACCGACAGTTGCGCGCACTCGTTGTAGTTGCCCGCGAGCGGCTCCGGATTCCACGGCTGGTTGCTGCGCGGATCGCGCGGCAGGTCCGAGACGGCCTTGGCGATCTCGGGCGCGGCGAGGTTGACCGCACATGGGTCGACGGGTCCGGCCGTGGTCGTGGGCCCGGCAGCCACCGTGGGCGCAATCTTCGGTGGCGCGCTGGACGCGGGCGGAACCGTGGCCTCGGGGGTCTTGGAAACGGTGGAATCGCTGGACCCGCATCCGGCCAAGGCCAGTACCGCCGCCAGCGTCGCGACCCACTTCACAACCCGCACCGTACCGGGCTGATGGCCATGAGGCGGGCATCGGCCGCATCACCCCGTAGACTGCCAACTCGATGACGTCGCCCGATGCGGACGCAACAAGCGCCCAGCCCACCTTCGCCGACCTGCAGATTCACCCTTCGGTGCTGCAGGCCGTAGCCGACGTCGGATACGAGACGCCTTCGGCGATCCAAGCCGCGACCATTCCGGCGATGCTTGCGGGTTCCGACGTGGTCGGGCTGGCGCAGACCGGCACCGGCAAGACGGCAGCCTTCGCCATCCCGATCTTGTCGAAAATCGACACCACCAGCCGCATCACGCAGGCGCTGGTGCTGGCGCCGACGCGCGAGTTGGCCCTGCAGGTCGCCGAGGCGTTCAGTCGCTACGGCGCGCACCTGCCGGTGAACGTGCTGCCGATCTACGGCGGATCCCCGTACGGTCCCCAACTCGCCGGGCTCAAGCGTGGCGCTCAGGTCGTCGTCGGCACTCCCGGGCGTGTCATCGACCACCTCGAGAAGGGCAGCCTCGACCTGTCCCACCTCGATTACCTGGTGCTCGACGAGGCCGACGAGATGCTGCAGATGGGCTTCGCCGAGGACGTCGAACGCATCCTCGAAGGCACCCCGGAGTACAAGCAGGTCGCCCTCTTCTCGGCGACCATGCCGCCCGCGATCCGCAAGATCACCACCAAGTACCTGCACGACCCGGTCCAGGTGAAGGTCGAATCGAAGACCGCGACCGCCGACAACATCACGCAGCGCTACTACCAGGTTTCCGGGCATCGGAAGATGGACGCGCTGACCCGGCTGCTCGAGGTCGAGCCGTTCGAAGCGATGATCGTGTTCGTCCGGACCAAGCAAGCCACCGAAGAAGTCGCCGAAAAGCTCCGTGCCCGTGGATTTTCCGCGATGGCCATCAACGGCGACATCGCACAGGCACAGCGCGAGCGCACCATCGCGTCGCTCAAGGACGGCAAGCTCGACATCCTCATCGCCACCGACGTCGCCGCGCGCGGACTCGACGTCGACCGCATCTCGCACGTGCTGAACTACGACATCCCGCACGACGCGGAGTCCTACGTGCACCGCATCGGGCGCACCGGGCGGGCCGGAAGATCAGGCACCGCAATCTTGTTCGTCACACCGCGCGAACGGCATCTGCTGAATTCGATCGAGCGGGTGGCACGGCAGAAGCTCGTCGAATCCCAGCTGCCGTCGGTGGACGACGTCAACGCTCAGCGTGTGGAGAAGTTCCGCGAGTCCATCACCGGTGCACTTGGCTCGCCGGGAATCGACTTGTTCCGCAGGCTGATCGAGGATTACGAGCACGACAACGACGTGCCCCTTGCCGACATCGCCGCGGCGCTGGCACTGCTCAGCCGCGACGGCGACCAGTTCCTGATGACCGAACCGCCGCCGGACAAGCGTCGGGACCGAGACGACCGGCCGCCGCGCGAGGGCGGTTCGCACAAGCAGCGCGAGCGGCGCAACGACCTGATCACCTACCGCATCGCTGTTGGCAAGCGCCACAAGGTCGCACCTGGCGCCATCGTCGGTGCCATCGCCAACGAGGGCGGCCTGCACCGCAGCGACTTTGGTCACATCACCATCAAGGTGGACCATTCGACGGTGGAATTGCCGGCGAAACTCTCCCCGGAGACGCTGAAGAAGCTCCAGCACACGCGAATTCAGGGTGTGCTCATCGACCTGCAACCTGATCGGGGCTCGAAACCCCATCGAGGGAAATACCAGTCGAAGTGACCCCAGCCGGATCAGCCGGGCGGGTTGCCTCCCTGACCGGAATTCGGGCGGTGGCCGCACTTCTGGTCATGCTGACTCACGCGGCCTACACGACGGGTAAGTACAACCAGGGTTACCTCGGCCTGGTCTACTCGCGTGCCGAGATCGGCGTGCCGATCTTCTTCGCGCTCTCGGGGTTCCTCCTGTTCGGGCCGTGGGTGCGCGCGGCCGCGGCGGGGGCGCCTGCCCCGTCGCTGCGCCGCTACGCATGGCACCGCGTGCGGCGCATCATGCCCGCCTACGTGGTCACCGTGCTGGCCGCGTACCTCATCTACCACTTCCGGGTGGCTGGGCCGAATCCCGGCCACACCTGGATGGGGTTGTTCCGCAATCTCACGCTGACGCAGATCTACACCGACGACTACCTCTTTTCCTATCTGCACCAAGGGCTTACGCAGATGTGGAGCCTGGCGGTGGAGGTCGCCTTCTACGTCGCGTTGCCGCTGCTGGCCTACCTCCTGCTGGTGGTGCTGTGCCGCAGGCAGTGGCGCCCGCGGATGTTGCTGGGCGGCCTGGCGGGGCTGGCGCTCATCAGCCCGGCGTGGCTGGTGTTGGTCCACACCACCGACTTCCTGCCAGACGGTGCGAAACTGTGGCTGCCCGGGTACCTGCTCTGGTTCTTGGGCGGGATGTTGTTGGCGGTGTTGCAGGCACTGGGCGCCAGAGCCTTTGCCGCCCTGTGCATACCGCTCGCGGCGATCTGCTATCTGATCGTGTCCACCCCGATTGCCGGTGCGCCAACCACATCGCCGGCAGAACTACGGGAGGGCTTGGCGAAGATCGCCTTCTATGCCGTCATCGCGGCGCTGGCGATAGCGCCGTTGGCATTGGGCAACCACGGCTGGTACGCGCGCATGCTGGCGAGCAGGCCCATGGTCTTCCTCGGCGAGATCTCCTACGAGATATTCCTGATCCATTTGGTGGTCATGGAATTGGTGATGGTCGAGGTGCTCCGAACTCCGGTGTACACAGGTTCGATGCCTGCGCTATTCATTGTCACGCTGGGGGCGACGATTCCGCTGGCCTGGCTGTTGCATCGGGTTACCCGCGTCAGGACCTAGCCGTGTCGGTGCTCGGCATCAGCGTCGGGAGTACGAATTCCTCCAACATGGCCCGTTCGTCGGCTTCGTCGTGGCCGGGGAACACCAGTAGCGAGACCATGACACGCACTAGCCAGCGCGCGCGGTTCTCGACGTGTGCAACTCCGAGCGCCGCCAGGTAGGCCTCGGTGCGTGCCCTGATCACATCGGAGCGTTCCGCCATCTCGCCGCCGATGGGGCGCTGCGACGGATCGAACCACGAAGAGAGCGCAGGGCTTTCGCGGACTCGACGCAGCGACGCCAGCACGCCCGCAACGATCTGCTCACCTGGGTCGGCGGTGCCGTCCAACTGTTTGCCCAGGCTCTCGAACACGCGGTGGGCCTCGCGGTGCACGTAGGCGGTGTATAGCGCGTCGCGATTCTCGAAATAGCGGTAAAGCGTGGCGCGCGAACATCCGGAGGCCTTGGCGATGTCGTTCATTCCCACGCTCGCCGCGTCGTGTTGGGTGAACAGGGCGTCGGCGGCGTCGAGGATCCGGTCGGCGGCAGCCTCGGTCCGACTTTCGGCCAGCCAGTCGGCCACTATTTCACCGTGAACGGCACAGAGAGCGGGCGCCGCACGTAACTGCCACCCGCCCAGATGATTCCGTCCTCGTCGACCTCGAAGTCGGGGATGCGGGCCAGAAGCTCCTCGAGTGCCACCCGAGCCTGCATCCGCGCGGCGGCCGCGCCAAGGCAGTGGTGTGCACCGTGGCTGAAGGTCAGGATGTTGCGCGGCTTGCGCGCCACGTCGAGTTCGCTTGCATCGTCACCGTATTGGCGTTCGTCGCGGTTGCCCGACCCGTAGAGGAACATCACCCGTCGGCCCTCGGGGATGGTGGTGTCCGCGACCGTCACGTCGCGGGTCACGGTGCGGCCCAGCATCTGCACGGGAGCGGTCAGTCGCAGCAGCTCGTCGATGGAATCACTGATCAGGTCTGGGTTTTGGGCCAGCAGCTTGCGTTGGTCGGGCCGCTGGTGCAGGAGTTGGACCGACCCGCCGAGCATGCCCGTGGTGGTGTCGTTGCCGCCGGTGACCATCGTGAAGGTGAACGCCAGAATGGACAGCACTCCTGCGATGTCGCCGTCGGCGCCGACTCCCGCTGCTACCAGGTGCGACACGGTGTCGTCCTCGGGTTCGACGCGGCGGCGTTCGATGAGTGCGGTGAAGTAGGTCATCAGCTCGCCGAGCGCGTCGCCGAGCGTTTCCAGCGCACCACCGATGCCTCCTTCGACAGTGTTGGCGGCGACGATCGCCTCGGTCCAGCCGTCGAACTGGTCGCGGTCGGACTCGGGCACCCCGAGGTAGTGCGCGACCACCATCGACGGCAACGGCTTGAACAGTTCGGCGACGATGTCGCCCCCACCGTTGTTTCGGATGCGCTCGATGCGCTCGACGACGTACTCGCGGACCTTCGGTTCGACGGCCTCGACCTGCCGCGGGGTGAACCCACGGGAGACCAGCTTGCGGAACTCGGTGTGCACCGGCGGGTCCTGCATGACCATCGGCGGGTTGTCGGCCAAGCCGATGAGTTCCAGTTCGCCGTAGTTGACCGTCAGCCCCTGCGCCGAGGAGAAGGTCTGGTGGTCCCGCGCGGCGGTGAAGATGTCCGCGTGTCGGGACATGACGTAGTAGTCGTGGTCCGGCTTGTCGTCGGGGACGACGTGGTGCACCGGATCGTGGTCGCGCAGCGCCCGGTACATCGGCCAGGGGTTGGTCCACGTCTCCGCCGAGGCCAGCTGGAAGCGCGCCGGAGTGTCATGAGACAAAGTAGCTGTCATGTCTTATGAATACGACAGCAATGGATCCTTGTCAAGGGGTCTTGTCAGGCGATTTCCTGCGAGTCATGGCACCCGCAGCTGTTCCCGATCCGTAGTGACGGTTCCATCGGAGTCGGGATTGCCGCGGGAGCGTCGAGTAGTTGGGTGAGCGCCGCTCGGGCCAGGGCATCGACGGGTTGTTGCACCGTGGTGAGGTCGAACCGCCCGTAGTCGGTGATGGCCCCGTCGAAACCGACCACGCGGATGTCATTGGGAATGGTCAGGCCGGTGTCGACAATGGCTCGGATGGTCGCCGATGTCTGCCCGTAAGTGCCGATGACGAACGCATCTGGAGCGTCGCCGGAGGCTCGAAGAAAGGCGGTGACGGCGCCGTACGCGCCCGCCGGGGTGAGGTCGGTAGCGATGTGCACGACGTCGGCCGTCGCCGATTCGGCACCGATGAAGCGCTGCTGCACGGTCTCCCTGTCGCCATGGGTGACGTCGGATTCGGTGAAGCCTCCAACGAACGCGATCCGTCGGCAATCGTGGGTGTCGACGAGGTGTCGGGTGACGAGTTCGCCGGCGTGGACGTGGTCGACACCCACGATCTCGGAGACCACGCCTCCGCGAATGTTGTGCATCCAGACCACCGGGATCCGCTCCTGGGCGCAGAGCCTTGCCGTCTGCGATGCGTTCGCCGCTCCGATCACGACGAGCCCGTCGATGCCGACTTCGGCGAAGGCCGTTGCAAACTCGAGTTCACGTTCCGGGTCGTACCTGGTGTTCCCGATCATGGTGAGGTGATCGCGTGCCCTGGCCTCCATTTCGATTCGTCCCACGAAATCCCCGAACAGGGGCATCGTCAGGTCGGGTACGAGAAGACCGATCTGACGCCACCGTCGCGGTCGACGAAGCGCGCGGGCGCGGTGGTCGAAGCGGTAGTCCAACTCCTCGATTGCAATGAGCACTTTGGCGCGCAACGACTCTGACACCGGACGGGGTCCGTTGTTGAGCACGTAGCTCACCACCGCGGTCGACGTGCCGGCGCGGGAGGCCACGTCGGCGAGGGTCGGACGCTTCCCAGTCATTGCTGTTCCTCTTTGCCTCGCCCGATGGCTTGTCGCCAGGCTTTGAATCACGTCGATTGTGACAGTTCCAACGCCGCTGTAGCTCGTTACGCTAATCGATTAGAACAGTTACGGGGACGACACATCGTGGCAACAAGGGATTGGTGGACTGGCCGACATGGCATTCGCGAGACTCAGCGGAGTTACCTACCTCGACCCCGAACTCGTCCATGAGAGCTACGTCCTCTTCACCGGTGCCGACGGAAATACCCACCTCATCGACCTCAACGGAAGCGTCGCCCACTCTTGGCCGTACGCCGGCGTGCCGTCCCGAATCCTCGATCCGGCGCTAAACGGCGGGCGCGTCGGTGACGTTGGCGTGCAGTTGTCCGAGAGCGGCGATGCGCGCGGCGGCATCTATGCCAATGGCACCGTCGGGCAGATCAGCTGGGACGGCGACTTGGTCTGGCAGTGGGGAGCACAGGCACCCGGCGGTGCCGCACGGCAGAACCACGACTGGGAGCTGCTCCCCAACGGCAACCGAATGTTTTTGGTCACCGTCCCTCGCGTCGTGCCTAGCCTCGGCACAGACGTCGTCGGCGATCAAGGACTGTACGAGGTAACGCCCGATGGCGAGCTCGTGTGGACGTGGCTCGCCGGAGACCACCTCGAGGAGTTCGGCTTCTCAGAAGCGGGTTGGGCCGCGCTCCGGGAGACCGCTGCTCGCGACCCCGAAGATCCGTGGGGCTATCTGGAGATGAACAGCGCCAAGACGCTTGGCCCGAATCGTTGGTACGACACCAGACTCGACACCGCTTTTCACCCGGACAACGTCCTTGTCAGCTTCCGCAAGGCGAACGTCATTGCGCTCGTTGATAAGTCGACGGGCAAGATCGCATGGAAGTTCGGACCGTACTACGACGCCGAAGCAGGATCGCAGCATCAGCGGATCACCGCTCACGCGGTGCCGCGCCCGCTCGATCAGACGTCCGGTCAGCACAATCCGCACATGATCGCCTCCGGACTGCCTGGCGCGGGCAACATCCTGGTCTTCGACAACCAGGGCGGCGCAGGATATCCGCCGGCTGCGGTCGGTATCTACGCCGGCTCTCGCATCCTTGAGATCGATCCGGTCACCGAGGAAATAGTGTGGCAGTACACGGCCGAGGACTCCGGGCTGCCCCCGTGGACGTTCTTCAGTTCATTCGTCAGCAACGCGCAGCGGCTACCCAACGGCAACACACTCATCACTGAGGGCATGCAGGGCAGGCTGTTCCAGGTGACGCCCAGCGGTGACGTCGTATGGGAGTACCACAGCCCCTTCGTCGGATACGGGGTCGCGGGCGAACCCGAAGTCAAGCACCCCAGGGTGCCTGGCATCGACCGGCTCACGCAGACCGCATTGGTGTACCGGTCGCAGGCGGTTCCCTTCGACTGGACGCCCATCGACGGCCCGCGGCCACCGCTGCGCAAGGTGGACGTTCGCCCAGAGCCAGAAGGTCTTCCATGACAACCGAACTCGACGCGAAGGCTGTCGGTTCGCGATCGCGGACGGTGATCGCCGACTCGGGCCGCAACGCGGCTGGCCGGCGACCGTGGTCGACGTCGGCGTTCGGACGCTTGCGGACGCTCGGATGGACGATCGCCGGGCTGATTCTGGCGGCGTCGGCGTGGTCGCTGGTGGTGGCGACCGGGCGCTTTCCCCGACAACTTTTTCCCAGCGTGCCCGAGATCCTTGCCGCCGGTCACACGCTGTGGACCAGCGGGCTGTTGGCAGACGACATTGGCGCCAGCTTGCGCAGGGCCGCAGTGGGATTCGCGATCGGCGCTGCCGCAGGAATCGTGGTGGCGGTCCTCACCGCCACGACCGCGGCAGGGCGCAATCTTCTTCAACCCGTATTGCGGGTCTTCTCACCGATTCCCACGATCGGCCTGGTCCCGCTGGCCATTCTGTGGTTTGGGCTGGGGGAGAACAGCAAGACACTGGTGATCGCGCTCGGCGTCTTCGTCCCGGTGTGGATTAGCAGCCACGCGGGGCTGGCGAGTACACCGAGCGACTATCTCATGGCCGCCCGATGCCTGGGCGCCAGACGATGGCAGACACTGCGCAAGATCGTGTTGCCTGAGGCGGCGCCAGACATCGCCTCCGGCTTGCGGGTGGGTGCCGCGATGTCGTTCGTGCTGATCGTCGTCGCCGAAATGACCGGCACCACTTCGGGTATCGGGTATCGAATCTCTCAGGCGCAACTGTTCTCCCAAGCCGATCGGCTGATCTTCTGCCTGATCGTCTTAGGTCTCGTCGGTGCGCTCTGCGATCTGCTCATCACTTCGGTCACCACACCGTTCACGCGCTGGGCGGGCGAGGAGCACTGACATGGCCATCGAAACTCACGACCTGGTGCTCCAATTCCCTGGCAAGCGACGACCCACCCTCGACCACATCTCCATGAGCGTCCCCGACGGCGCCTTCGCCGTGCTGGTCGGCGCCTCCGGCAGCGGGAAGTCGACACTGCTGCACTGCCTGGCCGGCCTGATCACACCGACCTCCGGCACGGTGACCGACAACGGCGACACCGTGCAGGCCCCTCACCCACGACGCGGAGTCGCCTTTCAGCGCGACGTCCTGTTTCCGTGGATGACGGTGGCTGACAACATCGAATTCGCCCTCACTGCAAGGCGGTTGCCCAAGGCCAGACGAAGTGCGGAGATCCGCGAGCTACTCGATCTTGTCGGGCTCCACGAGGACGTCGGCGGGCAGCGCCCCGCCGAATTGTCCGGTGGCATGCGGCAACGAGTCAGCATTGCACGGGTCCTGGCGGGCCAACCCGCCGTGATGCTCATGGACGAACCGTTCGCCGCACTCGACGCGCTCACGCGCCTGCGGATGCAGGACCTGCTGATCGATCTGTGGACCCGACTCAACCGAACCATCGTCTTTGTCACGCACGATATCGACGAAGCGATCCGACTCGGTGACACCGTCAGCGTGCTCCGCGACGGCGTGATCGTCGATCAGATCACCAACCCTCTCAGTCGCCCACGACCGTCTGACGCACTGGCAGATCAGCCGGGCTACAGCGATATTCGCAAGACTCTGCACCACCAACTCGGCATCGACCATGCGGTGCACCGACCTCGTGAAGGACTAACACGACAATGAAGACATCCCTTCGACGGCTGCTTGCCGCCGTCATGACCGCAGGCGCACTCGCGGCATCGGTCACCGCGTGCGCGAGTTCGGGCAACACCGACGCCGGCACCCTCACCGTGGGGTTCGTCGTCGACCCCTCGTGGGCGCAGATCCCGGTGGCCGCCGACACCGGACTGTTCACCAAGCACGGCGTGAACGTGAAGGTGGTGAACTTTCAGTCGGGAGTGGAGGCGCTGCAAGCCGCCGCTGCGGGTCAGGTCGACATCACCACGGCCGCAGACGTACCCACCTCGGCCGTGCTCACCCGCACGCCGACCTTGAGAGTCGTCGCGGACGGCTCGCGTTGGCAAGGCTCGCGGATCGTCGCGCGCCGCAGTGCCGGCATCAACACCATCGAAGACCTCGCAGGTAAGTCAATCGGCACCCCACTCGGCACCAGCGCCGCCTACTTCATCTCGAATGCGCTGGCACAGAACAAGATCGATGCCAAACTTGTTCAGGTATCACCATCGGCCATGGTGACGGCGGCGAGTCAGCGCAACGTCGATGCGGTGTCGATCTTCCAGCCCTACCAGGCGCAGGTGATCCAGACACTCAGCACCGACGCCGTCGAGCTGACGGGTGGCACGTACAACCAGCACAGCCTGTATCTCGCCACTCAGCCCGCCATCTCCGGGAAAGGCAAGGCGATCACGGCATTCTTCGCCGCCCTCGACGAAGCCGGTACCGCGCTCTCCCAAAAGAACGGCGCCGCCACGGACGCCGTCGCCAAGGCAACCCAACTCGATCCGGCACTGCTGGGCCCCGTGCTCGCCGAGTTCGACTTCACGCTCCAGTTGAAGCCGGACCTCGCGCAGAAGCTGACCGAGCTTGGCGAATGGGCCAAGACGCAGGGATCCGTCGAGCCGTCGACCCAATTGCCCAACTACGCAGACACATTCGATGCCAGTTTCCTCGCCAAGTCCGCTCGGTAATGGAGGAGGAGCCCGACTACCGGTTCACACTGGCCAACGAGCGCACGTTCCTGGCCTGGATTCGGACCGCCTTGGCGCTGCTGGGGGCAAGTGTCGTCATCGGTGAGATGTCCGCTTCATCGAGAATCCACGGGCCAGACCTCACGGTGCTCGCCATCATCTGCACGACGACAGCCACGCTGATCTCACTGATCGCGTTCAGTCGCTGGCGCCGTGTCCAAGACGCAATTCGACGGCACCAGCCCTTGCCGTCGCCAACCGTGATCCTGCAAGTCACGGTGGCGAGCGTCTGCCTGAGCGCCGTGGTGTGTATCGCGATCGTCATCAGGTGATGGCGCGCGGCGCCGACGATCGGGGCCTACCAGTCGAGCGCACGATCCTGGCGTGGCGCCGCACGGCGTTGACCGCGGCATGCGTCGTGCTGTTGGCGGTTCGCGAATACATCGTGGCGCCCTCGAAGGCCGGGCTGGCCACGGTCTTGCTCAGCGGTCTCGTCGTCTGCGGGCTAGCTGCCGTCGGAACAGCACTGCGAACACGCGATCAGGGCAGGGCATCCCGCGGGACGCGCGCAGCGCCAAGTTTCTTCCTGCTCTCGATCAGCGTCGCAACGAGCATCGGCAGCCTCTGCGTTCTGGTCTCACTCCCATAGCGCAACGACGGAGCCCCCACGCGAGCGTGAAGTAAGGCTACCCTTAGCCGTCGTATCGACACGTCGCGAAAGGGGATGGCCGATGGCACGCGGGTTTCAGGGAGCGATGCTGCGTGGCTTCGGCGCACGTGACCACGAAGCCACCGTGCTCGAGACCGAACACTTGGCCCCGCACTTCCTGCGCATACGCATGGTTTCCCCGACGCTGTTCGAGGATGCGTTGGCCGAACCGACCTCGTGGTTGCGGTTCTGGTTTCCCGATCCCGACGGCACGGATGCGGAGTTCCAGCGCGCATACACGATCACCGAAGCCGACACGAGCACGGGCCACTTCGCGGTCGACGTCGTCCTGCACGAACCTGCCGGACCGGCGAGCAAGTGGGCGCGCACCGCGGCGCCGGGCGCGACGATCTCGGTGATGTCCCTGGGTTCGGCCGGTTTCAGCGTCGGCGACGAGCCCCCGGCTGGGTATCTGCTCATCGGCGACTCGGCATCGACGCCTGCCATCAACGGCATCATCGACGCAGTCCCGCACGACATTCCGATCGAGGCCTACCTCGAACAGCACGACGAGCACGATCTGCAGATCCCGATTGCTGAGCACCCCCGACTCAACCTGCACCGGGTGATCCGGAAGGATGCGACGAGCCTGGCCACCGCCATCGAGTCCCGCGACTGGTCGAACTGGTACGCGTGGCTGGGACCCGAGGCGGGCGCCCTCAAGCACCTGCGCACCCGGCTGCGCGACGAGTTCGGCTTTCCCAAGTCGGAACTACACGCGCAGGCCTACTGGACCGAGGGCCGCGCGATGGGCAAGCGGCGCGGCAACGAGCCGTCCGCGGCACCCAAGATTCCCGAACCGCTCGCGGCACAACCCGCCCGCGGCAACTGGCGGGCACAGGCGGGCGGACGGCTGCTCGCGCCGTTGAAGGCGCCATTGCTCGGTTCCGGTGTGCTGCAGGCACTGATCACGTTGATCGAGCTGGCGCCGTTCGTGTTGCTGGTCGAGTTGGCCCGACTGCTACTGACTGGTGCTGACGAGGCTCGACTGTGGACGCTCGGCATCGCCGCAGTGTCGCTGCTCGGCGTCGGCACCATATTGGCCGCCGCCCTCACACTATGGCTGCACTGGGTCGACGCCCGATTCGCCAACGATCTCCGCGGGAAGTTGCTGACCAAGTTGGCCCGGCTTCCGTTGGGCTGGTTCACCTCCCGTGGCTCGGGTTCGATCAAGCAACTCGTACAGGACGACACGCTTGCGTTGCACTATCTGGTCACCCATGCGATCCCGGACGCGGTCGCGGCCGTCGTCGCACCGGTGGCGGTACTGGTGTATCTCTTCGTCGTCGACTGGCGACTGGCGCTGGTGCTCTTCGTGCCCGTATTGGTCTACGTCGTCTTGATGTCCGTCATGACGATTCAGTCCGGCCCGCGTATCGCGCAGGCCCCGCGGTGGGCCGAGCAGATGAGCGGAGAGGCGGGCGCGTACCTGGAGGGCCAGCCCGTGGTCCGCGTGTTCGGCGGTGCCGCGGCGTCCAGCTTTCGGCGCCGACTCGACGGTTACCTCGCGTTCCTGGTGAGTTGGCAGCGGCCGTTCGTCGGGAAGAAGACGCTGATGGACCTGGTCACCCGGCCCTCGACCTTCCTGTGGCTGATCGCCGTCGTCGGGACCCCGTTGATCGCCACCGGTCGGATGGATCCGGTGAACCTGCTACCATTTCTGTTCCTGGGCACCACTTTTGGTGCCCGTCTGCTGGGCATCGGTTACGGGCTCGGCGGAATTCAGGGTGGCCTGCTCGCCGCGCGTCGGGTGCAGACCGCGCTCGACGAGCCAGAACTGGCCGTGCGCGAGCTCGAGTCGTCGTCGGAGGGTGTCGATTCCACCGTCTTCTTCGACCGCGTCACCTTCGGCTACCGCCCCGACGTGCCGGTGATCAAAGGTGTGACGCTGGCGCTGCGCCCGGGCAGTGTGACCGCACTCGTCGGGCCGTCGGGGTCGGGCAAGTCCACCCTCGCCGCCTTGCTGGCCCGGTTTCACGACGTGCAGCAAGGTTCGATCACCATCGGGGGCAAGGACATTCGAGCGCTCAGCGCCGACGAGCTCTACCGCCGGGTCGGGTTCGTGCTGCAGGACGCCCAATTGGTGCACGGCACCGTGGCAGAGAACATCGCGCTGGCCGACCCCGAAGCCGAGCTGGCGCGGGTGCAGGCGGCGGCCCGGGAAGCTCAGATCCACGACCGGATACTGCGCCTGCCCGACGGCTACGACACGGTGCTGGGCGCAGGCGCCGGCCTGTCCGGAGGTGAGCGGCAGCGGCTGACGATCGCACGGGCCATCCTCGCCGACACGCCGGTGCTGATCCTCGACGAGGCGACCGCCTTCGCGGACCCGGAATCGGAATACCTTGTCCAACAAGCACTCAACCGGCTCACCAGAGACCGCACGGTGCTCGTGATCGCGCACCGGTTGCACACCATCACACACGCCGACCAGATCGCCGTGCTTGACGACGGTGAGCTCGCGGAACTCGGCACCCACGACCAACTCCTGGCCGCGGACGGGCGTTACCGCACGCTGTGGGATTCCGGCAGACGCGGCGCATCCGCGGTAGTGGAGGTCCGGCAGTGATCCGCACCTTGCTGGCCTTGATTCCAGCCGACCATCGCGGCAGGGTCGCCACCTACACCATGCTGGCTGTCGTTTCGGTGTTGCTCCGCGCTGCGGGCACGGTGATCTTGGTCCCGCTGGTGGCCGAACTGTTCGGCGACGCACCGCAACGCGCGTGGGCCTGGCTGGGCTGGTTGACGGCAGCGACCGTCGCCGGCTGGGCGATCGACACCGCGACCGCGCGCATCGGTTTCACGCTCGGTTTCGCCGTCCTCGACAACACCCAACACGATGTGGCCGACCGGCTTCCGAACATCCGGCTGGATTGGCTGACCCACGACAACACCGCGACCGCCCGGCAAGCCATCGCCGCCACCGGGCCGGAACTGGTCGGGCTCGTCGTCAACTTGCTGACTCCGTTGATCAGCGCCGCGCTGCTGCCCCCGGCCATCGCTGTAGCGCTGCTGGCGGTGGCCCCTGGCCTTGGACTGGCTGCTTTGGCGGGGGTCGTGGTGCTGCTTGGCGCACTGTGGATCGGCACGCGGCTCACCCGCCGGGCCGACGCGGTGGCGGGCGGCGCCAACACCGTATTCACCGAGCGCATCATCGAATTCGCCCGCACGCAGCAGGCGCTGCGGGCGGCACGGCGCGTCGAGCCGGCCCGCAGTCTGGTGGGCGGAGCGCTGCAGGCGCAGCACGGCGCGAGCCTGCGACTGCTGACGATGCAGATTCCCGGCCAGCTGCTCTTCAGCCTCGCCAGCCAGGTGGCACTCATCCTGTTCGCCGGGACGGCCACGTTGCTGACGGTGCGCGGTGAATTGGAAGTACCGGTGGCGATCGCCTTGATCGTGGTCGTCGCCAGATACCTGGAGCCGTTCACCGTGCTGAGCGAATTGGCTCCTGCGCTGGAGTCGACTCGGACCACACTCGGCAGGATTCAGGCCGTGCTGGACGCGCCGACATTGGCTTCCGGCGTTGCCACGCTCGCGGATCCGACCGCACCCCCGCGCATCGAGTTCGACGACGTCGGCTTCGACTACGGCACCGAATCGGTCTTGGAGAGTTTGAGTTTCGTGCTCGACCCCGAGTCCACGACGGCCATCGTCGGACCGTCGGGTTCGGGCAAGAGCACGATCCTTGCGCTCATCGCGGGACTGCATCACCCGACGCGGGGACGAGTGCTGTTCGACGGCGTCGACCTCGCGACGCTGGACCCCGTGGCGCGGCGCGCAGCGGTGAGTGTCGTGTTCCAGCACCCCTATCTGTTCGACGGCGCACTGTGCGACAACGTGCTCGTCGGCGACCCGCACGCCGCGCCCGAAGCGCTGGCCGAGGCGACGCGGCTGGCCCGGGTCGACGAGCTCACGGGTCGGCTACCCGACGGAGCTCAGACGATGGTCGGGGAAGCGGGGGCCGCGTTGTCCGGGGGTGAGCGCCAGCGCGTCAGCATCGCGCGGGCACTGGTCAAGCCGGCGCCGGTGCTACTCGTGGACGAGGCGACCAGTGCCTTGGACACCGAGAACGAGGCGGCCGTCGTCGACGCGCTGACCGCCGACCTGAGGCCGCGCACGCGGGTGATCGTTGCCCACCGGATGGCCAGTATCAGGCAAGCGGATCGGGTGCTGTTCGTCGAGGCGGGACGGGTGCTCGAGGACGGGGCCATCGACGAGTTGCTCGCAGCGGGTGGCCGTTTCGCGGAATTCTGGAATCAGCAGCGGGCCGCCGCCGACTGGCACGTCGCTACTGCCCCCGAAATCGCGGCTAGATAGCGGCGCCGGGGTTGAGGATGTCGTCGGGGTCGAGCGCCTTCTTGATGCGGCGGTTCAGTTCCATCGCCTCGGGTCCCAGGTAGCCCGCCAGCCACGGCCGCTTGAGTCGGCCGACGCCGTGCTCGCCGGTGATGGTGCCGCCGAGTCCGACGGCCAGGTCCATGATCTCGCCGAATGCGCTCTGTGCGCGCCGAGTCATCTCGGCGTCCGTGGGGTCGTACACGATCAGCGGGTGGGTGTTGCCGTCGCCGGCGTGCGCGATCACCGAGATCAGCAGGCCGTGCCGTTCGGCGATCTTCTCGACGCCGGAGACCAGGTCGGCCAGCGCGGGAAGTGGGACGCCGACATCTTCGAGTAGCAGTGAGCCCTTGGCCTCGACCGCGGGGATGGCAAACCGGCGGGCCGCCACGAAGGCCTCGCCCTCGTCCGGGTCGTCGGTCGAGAACACCTCAGTCGCACCGGCTTCGGTGAACACCCGTGCCATGAACTCGGTGTCCTCCACGCCCGCAGGGCCTCGGTCGTCGGAGGCCGCGACCATCATTGCCGCCGCGTTGCGGTCGAGCCCCATCTTGAGCTTGTCCTCGACGGCGTTGATGGCGACCGCGTCCATGAATTCGAGCATGGAGGGTCGGATCTTGCCGGTGATCGTCACGACCGCGTCCGCGGCGGCCGCCACGTTGTCGAAGGAGGCGACCACCGTACATCCGCGATGCTGGGCTGGCAGCAGCTTCAACGTCACTTCGGTGACGATCCCGAGCGTGCCTTCGCTGCCCACGAATAACTTCGTCAGGCTCAGTCCCGCAACGTCTTTCAAGCGCGGACCACCGAGGCGTACCGCGGTGCCATCGGCCAGCACGACCTGCAGCCCCAGCACGTAGTCCGTGGTGACGCCGTATTTCACGCAGCAGAGCCCGCCCGCATTGGTGGCGATGTTGCCGCCGATGCTGCAGATCTCGAACGACGATGGATCGGGCGGATACCACAGCCCGTGTTCGGCGACGGCCTTCTTGACCTCCGCGTTGAACAGGCCCGGTTGCGTGACCACGGTGCGGGTCACCGGATCGACCGCGATGTCGCGCATGCGTTCGGTCGACAACACGATTCCGCCGTCTAGGGCAGTGGCCCCGCCGGACAGTCCGGTACCGGCGCCGCGCGGCACGACTGCCACCTTGTGCGCGGTCGCCCAGCGCATCACGGCCTGCACCTCCTCGGTGCGCCTTGGCCGCACGACGGCCAGCGGGGTGCCGGCATTCGGGTCTGCGGCCCTGTCCTGACGGTAGGACGCCAGGATGTCAGGGTCGACGACGACGGAGCCGTCCGGAAGGTCGGCGATCAGGGCGTCCAGTGCGGAGTCCATCGCTCGATCGTAGGCGTTAGCGATTCGACGTCACGGCCACAGCAGTTGTGTGTGCCAGCCGCCTTCGGGGTGAGCGGTATAGAGCAGGCGTTGATGCCGCCGCTCGGGGTCGCCCTGCCAGAACTCGACGCGTTCGGGGCGGACGGCGTAGGACACCCATTCGTCGGGAACCAGGCCGGGATGGGCATCGAGTTCGGCGCGCGTCACCGCGAGCGCGTCGTCCAGATTCGTTGTTGCCGAGAGTGGCTGGCTCTGCATTCGCGTCAACACCAGCGCGCGCGCACCGTCCGTTCGGGCCAGGAAGTCGGATGCGGTGACGTCCGGCGGATCGACGACGACGGCGCCGCGGACCCTGACCTGACGCACCAGCTGCGGCCAGTAGAACGTCAGCGCCGCAACCGGATTCGACGACAAATCGGCACCCTTCTTGCTCGCGGTACTGACGGCGAAGTGCCAGCCAGCGTCGTCGACGTCCTTGAGAATCAACATGCGCGCATCGGGGTGACCATCCGCGCCGACGGTGGAGAGTGTCATCGCGTGCGGCTCCGCCACGTCGGCCTGAATTGCGGCGTGGAACCACTCGGCGAACAGCGCGGTCGGATCGTCCGGGCACTGGGCCGGATCGAACTCGGGCGCAGCGCCGCTGAGCACGGGCAGGGCCCGCAACGTGCTGCGCAAGTTGTCGGCCATGATTCTCCTGCTCACTCGGCGGGGCTAACCGACTCGGGATTGCGGTCCAGGTGACGCAGCGCGGGCAAGAAGATCGCCACCACGCCGAGCAGCAACATGGGCAGCGACAGCGCGAGGAACGTCACGTGCAACCCCGCCGCATCGGCAAGCGGTCCCGCCACGACCAACCCGAGCGGGCCTGCGGCATAGGCGAGCGAGCCCATCACCCCGACCACCCGGCCGCGAAGATGCGTAGGCGCGCGGGTCTGCATGACGTAGTTGTAGATCGGTGCCATCGGTCCGTAGACCAGGCCGACGATGGCGCACAGCACCAGGATCACCGGCAGTGGTGGCAGGAACGCGATGACCGTCATCGCAACGCCCAGCACGAGCACCGCGATGAGCATGATCGTGCGCCGATTCGAGTACTTCGACCACACGGCGTAGCCGAGCGCCCCGATGAGTCCGCCGACGCTCAACGCCACCAGCACCCAGCCCAGCTGCGCAGGTTCGTTTCGGTCGGTGAAGTACTTCGGGAACAGCACGCTCTCCATCGGCATGTACAGCCCGGTGGCGGCCAGGTCGACGAAGGCCAGGGTGCGCAGCACCGGCGTGTGCCACACGAACTTGAGGCCCTCGACGATGCCGGCCCACACCTGCGGCAGCTGTTCGCGATTCGGGGTGCCCGCGCCCTTGAGTCGCAGCACGGCCACGGCCGAGATGGACAGTATGAACGCTCCCGCCGTCACCCACATGGTGTTGATGCCGCCCAGCGTGGCGATCAGGAGGCCGCCGATGCCCGGCCCCACGATGTAGGCGAGGTTGAACACCGCCTCGTACACGCTGTTGGCGCGATCGAGCGTCCACTCGGCGCGCGTCGCAGCCTCCGGAAGCATCGTCTCGCGGGCCGTCATGCCTGCCGGATCGAAGAATGCGCCGAGCGCGGCCAGTCCGGCCAACACCGCGACGTTGATGGCGCCGACGCCGAAACTCAGCGCGATGACGGGCACCGCAGCGACCGCAAGCGCAGACAACCCGTCGGAGATCATGGACACCCGCCTGCGGCCCAGGTAGTCGACGGCCGCACCTGCGATCAGGGTGGCCACCAACAGCGGCAGCGTCCCCGCCATCGCCACGATCGACGCGTCGAGCGCAGACCCGTTGTGCTGCAACACCAGCCACGGGAACGCCACGATCGAGATGCCGTTGCCCGCTCCGGCGGTCAACGCCGCAAGGAAGATCAGGAACAGTGGGCCGCGCTTCTTGAGGTTCATGAGCCGTGCTTCTCGATTCTGGGCGATCTGAATCTAGCAGCGGCCCAGCCCACGTCGCGACGAATTTTCCGCGGCGTGCACAGTGTTGGGGTGAGCCTGCCGCATGTCCGCACCGGTGCGGAGTTCGATTCGCCAGTGCCTGCCGGTGTCGGCTGGCCGGGCGACCCGGCCCGGCCGGACACTCCGGTCGCGACGACGCCTGCGCGGGTGCGCGCCCTGGCCAAGCGGATCGGCGACGTCGACGAGTTGGATGCGGCGGTCAGCGTGTGCCGGGCCTGCCCGCGCCTGGTGAGTTGGCGCGAGCGGGTGGCCGTCGAGAAGCGGCGCTCGTATGCCAGCGAACCGTACTGGGGGCGACCGGCACCCGGTTTCGGCGCGGCGGACCCAAGCATCCTGATCCTCGGGCTCGCGCCAGCAGCCCACGGAGCCAACCGAACCGGGCGCGTCTTCACGGGCGACCGCAGCGGCGACTTCCTGTTCGCCGCGATGCACCGGGCCGGCCTCGCGAGCACCGCGGACAGCGTGGACTCGGGAGATGGGTTGGTGCTCAACGACACTCGCGTGGTGGCAGCCGTGCGCTGTGCGCCGCCCGACAACAAACCGTTGCCCGAGGAGCGTGCGACGTGTGCGCCGTGGCTTGATGCCGAGTGGCGACTGGTAGCGCCTTCGGTGCAGGCGATCGTCGCGCTCGGCGGGTTCGCGTGGCGGGCCGCACTGGACATGATCCGCGCGGGTGGTGGGACGGTGCCGTCGCCGCTGCCGAAGTTCGGCCATCTGGCGACGGCGCAGCTGGGCGAGTTGACCCTCATCGGCTGCTATCACCCCAGCCAGCAGAACACGTTCACCGGCCGGTTGACCCCGGCGATGCTCGACGACGTCTTCCACCTCGCGATTTCGGCGCGCTAATCGGGGCTCACCCCGGAAAACCGCGCCCAAATCACGGGGGAGGGGAACGTTCGCGCGGTCTCGGCGGTTGAATACCTCGTGCGACTTTCAGTACTAGACCTCGTGCCCGTCCGCAGCGACCAGACCACGTCGGACGCGCTGGCCGCGACCCTGCGGCTGGCGCAGACCGCCGACGGCTTGGGCTACACCCGGTACTGGTTGGCCGAACACCACAACATGCCCGCGGTGGCCGCCACCAGCCCGCCGGTGCTGATCGGTTACCTGGCCGGCCAGACCTCCCACATCAGGCTTGGCTCCGGCGGCGTCATGCTGCCCAACCATGCGCCACTCGCGGTCGCCGAACAGTTCGCCCTCCTCGAGGCGGCGGCGCCGGGCCGCATCGATCTCGGCCTCGGGCGCGCACCGGGCAGTGACCCCGTCACGTCCATTGCGTTGCGCGGGCCTGCGGGCCGTAGCGATGCCGACATCGAGAACTTCCCGCAGTACCTCGACGACGTCGCCGCGTTGATGAGTGCCGACGGGGTGTCGGTGGCGCTTCAGGGCCGAAACATGTTGGACCAGAACTACCTTCTGAAGGCGACCCCTGCGGCGGCGAGTGAGCCGCGGTTGTGGCTGCTCGGGTCGTCGATGTACTCGGCGCACTTGGCCGCGGCCAAGGGGCTGCCGTACGTGTTCGCCCACCACTTCTCCGGTGAGGGCACCGAGCAGGCGCTGGCCACGTACCGGTCGGAGTTTCGGCCCAGCGACCTGGCCGCCGAGCCCACCACCTTCATGACCGTTAACGCCTCGGTCGCGCCTACGCGTGAGGAGGCCGAGGCGCTGCTGCTGCCCAACCTGCACATGATGGCCTGGTTGCGCACCGGTGAGCGGCTGCGTCCGCTCGACCTGGTCGAGGACGCCCAAGAGCGTGAGTTGACCCGCCAACAGCAGGCCATCGTCGAGTCGGGCCTGTCCCGGGCCATCGTCGGGGCGCCTGCGGAGGCGGCCGATCAGGTGCGCGCACTGGCCGAGCACTTCGATGTCGACGAGGTGATGATCAGCCCCGTCGCCTCGGCCCGTCGCGGTGTCGACGCGCGTACCGCACCGGGGCGGGAGCGCACGTTGGAGCTGCTCGCCAAGGAGCTGTTCTAGGGCGTCAGCGCGACGATCGGTATGGGTCGCGTGGTGCGCGTCTGATACCCCTCGTACACGTGGTTGTTGTTGTCGTTGACCAACTTCCACCGTCTCTGGTAGTCGGGGTCGTCGGGCGTGACGACGGTGGCAGACACCGGAAAGCGCTTCGGTCCGACGTTGATTTCAACGGCGGGGTTGGCCTTCGCATTGAAGTACCAGCCGGGCGCCTTGGGGTCGCCGCCCTTGGATGCGACCACCAGGTAGGAGTCGCCATCCTTGGCGTAGCTCAACGAGTTCGCTCGCTGGCTCCCGGTCTTCGCGCCGACCGTGTGCAGGATCAGAATCGGCGCGGTGAACGGGATCTTGTGCCCGATCCGGCCGTTCGTCTTCCGATAGATCTGGTCGTGCAGCTTCAATAGTGGGAGTCCGACTAAGCGCTCCCACAGGGGCATGAACTCGTTGCTCATGGTTACTCCTTCACCGCGTCGAGGTTGGCAAGCGCGTCGCGCAGGATGCGCCCCGTCGCTTCCCGGTCTGGGTCCCGCCGCACGATCAGGCCCTTGGCGAACGACAGCTTGTCACCGGCCTGTCGTGGTGCGACGTGCAGGTGGATGTGAAACACGCTCTGAAAGGCGGCCTTGCCGTCGTTGATGACGATGTTGTTGCCGTCGGCCTTCAACTCGGACGTGCGTGCGGCCTGTCCGATGCGTTGGCCGATGCGCGCGAGGTCCGCGATGGTTGACGGCGGGGTGTCGGTCAGGTCGACGGTGTGCTTCTTGGGGATGACGAGCGTGTGGCCCCGCACGATGGGTCGGATGTCGAGGATGGCGAGGTAGTCGTCGTCCTCGTAGACGCGGATCGCGGGCGCATCACCGGCGACGATCGCGCAGAACACGCAAGACATGTCGCCACGGTAGTCCCCGCGTCAGACGTTCTGCTTCGCCCACTCGGCCAGGCGCCGGTCACGCTCGGCAGCGTCGACGTCTTCAACCCGGGTCATGACGGCCCAGCGCTGGCCGAACGGATCGACGATCGACGCGAAGCGGTCACCGGTGACGAACGTCTGCGTGGCCTCGCGGACAGTGGCCCCGGCCGCCGCGGCCCTGGACACCACGTCGTCGACGTCCGGGCAGTACAGCACCATCGAGTGCGTGACGGACTCCTTGCGCGCAGGTGCCTCCAGTCCGTACTGGGGATTCGGATCGGACAGCTGCAGGCGACCGGCCCCGAAGTCGAGCTCGGCATGGGCAACGGAGCCATCGGAGCCGTCCATCTTCTCGAGCAAGGTTGCCCCGAACACCGAGACGTAGAACTCGATGGCCTCGGCGGCGCCGTCGACGACCAGGAACGGGGTCAGGCTGGTGTAGCCGTCCGGAATGGGTTTCACGTACATGTCAGCCAGTTTCGTGGGGCCGACGACGCGGGGGCTTGGAAAAACGCGTCAGCGCCGGTAGTTTGTCTGTAACGATCCTTACAGACAGGGCGAAACGTGTCGACCGCACCCACCAAACGGCAGCAACAGGGCGAGAGCTCACGCGAGCTCATCCTGGACGCCGCTGAACGGCTGATGGCCACGCGCGGGTACGCGGCGACGGCGATCAGCGACATCCGCAAGGCCTGCGGGCTGCCCGCCAGCTCCATCTACTGGCACTTCGGGTCGAAGGAGGGCGTGCTCGCGGCGGTCATGGAACGCGGTGCGCAGCGTTTCTTCGCCGCGATCCCTCGCCATGGCGAGACGTCCGCGGCCCCGGATATCGAGGTGCAGCTCGCCGCGACTGCGAAACTGCTCTCCGAGCATCCCGTGTTCCTGCGGCTGGTCTACCTGTTGGCGCTGGAGCGCACTGACGATCCGGCCGTCGGTGCCGCCGTGCGTCGGGTCCGCGACACCGCGGCCGCGGGCTTTCGCGTCGCCATCGCCACCCTGATGCCGCCGGATGTGCCGCAGGACAAGGCCGCCCGTGTTCTCGACGAACTCACTGCACTCGCGATGGCCATCTCCGACGGAGTGTTCATCGCCGACCACGTAGAGCCAGACGACACCGACGTCGAACGGATGTACCGACGGCTGTTGCAGGCCGTCACCACCCTGCTACCGATCCTGCTGGAGGAAGAAGAATGAACACCCGCACCGTCATCATCACCGGCGCCAACGCCGGTCTCGGCCTGGAATGCGCGCGAAACCTGTTGGCGCGCAGGTGGGGCGAGCGAAGCGACGGGGGAAATGACGATTCCTGGCACGTCGTGCTCGCCGTCCGCAATCCCGAGCTGGGTGCGGCGGCGATCGCAGAACTCGGAGCGCCCGACCGCTGCAGCGTCATCCGGTGCGACCTCGCGTCACTGGAGTCGGTGCGCGAGTTCACCGAGGCGTTCGCCGCCGCCGCGCTGCCGCCGTTGCACGCCATCGTATGCAACGCCGGCCTGCAGACGGTGGAGCCCAAGTTCACCGTCGACGGCGTCGAAATGACCTTTGGTGTAAACCATCTCGGTCATTTCGCGCTCGTCACGGGATTGCTCGACCGACTCGTCGCACCCGCGCGAATCGTCGTGGTCGCCAGCGGAACGCACGACCCGGCCAAGTTCACGGGGATGCCCGATCCGCACTACACCTCGGCCGAGGAACTCGCCCATCCGGCCGCCGATGCTCCGGCCGAGGGACGACGCCGCTACACGACGTCCAAGCTGTGCAACGTGCTCTTCGCCTACGAGTTGGACCGACGCCTCGGCGAGGGTGCCAAGGGCGTCACCGTGACCGCGTTCGACCCCGGTCTGATGCCGGGTTCGGGGCTGGCCCGCGACTACTCGCCATCGCAGAGGTTCGTCTGGCGCTTCATCGCTCCCGTGCTACGCCTGCTGCCCAACGTCAACAGCACTCGCACGTCCGGCAGCAGGCTCGCCGCACTGGCCGTCGACCCGGCGTTCGAGGGCGTCACCGGCCGTTACTACGAAGGCGCAAAGGAGATCCGGTCCTCGGCCGACTCCTACGACACCGCCAAGGCCCTCGATCTGTGGGCGACCAGCGAGCGGTTGGTTCAACCCGTCACGACGTAGTGTCGAGCGGGTGAACGCCGACGGACCGCAGCTTGGCGTCGTCGGGCGATCGAACACTGCGTCGGTGTTCGACCTGACCCGGTGGGCGCCGTCGGACGCCGCCGCGCCGTGGGTCGAGCACTTCTGGTCGGTCAGGTGGGACTTGCGCGGCGAGCCGCCGTTCGAGAGCACGGTCATCACGTTTCCCGTCATGCACCTCACCCACGAATGGGGCACCGACTCGCCACGGCACGGGTATCCACTGCCCTCCACGCTGATCCAGGGCGTTGTGGAGCAGGTGTTCACCACGACGCTGTCCGAATGCGGCGCGGTCGTCGGGGCCCGCTTCCGGCCCGGTGGATTCGCGGCCCGGTTCGGTCGGGACGCCGGCTCCTACACGGGGCGCACCGTGCCGGTGGACGACGAGTTGTTCTCCCGCACCATGACTCTCGCCGACGAGCCAGCGGCCGCAGGCGCCGCACTGGACGCCGCGATCTCGGAGTGCGCCGCGCCACCCGATTCCACCTACCTGGCGCTCACGGCGTTGGTGAACCGCATCCGCGACGACGACCGACTGCATCGCGTCGAGCAGGTCATGGAGCTCTCGCCGTGGGGCACGCGAACCACCCAGCGCGTGTTCCGCCGTTACGTCGGCGTGTCGGTGAAGTGGGTGCTGTGTCGCTACCGATTGCAGCATGCGGCGCTGGCGCTCGAGCGCGATCCGGAGGCCGACAGCGCCGCGCTCGCCGTGCGGCTGGGCTGGTACGACCAGGCGCACTTCATCAACGGCTTCCGCTCGATGCTTGGTTGCACGCCGGGGGAGTACGCCACGCGGCACGGGTAGCTCGCTATTGTCTGGGCGATGGACCCACGCGAGCTCGCGTTCGCAGGCGCGGCCGAACAGGCTCGCCTGCTCGCTGCGGGCACCGTCACAGCGCCCGCCCTGCTCGACGTCTATCTCGACCGGATTACGCGGCTCGACCCCGAATTGCGTTCGTACCGCGTCGTGCTCGCCGACTCCGCACGGAGGGAAGCGGCGGCCGCGCAGGACCGCATCAATGCGGGGGAGCGGCTGCCGCTGCTCGGTGTTCCAATCGCCATCAAGGACGACACCGACGTTGCGGGCGAGGTCACGACCTATGGCAGCAGCGCGCACGGTCCGGCTCGCACCGCTGACTCCGAGGTCGTGCGCCTGCTGAGGGAGGCCGGCGCCGTCATCGTCGGCAAGACCGCGGTGCCCGAGCTCATGATCTGGCCGTTCACCGAGACCCTGACCTTCGGTGCGACCCGCAATCCGTGGAACACCGACTACGCGCCCGGCGGAAGCAGCGGCGGTAGTGGAGCCGCGATGGCGGCGGGCCTGGCGGCGCTGGCGCTGGGGTCCGACGGCATGGGATCGATCCGCATCCCTGCCACGTGGGGCGGCCTGTTCGGGATCAAGCCGCAGCGCGACCGGGTACCCCTGACGCCGCACGACGGCACGTGGTGCGGACTGTGCGCATACGGTCCGATCGCCAGGACGGTGGAGGACGCGGCACTGTTCCTCGACGTGACGTCGACGATGCCCGCCCCCGACGGCGGATTCGTCGCGGCTGCGAAGCGCACACCCGGCCGGCTGCGAATTGCGTTGAGCACCAAGGCTCCGCTGCCGCTGACGCGGGTTGGCAAGGCTCAGCTGGCGGCCGTAGGAGAGGCGGGTGCCCTATTGCGCGAACTCGGGCACGACGTGGTGGAACGCGATCCGGACTACCCGCCGTCGGCGGTGTACACCCACGCCTTGCCGCGCTATTTCCGCGGCGTGTACGAGGACGCGAAGGCGCTGCCGCATCCCGAGCGGCTCGACCGTCGTACGCGCTCCTTCGCGCGGGTGGGCGGGTTGATCCCCGCGCGGACGATGGCCGCCATCATGACCGCCGAGAGCGACGTGGCGGCGCGCGTGCAATCGATCTTCGATGACGTGGATGTGCTGCTCACTCCTGGCGCGGCAGCGGGACCTTCCCGGGTCGGCGCGTACCAACGTCGCGGCGCCATCTCGACGCTGGCGTTGGTCGCCGCCCGGGTGCCCTTTCAGGCCATGTTCAACGTGACGGGGCAACCCGCCGCGGTGGTGCCGTGGGGGCGCGACGGCAATGGCATCCCGACGTCGATTCAGTTGGCGGGCAGGCCGTTCGACGAGGCGACCCTGCTGGCGCTCGGGGCGCAACTCGAGTCGGCCCGGCCGTGGGCGCAGCGTAGGCCGCCGGTCAGCTAGGCGTGCGACGACACCGCGCTCCACTGGGCCAGCTTGTCCGCGAACGACATCGTCATCGCCCCGCTGCTTGACGGCAGCCGAACGGCGGGCAGCGTCGTCGCGACGTGACGCTCGAACAAATCGAAGGCCGTCAATCCGTTCACGAACACCCGCGCGATGGCCGGGTTCGTGGCCAACAGCCCTTCGAAGTCGTTGACCACGAGCGTCTTCCGGTCGATTTTGGCGTCCATGCTGCCAACTCGACGGCAGCTGCGCACGACGTCCCAGAGCGCCACTCCGTGTTCCACTGCGGCGGCTATCCGCTGCGCGTACGGCAGGTCGACATCGAACCCGAACATAGCTCCGAGCAGCGGCCAGAACTGGTTGCGCCGATTGGCGTAGTACTCGCTTGTCACCAGCGAGCGCTCGCTGGGGAACGAGCCCAGGATCAGCACTCGCGCGCCGTCGCCGACGACGGGTGGAAGGCCTTCGCGCATCGGTTCGGTCATCGATGGAAATGATCTCAGATGATTCGGATACGTTGACTCGGTGGCTGAGGACTTCGATGTCGAAGCGTCCGGACTGCTCGATGGGCTCGAGGGCAGGGCCCGAGCCGAACGAGCCGAGTTGATCCCCTGGCTGCTCGAGCGCGGCGTTGCCGTGGCCGAGATTCGGGACGCGGTCCAGCCGATGCTGCTGGCGTCGCGGCGCTTCTTCAGCGAGGACCGCACCTACCTGTCGGCGCGGCAGATCAGCGTGCAGTCCGGGCTCGACTTGGACTTGCTCGAGCGGGTTCAGCGGGCCAGCGGTCTGCCCTGGGTCGGCGATCCCGACGCGGAGGTGTACCTGCGCACCGACGGTGCAGCGGCCAGCTACGCGCAGAAGTTCCTGGAGCTCGGGTTCACGCCGGACCAGATCGTGCTGGTGGTGCAGGTGCTTGCCGAGGGGCTGACCCGGGCCACGGAGGTGATGCGCTACACGGCGCTGGCCGCCACGATGGAGGCCGGCTCGTCCGAACTGGACATCGCCAAGCGCTCCGAGGTCTTGTTGGGCTCCGCCGCGCCGCTGCTGGGCCCGATGATCACCGACCTGCTCCGGGTGCAATTGCTGCACCAGATGGAAACCGAGGCCGTCAACGCAACCGAGCGGGCCGAGGGGCTGACGCTTCCGGGCGCACGCGAGGTCACGATCGCGTTCGCCGACCTCGTCGGGTTCACCAAACTCGGCGAGGTGGTGCCGCCGGAGGACTTGGAGAAGCTGGCGCACCAGCTGACCGACCTGGCCCATCAAGTGGCCGCACCCCCGGTCCGTTACGTCAAGAGCATCGGCGACGAGGTGATGTTGGTCAGCACCGACCCCGCCGCCATGCTCGACGCGGTGCTGAACCTGGCGGGTGCTGCGGAGGCCATCGAGGGCTTCCCGAGGTTGCGCACCGGGCTGGCGTCTGGGCTGGCCGTGAGCCGCGCCGGTGACTGGTTCGGCAGTCCGGTGAACCTCGCCAGCCGCGTGACCTCGGCGGCGCGGCCCGGGGCGATTCTGGTGGCGGAGCCGACGCGGGAGGCGATTGGCGACGACTCCCGTTTCACCTGGTCATTCGCCGGTGCGCGCAGCCTCAAGGGCATCAAGGACGACGTCAAGCTCTACCGCGCTCGGCGGGCCGATCCTGCAGGTTGACCCGCTCGAGCGGCCGAGCGTCGACTTGCACCCCGCGTGACGTTGCGGCTTGTATGGAGCAATGTCTGAACTGGATCGTCGCAGTCTCATGTTGATGACGGGGCTCGGATTGCTGGGCGCAGCGGTCTCCGTCCCAGAAGCCCGTGCCACGCCGTGGAGCGGCCCGCCACCGGCTGCACCGCCGGCCGACGGGAAGTACATCTTCGCCGACGAGTTCGACGGACCGGCAGGTTCGGCCCCCGATCCGTCGAAGTGGGAGATCGCGACGGAACGTGAATCGATGGAGGACCCGACCTTCTGGGAGCTGCCCGAGAACGTCGGCCAATACCGCGACGATCGCCGAAACGTGTACGTCGACGGCAAGTCCAACCTCGTCTTTCACGCTGCCAAGGACGGCAACACCTATTACAGCGGCAAGGTCTTCGGCAAGTTCCGCGGCGGCATCGGGCACAACTGGGAAGCCAGGATCAAGTGCAACTGCCTCACCCCCGGTGCGTGGCCTGCCTGGTATCTGGCCAACAACAGCCCGGTCAACGGTGGCGAAGTCGACATCATGGAGTGGTACGGCAATGGCAAGTGGGCGGCCGGCACGGCGGTCCACGCCAAGTTGAACGGCGGCGAGCACGTCAGCCAAGGGATCACCGTCGACAGCGCCTGGCACACGTGGCGAGTCCAGTGGGACGACGCCGGGATGCGCTTCTGGAAGGACTACGTCGACGGCGCGTCTCCGTACTTCAACGTTCCGGCGAACTCGCTGCCCGACTGGCAGTTCAACTCGGATGGCTACCAACTGTTTCCGGTCATGGATCTTGCGGTCGCTGGTTCCGGCGGCGGCGATCCCGGACCGGGCACGTACCCGGCCGACATGCTGGTCGACTACGTACGCGTCTGGTAGCTCGCTAGCGCGACGGCGTGAAGCGACGCAACCGCAGACTGTTGGTCACCACGAACACCGAACTGAAAGCCATTGCGGCAGCGGCGATCATGGGATTGAGCAGACCGAGTGCGGCAAGCGGAAGCGCCGCGACGTTGTAGGCGAACGCCCAGAATAAGTTGCCCTTGATGGTGCGCAAGGTGGCGCGGGAGAGTCGGATCGCATCGGGTACGGCCCGAAGGTCGCCGGTCACCAGCGTCAGGTCGGACGCTTCGATGGCCACGTCGGTGCCGGTGCCCATCGCGAGCCCGAGGTCGGCCTGGGCCAGTGCCGCAGCGTCATTGACGCCGTCGCCGACCATCGCGACCACCTTGCCGTCGGCTTGCAACCTCTTGACGTGGTCGAGTTTGTCGGCGGGCAGCACCTCGGAGATCACGTGCTCGATGCCGACCTGCGCGGCCACCGAAGCAGCCGCACGACCGTTGTCGCCGGTAAGCAGGATCGGAGTGAGCCCGAGCGCGCGCAGGCTCGAGATCGCCTCTGGGGCAGTCGCCTTCACCGTATCCGCGACGACGATCACGGCGCGCAACCGGTCGTCGACCGCCAGCCACACCGGGGTGTGCCCGGCGGCTTCGGCGTCCTCGGCGGCGCCGCGCAGGTCGTCGGGGATCCGGAGGCCGCGCTCGCCGCTGAGCCACGACAACCTGCCCGCCGCGAGCGAGTGCCCATCCACGTCACCGGTGACGCCCTTGCCGCCGTGATTGACGAACTCCGTCACGGCGGGCAACGGTCCGGACTCCAGGGCACGGGCAGCCACCGCGCGCGCGATCGGGTGCTCGGAGCCGCGCTCCAATGCGCCTGCCCACGTGAGCAATTCGGGATCGTCGACGGGGTGGACGGCGACTACGGTCATCTGCCCGGTCGTGACGGTGCCGGTCTTGTCCAGCACGACGGTGTCGACGCGACGGGTGGACTCCAGCACCTGTGGCCCCTTGATCAGGATGCCCAACTGCGCTCCGCGCCCGGTTCCGACGAGCAGCGCCGTCGGCGTCGCCAACCCGAGCGCACACGGGCAGGCGATAATCAGCACCGCAACCGCGGCCGTGAATGCCGCATCCGCCGAACCGCCCGAGAGCAGCCAGCCGATCAGCGTCAGCAGGGACAGCGCGATCACGATGGGCACGAAGATCGCCGACACCCGGTCGGCCAGCCGCTGCACCTGCGCCTTACCGCTCTGGGCCGCTTCGACGAGTCGCGCCATTTGCGCAAGCTGCGTATCCGCCCCCACGTGCGCCGCCCGCACGTGCAGTAGCCCGCCCACGTTGACGGTCGCCCCGACGACGTCATCGCCGGGCCCGACCTCCACCGGAACGGACTCGCCGGTCAGCATCGCGGCGTCGACCGCCGACGTTCCGGTCGTGACGACACCGTCGGTGGCGATCTTCTCGCCGGGTCGTACGACGAACACGTCGCCGACCGCGAGTTCGGCTATGGGGATGCGTGTTTCGGCGTCGTCACGCACAACCGCGACATCCTTGGCACCCATGTCGAGTAGCGCGCGTAGCGCCGCGCCCGACTGGGACTTGGCGCGGGCCTCGAGGTAGCGCCCCGCCAGCACGAACGACGTGACGACTGCGGCCACTTCGAAGTAGAGGTGTTGTGGCGATCCGGTGAGTAGTTCCCACACCGACCACGCGTAGGCCGCCACCACGCCGACCGAGATCAACGTGTCCATCGTGGCCGCGCCGTGCCGCAGGTTGGCCAGCGTGGCCCGGTGGAACGGCCACGCGCCCCACGCCACGACAGGCGTGGTCAGCGCGAAGACGAGCCACTGCCAGCCGCTGAACTGCCACGCCGGTGCCATGGACAACGCCAACACCGGGAGGCTGAGCGCGGCGGATACCGCCAGCCGGCGCAGATACGGGGGCTCGGAGTGGTCGACGGGTAGCTCATCGGTCTTCACCGTCGCGCCGTAGCCGGTGGCTTCGACGGCAGCCATCAACTCGTCGGTGCTGACGTCTGCGGGGGCATCGACCGAAGCTTGTTCGGTGGCGAAGTTCACGGTGGCGTGCACGCCGTCGATCCGGTTGAGCCGCTTCTCGATTCGGGCCGCGCACGACGCGCACGTCATGCCGTCGATGTTGAGCGTGACGGTCGTCATGCTCAGGCTGATTGGGCGAGTTCGTAGCCGGCGTCGTCGATGGCCGCACCGACGGCGGTGGCGTCCGGGGTGCCGTCGACGCGAACCACGCCGCCGGCCAGGTCGACGTCGACGCCGGTGACTCCGGGTAGCGCGGAGACCGCCGACGTGATGGCGGCGACGCAATGCCCGCAACTCATACCGCGTACTTCGAAGACCAAACTCATGACCCCACTATATACCCATGGGGGGTATGGGTAGTTGGCTAGCTCTCACCCGCGGAATCCGCGAGCGAGCGACTTCTTGTCGACCTTCTCCCCGGCCAACGTCGGCAGGGGATCGGAGCGGATCTCCCACCGCGTCGGGATGGCGAAGTACGACAGCGTGGCGGAGACGTGGTCGACCAGCGCGTCCTGCGTCGGCGCAGGAGTGTCGACCCGGTGTACGACCACGGCCACCAACTCTTCGCCGAGGTCAGGATGGGGAATCCCCATGGCCGCGACCTCGACGACGGCCGGGTGAGTGGCGATGGCCGCCTCGACGTGCGGGCAGGCGATGTTCTCGCCGCCGCGGATCACGACGTCCTTGCTGCGCCCGTCGATGAAGAGGTAGCCGTCGTCGGTGAGGTGCCCGAGGTCACCCGTATGCAGCCAGCCGTCCTCGTCGACGGTGTCGTCATCGGCAATCCCCGCGTATCCGATCATCACCGTGGGGGAGCGGGCCAGCACCTCGCCCACGCCGGCGGCGTCGGGGTCGGCGATCCGAAGTTCCACGACGGGGTACGGGCGGCCGACGGTGCCGGGGTGGGCCGCCAGATCGCGCGCGACGGCCGCGGTGAGGAACCCGCCCGCCTCGGTCATGCCCCAGGTATTGCTGAGGCCGCGCGTGCGCAGGTTCGGAACCTTCGCGCGGATCCGGTCGAGCAGGTCGGTGGTGACCGGCGCGCCACCCAGCGGCCAGGACTTCAGGCTGCTCAGGTCGAACGAGTCGAAGTCGGGGTGCGCGAGCAGCCGGATCGCCATGGTGGGCACCGCGCCCCAGACCTGGATGCGTTCCCGTTCGATGAGCCCGAGGATCTGTCCGGCGTCGAAGCGGCCTTCGGTGATGACGATCTTCCCGCCGGTGAGGAAGTGGGTGAGCAGGCTCGACAGTCCCCCGACGTGGAACATCGGCGTGGTGGCCAGACTGACCGCTTGTGGGGACTCGTCCGTGAGCAGGTGTGGAAACCGGCCGTTGCGGGCAAGGATGTTGTGCTGGTTGCAAATGACCGAACGACGCGACAGCTCAACGGCTTTCGGCATGCCCGAGCTGCCGGAGGTGAAGAGCACCACGGCAGGCGCGTCACCGTCGGTGTCGGGGCCGGTCGCGCCGTCGCCCACTGCGTCGAACGCGGCACCCAGGTCGCCGAGCGGGCTCGTCGGCGCATCGACGGTCAACTCGGCGTCGGACAGCACCAGTCGAGGCTGCAGCAGCGTGACGGCGTGGTCGAGTTCGGCGGGACTCCACCACCGATTGGCGAGCACCGGAACCGCGCCGCTGACCCACGCTGCCCACAGCGCGACGATCCACTCGGGACTGTTGTACCCGTACACCATGACCCGGTCGCCGGCCTGGACGCCGAGCGCCGCCAGCATCGGACGCGCCGCGCCGACGGCGTTGCGGAACGCTGCGAAGGAAATCCTGCGTTCGCCGTGTACGAGAAAGGTTCGGTCCGTCCACGCCGACGTTCCGGTGAGCAGATCGTCGAACGTCGACGGACCCTCGGAGTAGACCAGTCCGTCGTGTCCACCGAACGATCCCTGGCGGACGTCGGATCCCCAGAGCGCCATGTGTCGGCACCCTACTGCGTCGCGAGTTGGATGCCCTCCGACGGTTGGACGATGACGAAACCCTGGCCGTGGAACGCGACCTGCAGTGCTTCACCGGAACCACGCCCGATCAGCGCACCTGCCTTGAAGCTCGTCTTCAACTGGGTCTGCAGGCTCGCCGACCACGCCACGACGGCGTTGGTGTCGGCGAACGTCGGCGCCTCGGCTGCGTTGAGCACCACCGGCGGACCGTCCGTAGTCAGTGCCACCCACCCCGTGCCGCGAAGTGTGGTGTTGAACAGCCCGCCGGTCGCGATGCTGCCGCCCTTCACGCGCTCGATGTTCCAGTCCAGGCTCGAGGAGAACGCGAGCACGTTCTTGCCGCTGATCGAGAGGCCGGTGTTGTTCAGGTTCAGCATGTGCACGTCGTAGGCACGCTCGGCGAGGAACACGTCGCCCTGGCCCTGGCAGCGCATCAAGGGCAGGCCTTCGCCGGTGAGCGCCTTCTTGAGAAACTTCCCCGCGCCGCCGCCCTCGAACGCGAAGTCGACATTGCCCTGGTAGGCCACCATCGCGCCTTGGCGTGCCATGAAGGGCTCGCCCAACCGAACCCGGAGCAGCTTGCTGTTCTGGTTCGCGATCGGCTTTGCTTCCTTTTCACTGAACCGTCCGTCGACCAGGTCGCCGGTGATGCCCGCGAAGCCGTCGCCGGAGGGTTGCGCGGCAGATGCAGGTGGGGTGCCCTGGCCGGCCTGCGCGGGCGCGCCGCCCAACGGTGCGGTGCCCGTCCGCCCCTGATGGGAGATCTGCTCGGTCCAATTCCGGCCGTCCCACCAGCGGTATTCGTAACGACCTTCGGGGTCGGGTTGCCAGCTGCCGGGTCCAGGTGCAGTCACCGCGTTGCTCCTTGCGCTAGAAGTCCGCCCATTCGCAGGCGGCTCACAGGAACTGTATGGCAATCCGATGGACGCTCTGGGGCAGATCGACCGCCGCGGCGCCCTGAACTGGCATCCTGGGCATATGGCAAAGGAAATCGACCCGCTGCGCGCCAAGGGCGCCCTAGCGGTGGTCAAGCAACACCCCGGCATGGTGTTGTTCGCGGCGGCACCCGGCATCGTCGCGCTGGGTGTCGTGTGGTGGCTTTTCGGGAGCGGATGGGCGGCGCTGCTGTTCATTGCGCTGGTGCTCGGCGGTGGGGCTGCACTGCTGCGGAAGCGTTAGCGGAAGGTCCGGCGTTCGCCCGTGGTGAACTGCGCTCCTTTACAGCTGTAACGGTGTAATCATGTAATCATGAGAACTCACCATCACCGCGGCCGCTCCGGCGGCTGGCAGCAAGCCCAACAGCCCGACGCAAGTGACGCCCCCGACTGGATCGCCGGTCGACTCCCCGAGGCCTGGTTCGCGGGCGACCCCAGCGTCGTCGTCGACCGTGAAGAGATCACCGTCGTCGGCCACCTGCCCGAGCCGGAAGGCGACGAGAGCGAGGCCCGCGCGTCGGGTCGGGCCGCGCGCTTCCGCGAGGAGACCCGCTCGGAGCGGATGCGGATCGCCGACGAGGCCGAGCACCGCTACGGTCGCAAGGTCGCCTGGGGCGTCGAGATCGGGAGTGGCGAGGCGGCGGAGCGAATCCTGTTCACCCACATCGCCGTTCCCGTGATGACGCGCCTTAAGCAGCCGGAGCGCCAGGTGCTCGACGTCTTGGTCGACGCGGGCGTGGCCCGCTCGCGTTCGGACGCCTTGGCGTGGTCGGTACGGCTGGTCGGCGAGCACGCCGACGAGTGGCTTGGCAAGTTGCGCGAGGCGATGTCGACGGTCGACGACCTGCGCGCCGAGGGCCCGTCGCTCTAACCCCCTCCCGCGATTTCGGCGCGGTATTCGGGGTCGTGCCCGGAAAAGCGCGCCGAAATCGCAGGGTTAGACCTGCGTCATCGACCAGTACTCGCCGCGGCGGGCCAGCAGTTCGGTGTGTGTGCCACGCTCGACGATCTGCCCGGCCTCCATTACCAGGATCAGGTCGGCGTCTCGGATGGTCGAAAGTCGGTGGGCGATGATGAAACTCGTCCTATCCCGGCGAAGTTCGGCCGTGGCTAACTGAATCAGCAGTTCGGTGCGGGTGTCCACCGAACTGGTGGCCTCGTCGAGAATGAGCAGTCGTGGCTGGGCGAGCAGCGCCCTAGCGATGGTGATCAGCTGCTTCTCACCCGCGCTGATGTTGCTGCCGTCATCGTTGACCCAGGTCTGGTAGCCCTTCGGCAGCGAATGGACGAACCTGTCGACATGAGCCGCCTCGGCCGCCTCGACGACCTCTTGCTCGGTCGCGGCGGGCTTGCCGTAGGCGATGTTGTCGTAGATCGTGCCGCCGAACAGCCACGTGTCCTGCAGCACCATGCCGATCCGGGAGCGCAGTTGGTGACGAGCCATGGTCGCGATGTCGATGCCGTCGACGAGGATCCGACCGGAGTCGACCTCGTAGAAACGCATCAGCAGGTTCACCAGGGTGGTCTTGCCAGCTCCCGTAGGGCCGACGATCGCGACGGTGCTGCCGGGCTCGGCGACCAGGGAGAGGTCTTCGATGATCGGTGTGCCCGGCCGGTAGGCAAAGTCGACGTGCTCGAACTCGACGCGGCCGGCGAGCGGGCGGTCCGCGCCGGGAGCCGGTGACTCGGGGGTTTGCTCGTCGGCGTCGAGTAGTTCGAATACCCTTTCCGCACTGGCGATCCCAGACTGCATGGTGTTGTACATCCCGGCCACCTGAGTGAGTGGCTGATTGAACTGGCGGACGTACTGAATGAAGGCCTGAATGCTGCCGAGCGTGAGTTGGCCCGTCGCGACCTGGATTCCGCCGATCACCGCAACGCCGACATAGCTCACGTTGCCGATGAACGTCGTCGCCGGGCCGACCAGACCCGAGAGGAACTGCGCCCCGAAGCTGGCCTGGTAGACGTCGCCGTTGAGTTCGCCGAACTTGTCCTCGGCCAGCGCCCGATGGCCGAACGTCTTCACCACCGTGAACCCGCTGTAGGTCTCCTCGATGTGCGCGTTCAACCGGCCGGTGTTGCGCCACTGCGCGATGAACAACCGCTGTGAGCGGCGCGCGATCGTGCGCGTGGCGAGCAGTGACAGCGGCACGGTAACGACGGTGATCAGCGCCAACAGCGGCGAAATCGTCAACATCATCACGAACACGGCCACCACGGTCAACACCGACGTCAGCAGCTGACTGATCGTCATCGACAGCGACGTCTGGATGTTGTCGATGTCGTTGGTCACCCGGCTGAGCACCTCACCGCGCTGTCGTGAATCGAAGTACGACAGCGGAAGTCGATGCACCTTGTCTTCGACGTCGGACCGCAGCGCAACCATGGTGCGTTGAACGGTCACGTTGAGCAGTCGGGCCTGCAGCCACACGAGCAGGGCGGCAATCAGATACAACCCAAGCGCCAGCAGCAGAGTGCGGCCGATGGCGCCGAAGTCGACACCATGCCCAGGAATGACGTTCATGCCGGACAGCAGGTCGGCGAAACTGTCGTCACCCCTGGCCCGGGCGGCGTCGACGGCCTGTTGCCTGGTGATCCCCGCAGGCAGTTCGCGGCCTATCACCCCGTTGAACAGCAGGTCCGTCGCGTGGCCAAGCACGCGTGGTCCGATCACTCCGATCGCGATTCCGCCGATGCCGAGCAGCAACACCGTGACGGTCATAACCCGTTGCGGAGTAAGCCGTTTCACCAACCGCAGGGCCGAGCCCTTGAAGTCCTTCGACCGCGTCGCGGGTGGCTCGACACCGATCCGCCGGTTCATCGGGCCGCTCACCGCGGCTCCCCAGCGGTATCGAAGGTCGCCGGCGGCCCGGCTCCGCCCACGGACTGGGAGTCCGCGAACTCCGCGTAGATCGGGCAGTCGGCAAGCAGCGACTCATGCGTTCCGACGCCCACCACGACGCCGTCGTCGATGACCACGACCTGGTCGGCCTCTGCCACCGTCGAAATGCGTTGCGAGACGATGAGTACCGTCGCGGTCGCCGACACCTCGCGAAGCGCAGCGCGGACCCGTGCATCGGTGTGGACGTCGAGTGCGGAGAACGCGTCGTCGAACAGGTAGATGGCGGGCCGGCGGATGACTGCGCGCGCGATGGCCAGCCGTTGGCGCTGTCCGCCTGAGAAGTTGATGCCGCCTTGCGCGACGGGCATGTCGAGTCCTTCGGGATGAGCAGACACGAAGCCGTCGGCCGCCGCTACCCGCAACGCCTCCCACATCTCGTCGGCGGTCGCGTCGGCCTTGCCGATCCGCAGATTCTCGGCGACGGTGCCCGAGAACAGGTAGCCGCGTTGCGGCACCACGCCGAGCGTCGTCCACAACTGCTCGATGTCGTAGTCGCGGACGTCGACGTCATCGATGCGGACCGCTCCGCCCGTCACGTCGAACAGCCGGCAGACCAACGAGATCAGCGTTGACTTGCCAGACCCGGTCGAGCCGACCACCGCGGTGGTGGTCCCCGGTGATGCCGTGAGCGAGACTTCTTGCAGCACAGGGCGATCAGCGCCCGGATAGCTGAACGTTGCGGATTCGATGCTGAGCCGCCCCGTGACTGCCGAAGGCATCGTAGGATGCGCTGGGCTGGCGATCGCCGGGATGGTGGTCAGCACGGCGGTGATGCGCTCGGCGCAGACCGAAGCCCGGGGCAGGATGACCAGAATGATGGTCGCCAGCAGCACGGCCATCAGGATCTGCATGAAGTAGGACAGGAACGCGATCAGCGATCCGACCTGCATTTGGCCCGCATCGATGCGTTGACTGCCGAACCAGATCAACGCCACGCTGGACACGTTGACCACCAGCGTCGTCACGGGCAGCATCAACGCTTGCCAGCGGCCCACCGCAAGGGCGGTGTCCGAAAGTTGTTGGCTGGCTTCGCCAAACCGCACCCGCTCCAGAGGTTCCCTGGCAAACGCTCGGATGACTCGGATCCCCGACAGCTGTTCGCGCATCACGCGGTTGATGTTGTCGATCAGCCGTTGCATGGTCCGGAACAGCGGCAGCAGATGCGACACGATCCAGTAGTTGGCCACCGCGAGTAGCGGAACGCTGACGAGCAACAGCCACGACAATCCGGCGTCCTGGTGGACGGCCATCGCGATGCCGCCGATGCTCATGATGGGTGCGGTGATGAACATCGTGCAGGTCATCTGCACCAGTAACTGAATCTGCTGAACGTCGTTGGTGGTGCGGGTGAGTAGCGTCGGCGCACCGAACCGCGCGGTCTCCTCGGCCGACAGCCCCGTCACGTGGTGGAAGATGGCCGACCGCAGGTCGCGGCCGAAGCCCATGCCCGCCCTCGAGCCGAAGTACACCGCGCCGACGGCGCACACCACCTGCCCGCCGGTGACCGCGAGCATGATGCCGCCGAGTTCGGTGATTCTGCCGGTATCGCCCTTCGCGACTCCGTCGTCGATGATCGCCGCATTGATGGTGGGCAGGTACAGCGAGGCGAGCGTGCTGACGACCTGCAACGCGGCCACGATGGCCAGCAGCCTGCGGTACGGCCGCACGTGCTGCCGCAGCAGAGCCCAGAGCATCTGGTAACTGTCGCATACCTTCCTGGTCGGGCCGTGCTCGGTCACGACGCGAAATGTGGCAAGAAAAGACCAGGTCAATCGGCATGTCGGTGGTTGCCGTTCCGGGCTGCCGCTACAGTTGCGGGCGTGATTGCAAGACGCGGCGGCCTGACCGCGGGAAACATCCCGTCGCTCCGCACGCCCAAGGTGCGCAACGTCAAGGTGCTCGTCGCAGCGGCCGCGGCGATGATCCCGCTATTGGCTGCCTGTGGGGGTTCGGACCAACCGGCGGGGCCGAACGTTCCCCAGACCAACGCACCGCAGCAGGGCGCGTCCCAACACGGGCCGATGTTCCCGGAGTGCGGCGGCGTCAGCGACCAGGTCATCGCCGATCAGACCAAGGTCCCCGGTTTAGTCCAGACCGCCCGCAACTCGGTCGGTTGCCAGTGGTTGGCAGGCGGCGGGATCCTCGGCCCGCACTTCTCGTTCTCCTGGTATCGCGGCAGCCCGATCGGTCGGGAGCGCAAGACCGAGGAGTTGACGCGCACCAGCGTGGAGGACGTCAACATCGAGGGTCACGACGGGTTCATTGCCTACAGCGACGATCCCAATCTCGGCATCAGCCTGTGCGAGGTCGGCATTCAGTTCAACGACGACTTCATCGAGTGGTCGATCAGCTTCGCCCAGAAGCCGTACCCCGATGCGTGTGCCGTCGCGAAGGAAGTCACCCGCCAATCGATCGTGAACGCGAAGTGAGTGGGATGAGTAGAGGCCGACGAGTGCTGGCAGGCGTAGTCGCCGTGTTGGCGGCGACCACGTTGACGGTGGGCTGCGGACGCACGGTGCAGGGCACGGCCACCAAGGAGGGCACCTCCGACGTGCCGCGCAACGACGATTCGATGAAGAAGTACCCGAATCTGTTGAAGGAATGCGACGTGCTCACCGAGGACATCCTCGCCAAGACCGTCGGCGCCGACCCACTGGACATTCAGAGCACGTTCGTTGGCGCGATCTGCCGCTGGCAGGCGGCCAACCCGGCCGGCCTCATCGACATCACCCGGTTCTGGTTCGAGCAGGGCAGCCTCGACAACGAGCGTGCGGTTGCGCAGAACCTGAAGTACCAGATCGAGAGCAGGCGCATCAACGGTGTCGACTCGATCGTGTTGCACACCACCGATGCCAACGGTGCGTGCGGAGTGGCCAGTGACGCGGCGGGCGTGGTCGGCTGGTGGGTGAACCCTCAGGCTCCGGGTATCGACGCGTGTGGCATGGCGATCAAGCTGATGGAGCTGACGCTGAATACGAGCAGCTGAGTCAACTACCGAGGCACGTGAAACGCGACCACCGTCGCACCGCGCAACTCGAGCCGCGACCATGGCTCGGCGGTCCGCAACACCGCGACGGCTGACGTCGGGTACTTCATCGCCATCTGTTCGACGGCCGCGTGGTCGCCGTCGGCGTACAGCCCGAGCGCGAGTTCGGACGTGGTCGGTTCGTGGCCGACGACGAGCAACGTCCTCACGTCGAAGTCGAAGACCTGCTCGAGCCCATTGATCACGTCGAGCGTCAGGCCCGGCGTCGAGTCGTAAAGCTGGTCGACGAACTGGGTCGGCGCGTCGATGCGAGTACGGGCCAAGGTCTCCCGGGTGCGAGTAGCCGTCGAGCACAGCACTGCGTCGACGGCAGGCGCGTTTGCCCGAATCCAGTCGCCGGCAAGGCCGGCTTCCCGAACACCGCGCGGGGCAAGGGGCCGCTCGTGGTCGATCACGCCGTCGGGATAGCCCGACTTCGCGTGCCTCAGCAGCAACAACGTGCGGTCAGGGGTGCTCACGTCACTTACGGTAACCGGTTGCGCACCCGGTTGCTGCGGGTGATCCGCTACATGCCGCGCGAGGTCCGCTGACTTGTCGGTCGGCGGACCTACACTCGCCATGCCCCGGTTAACGACAGGAAGGAGGGCCGCTCAGATGCGATTCGTGCACACCGCCGACTGGCAGCTCGGCATGACCCGTCACTTCCTCAACGGTGAGGCGCAGCCACGGTATTCGGCTGCCCGCCGCGACGTCGTCGCCGGGCTCGGTGCACTGGTCGCCGAGACGGGGGCCCAGTTCGTCGTCGTTGCGGGCGACGTCTTCGAAAGCAACCAGCTTGCGCCTGCCGTCGTCGGGCAGTCGCTAGAGGCCATGCGTGCCATCGGCGTTCCGGTGTATCTGCTGCCCGGCAACCACGATCCGCTCGATGCAGGTTCGGTGTATACGAGTGCGCTGTTCACCGCCGAGTGCCCTGACAACGTCACAGTGCTCGATCGCTCGGGTGTGCTCGAGGTGGCGCCCGGTGTGCAGATCGTCTCCGCCCCTTGGCGTTCCAAGGCTCCGACGCGAGACCTGGTGGCAGAGCTGCTCCTGGACCTGCCCGCCGATGGCGTCACCCGCATTCTCGTCGGACACGGTGGCGTCGATGTGCTCGACCCCGATCCTGACAAGCCGTCGATCATCGGCCTCAAGGCTGTCGAGGCGGCGCTCGAGCGCGGCGGCATCCACTATGTGGCGTTGGGCGACAAGCACTCTCGCACCGAGGTTGGATCCACCGGCCGGGTCTGGTACTCGGGCGCGCCAGAGGTCACCAATTACGACGACGTCGAGTCGGATCCCGGACACGTGCTGATCGTGGACATCGACACCGATGCCCCGCATCGTCCGGTGTCGGTGAGTGCACGCCACGTCGGGCGCTGGAAGTTCCTTACCCTGCGGCACACGGTCGACAATGATCGTGACGTCACGGACCTCGGGCTCAACCTAGATCTGTTGCCCGACAAGGAGTGCACCGTGGTGCGGCTCGCACTCTCGGGCTCGCTGACGGTTACCGACAAGGCGGAGCTCGACGCGTGCCTCGACAGGTACTCACGGCTGTTCGCTGCACTGACCACGTGGGAGCGCCACACCGAGCTCGCCGTGATCCCTTGTGACGGTGAGTTCGACGACCTCGGAGTCGGAGGGTTCGCAGCCGCCGCCGTCGATGAGTTGGTGGCCACCGCGCGGTCGGACGGCCCCGAGGCCGAGGCCGCCCAAGCCGCGCTCGCCTTGCTGCTGCGACTCGTCGACAGGGGGACCGCGGCGTGAAGCTGCACCGGCTGGTCCTGACGAACTACCGCGGAATCGCCCACCGCGAGCTCGAGTTTCCCGACTGCGGAGTGGTCGTGATCAGCGGTGCCAACGAAATCGGCAAGTCGTCGATGATCGAGGCGCTCGACCTACTGCTGGCGGCCAAAGACCGCTCGGGCAAAAGGGAAGTCAAGCAGGTCAAACCCACACACACCGACGTCGCGACCGAGGTGATCGCCGAAATATCCACGGGTCCTTACCGATTCGTGTACCGCAAGCGCTTTCACAAGCAGGCCCTCACCGAACTCACGGTGCTCGCCCCGCGTCGAGAGCAGCTGACGGGCGACGAAGCGCACGAGCGGGTGCTGAGCATTCTCGGTGAGCACGTCGACATGGAACTCTGGCGTGCGCAGCGGGTGCTGCAAGCGACGTCGACGGCTCCGGTCGAGTTGACCGGCTGTGACGCCCTGTCGCGCGCGCTGGATGTGGCGGCCGGCCAGGTGGTCGCGTCGTCGGGAACGGAGCCGCTCCTAGTCAACGAGATCGACGCGGAATACCGTCAGTACTTCACGGCCACGGGCCGGCCCACCGCGGAGTGGCTAGCCGCGACGAAGCGGCTGGAACTGGCCGTCGCGCAGGTGGCTGACTGCGCGGCCCAAGTCGCAGAGGTCGACGGCGCGGTAGTGCGACACGGCGAGCTCACCGAGCGCCTTGCCCGCGCAGCGCTGGAGCGCACGGCCGCGGCACAGCGCCTCGAGGCAGCGCAGGCGGCCGCGGCCACCATAGCGACGCTCGTCGAGCGGCTTGGGCAGGCCCGCGGGCTCGCCGAGGCCACCCAGACCGCGCATGCAGCGTCCGTTGCGGCGGTCGGAGAGCGCGCCTCGTTGACGGCCGACGTCGAAGTGCGCGCCGCCGTCGTCACGGAATTGACCGCATCCGTTCAGCGGGTCGTGGAGGAGCAGGCGTCAGCCGCGGAGGTCAGCGCGGCCGCAGCGGCAGCTGCCGAAACCGCGCGCGTAGCTGCCGAGGCAAGCGACGTGCGGGTCCAGGATGCGCGCCAGGCCGTCGATGCCATCACCCGCCGCGACGAAGCCGATCGGCTGACCAAGCGCATCGCCAAGATCGAGGTGCTCTGCGGTGAGCTGCGCAACAGCGATGAGGTGCTGGCCAAGATCACCGTCTCGGAGTCCTTGATGCGCGAGGTCGAGACGGCCTACGCGGCCGTCGATCGCGCTGTCATGCAGGCCGAGTTGGCCTCTGCCCGAGTCGAAGTCACCGCGGTCGCCGACATCGAGGTGCGTGTCGCCGGCGAGCTGATCGAGCTCGCGGCGGGCTCGGTGCATTCCGTCGCCGCTACCTCGACCACCGACGTCGACGCGCCCGGCGTGCTCTCCGTGCGCATCGTGCCCGGCGCGCCGGCCGCGGATTCTCAGGACAAGCTTGACTCGGCGCGCGGCGCACTCGCAGCGGTGCTGCAGCGCGCGGGTGTGCCCGACGTGGCCGCCGCCCGCGAAATGGACCAGCGGCGGCGCGAGGTCGAGACGGCCAGGGACCGGGCGAGTGCGACGCGCAACGGCCTGCTCGGGGACGACGACGTCGAAGCCCTACGCGCGAAGGTGGTCGAGCTCCGACTGGGCGTTCCTGCGGACTGCACCGGCGATGCCGAGACTGCCTGCGTCGAGCTCGAGTCGGCGAATGCTGCCCATCGGCCCGCTCGCGAGCATGCCCTGGCGCTCCGCGAAGCCGCGACGACGGCCGCTGCGGCGGCGGGTGAGCTCACCACCAAGGCCACCGTGCTGTCTGAGAAGTTGGCGGCCACCCAAGCCGAGTTGGCAAAGGCCACAGACAAATTGGGCCAGCTGCGTAGCTCGGCCACCGACGAGCAGTTGGCGGTGAAGGCCGCCGCCACCGCCGAACGGGCGCACGGCGCCGCGCAGCAGGCCGAAGCGCTTGAGGCAGAACTCGCAGGGCTCGCGCCCGACGCGGTCGCTGACGAGCTGGCCGCTGCCTGCGACATCGCCGCTACGCTCGCCAGCCGACATGACGAAATCGGCGAGCAGTTGCGCGACGTCGCGGCACAGCTGAAGGTGTTCGGCAGCGAAGGCCGACAGGGCAGGCTCGACACCGCCGAGGCCGAACGTGAACACGCCGAGGCCGGATACGGGCGGCTGCGGCGTCGTTCGAGTGCAGCCTCGTTGTTGCGTTCGGTCATGACGCGGCACCGCGACGCGGCACGGCTGCGGTACGTCGACCCGTTCCGAAGCGAGGTCGAACGCTTGGGCCGCATCGTGTTTGGGGACGACTTCGAGGTGGAGATCGACGGAGAGCTCAACATCTGCAGCCGCACGCTGGCTGGCCGGACCGTGCCCTACGACTCGCTTTCGGGCGGCGCGAAGGAGCAGCTGGGCGTCGTGGCGCGGCTGGCCGGGGCCGCTCTCGTCGCCAAGGAGGACGGCGTCCCGGTCGTCATCGACGATGCGCTCGGCTTCACCGACGCGGTCCGGCTGACCAAGATGGGTGAAGTCTTCAACGCCTTCGGTGGCGATTCACAGGTCATCGTGCTGACGTGCAACCCCGAGCGATACGCGACCGTCGCCGATGCCACGCACGTGGAATTGATCGCGTAGGACTTGCGATTTGTGGAGTGGGGGGGGGGGGGGGGGGGGGGCGCCGGCCACCACGCCCCGCGGGGCGCGACGCTGGGGGGGGGGGGGCGGGGGGGGGGGGGGGGGGGGGGGGGGGGCGCCCGGGGGGGGGGG